>CALVHI010000008.1 GCA_944327365.1 uncultured Bacilli bacterium
GCAAGATTAATCATTATGATGCCTTATTTGTTTTAGAAAATTCCTTTACAAGTATGGATAGTAGCATAACTTCCAGATTAGCAAATGATAATATTAGTGAATACATGCCAATCTATCAAGCATCATTTACTTTTGAAGCCAAAGATTTAAGTCATGATGTCTATTTAATAGCGGTATCAAATACGGAAGAAATAGATAAATTTATCACCTTTAATAGTAAAGTAAATGATGAGTTTACATTCCCAAATGATGGAGTTGTAATTAGTGAAAAAATGGCTGATTTATTAGATGTAAGAATAGGCGATTTTATTAAAGTAAGAAACAGCAATAACGAATTAGCTGTCTTACCTGTATCGGAAATAGTAGAAAACTATACCATGCACTACATTTATATGAATAAAGAAACCTACGAAAAATATTTTGAAACAGAATTAAAATACAACATGCTTATGGCCAATCTAAATGAGGATATCAATCATGATGAACTAGCTAGAAAGTGGATGGATGCAGGGCTTATTAGTACCATCAATTTTACGGAAGATAATATAGAAGTATTTGATAATATGGTAGGAGGATTAAACTTAATTGTTTTGCTGATTATTGGTGCCTCATGTATGTTAGCATTTATTGTTTTATATAACTTAACAACGATTAATATTGCCGAACGCATAAGAGAAATTTCAACACTTAAAGTACTAGGCTTTTATGACAAAGAAGTATCAAGCTATGTTTATAGAGAAACGCTATTTTTAACGATATTTGGCATTCTCTTAGGACTAGTTGCCGGAATATTCTTACATATGTATGTGATTAATGTAGCAGAAACAGACAACATTTTATTCTTACATGATATTTTATGGCCAAGTTATATATATTCATTCTTAATTATCGTCTTCTTTACGATTATTGTTCAAATAATAACCAATAAAAGATTAAAGAAAATAGATATGGTCGAATCATTAAAATCAGTTGAATAGGTGGCAAAAGCCATCTATTTTTCAATAAAAAAAGATGGTGACCCATCTAATCCTTTTTAAAATTTTTATAAGCACTATGTAAATAATAATAAGGAAATATTAAGAAAACAATATTAACAATAATAAAAGGAATGTTATCATCTGTATGAATAAATTGAATTAATTGGGGAATAAATAAAAGCAATCCTAAAATAACGGTAAATAAAGATTTCTTTTTAGCAAGTATCAAACCAAACAAACCGGCAATAATTTGAAATGCTGAAGCTCCATATGTAAGCATTAGTTCTTTAAAAGCTTGTTCTCCGCTAATACCTGAAGCTAGTACATCCCCTTTGTCTAGCAAAAAATAAGCAAGAGCAATAGTACCTATACCAAGAATAATTTGAATAATACTAGCAATTCTTAAATGCTTCGTTCCTTTTCTTATAAGTCCTCCTTTTTCTATATCTATTATATCAAAATGTTAAATAAGTATAAAGGATTTTTTAATTTGCGCTCTTTTTATCTTGACGTAATTAGCGAACATATGTTACAATTAAGCTATAAAAATAATTCAGGGGAGGAATTAAAATGAATGAATTAGAAAAATATACAGAAAATAATTTTGAAGAAATTAAACATACGGATGAATTTGGTGAAGAATATTGGAGTGCAAGAGAACTTATGAAAGTACTTGAGTATTCTAAATGGGAAAATTTTAGCAAAGTAATTGATAAGGCAAAAACTAGTTGTAGACTTAGTGGTTATAATGTAAATGATTGCTTTCCTGAAGTCGGGAAGACAATAACTAGTGGTAAAGGCAAACAAGAATTAATTGAAGATTATCATTTAACACGTTATGCTTGTTATCTTATTGCCCAAAATGGTGATGCAAGAAAAAAGGTGATTGCCCTTGCCCAAACTTATTTTGCTATTCAAACAAGAAAGCAAGAACTAACGGAACAAGAATATTGTAATTTAACGGAAGATGAAAAAAGGTTATATCAAAGAAATTTAACGAAAAAGGGCAATTATTCCTTAAAATCGTGAAGATATATTAGATAATATGGGAAGTGATGAATTAATTGCTAACCTCTTTAGAATTTCTCAAACTGAACAAAAATTAAAGAAAGATAACATAAAAGGAGAAACCGAATCATGTACCGTTCACTATAATATAGGGAAAAATATTAGGGAAGTAATCCAAAAAAATGGTGGAACAATGCCCGAAGACCTACCAACACCTGAAAAAAGTTTAAAAGAAATCGAAAAAGAAAATAAAAACAAACTACTAAGAATAGATTAAGAAAGGAAAAGAACAATGTTAGATAAAATTGAAGTATTATGTCATAGTAGCATTAAAATAAACAAAGGATTAATTATTTATTTTGACCCTTTTAAAATAGATAAAGAATATCATGATGCCGATATCATTTTTATAACTCACAGTCATTACGACCATTATTCTGAAGAAGATATAAACAAGGTAAGAAAAGAGAATACCCAAATAGTAGCACCACTAGACTTACTAGACAAGCTATTAACATTAGACTTTACAAAGGACAGTATAACGCTTGTAAAGCCTAATGAAAACTATACTGTAAAGAAATTATCATTCAAGACTATTCCTGCTTACAATACCAATAAAAACTTTCATCCCAAAGAAAATAATTGGGTAGGATATTTAGTAACTATTGATAATATTACCTACTATATTGCTGGTGATACAGATATAACTGAAGAAAATAGAGAAGTATCCTGTGACGTTGCCTTTATTCCAATTGGTGGAACCTACACAATGGATTATAAAGAAGCAGCAGAATTAATTAATGAAATAAAACCTAAAATAGCGATACCAACCCATTATGGTGAAATAGTTGGAAATATAGGTGATGGCCAAAAATTCACAAAATTAATCAACAAAGAAATAAAATGTAAAGTCTTTATAAAATAAAAATAAAATCATTTAAATAGAAAGAATTGCAATGGAATTCTATGCAATCTTTTATATTATAGTGATTTTTCAAATATTAGTGAATTAAGATATATAAAAACTCGAACTATAAAGTTCGAGCAGATTTCCCAATGGTGCCTGTGGTGGGCTCTTATATATATTATGAAATCCCTTAAATAAAGGGCTTTTATTGTTTCTAATTTTTAAATTACTCTTATTTTTACTCTCATTTTTTGTACTTGGGAGTAAAATGGGAGTAATTTTTTTATATATATTTATCCGTTGCTTGAGCTAACTCCTTTCTAGTTTTATTTGATAGATGTCCATATATATCAATAGTAGTAGATATATTTTTATGACCTATACGTTTACTAAATAGATAAGCTTCTTTACCTTCTGCCATCATATTTGCAACATAAGTATGTCTTAAATCGTACATTCTTATTTTTGTAACATTCGCTTTGTTGCAATAATAATAAAAATGTTTTCTTAAAGTTACATCAGAATATGGCTTTTTGGTTTGATGATTAAAAAATATTAACATATCATCCGTTATATTATATCTAAGTTCTTTTTCTAAAAAAAGTCTATAATCATTGATACTATTTATAAGTTTTTGGGAAATATCAATTGTTCTTTCAGACTCGTATGTTTTAGTGTTAGACACAAAATCATCAGATGTTCGATCATAATTGATAGAGTGGAGTATACTTAAAGTTTCTTTTGTAACATCTATAGATCCAAAAGTTAAAGCTCTAGTTTCTCCAATTCTATCTCCTAAAGTGAATGTAATTTCTACAAGTGTTTTAGTTAAAAAAGCTTTAGCTTTTATAGATTTATTAGAAGAATTTAAATCTGATCTTACACACTCTAAAAAATTTTTTAATTCATCTGGTGTCCAATATTTCATTTCTGATTTTGAAACTTTATATCTATTCACGTTATCCATAGGGTTATCAATTATATAGTTTTGATCCTTACACCAATTAAAAAAAGCTTTTAATTCTTTAATAACTTCATTCTTTTGTTTTACTGTAGTATTTAAATCATCTATAAAAGAACTCCAAAATAATTCATTAGTTTTGTTAATATTTTTACTTATTTTATCTTTAAAAAAGGAATTATATAATTTCTCTTTTTTCTGATTAGTATTATAAGCTAATCTTTCTATATTTTTACAGTAATTCATATATTTTTCAAAAAGTTCATCAAACCCGCCGATTCTTTTAATATCTGTTTTTTTCTTTTTTCGGGCGTTATCACGAATGTTTATAGCTTCGTCTATATCATATATCTTTGCACCATCTATCTCTGCTATACTAGTCTTTTCAGGCTTACTAATTGATATAACATAGTTTTTATTTTTTATATGTTGATATATGTTTTGATACCTTGTTTTTTTATATACTTTTAAATTCATTTTCTAACCTCCAATTATTGCTTTATTAATTTATTTTTGCTATAATTAGAGTACGTAAAAAAATAATTCTATCGTGGGATTTTTTAATTTACGTACTGCTTATAGCAGGGGAGTTAGTGTTACAGCACTAGCTTTTTTTTATTTGTTTAATTTTTCTTTTAATTCTTTTATATATCTATCTGCTTCATCTTCATACTTTAATTGCCATATAATTGATAGCAATTATCTAAATCCTGTTGATATCTTTGCTCGATCCATTCAATAGTTCCGCTATTGCTAGGGATGGTACAACTTCCGTCTGTCTGTGTATCACAATTATTATTCCATAAATTTTCTCGCGATGTTTTTGCTTGAACGATACATACAGATAAATTTTCTTGTCTTTCTTTTTCAGCTTTTTCTTCATTCTCTAATTTTAAGTTAGTTTGCTCTTTTTCACTTTCTTCTTTTAAATAAGTATTATATGTTACAAAACCACCGATTATAATTACTAAAACAATGATTGATAATGGAATGATTATTATTGGCTTTAAAAAAATTCTTTCTTTTGTTTTCATTTAAGTACCTCATCTACTCGTATCTGTTAGGATATGTTCATTTATCCCTAATTCTTGTAATCTATTATTGTAATCTTCTGCTAATTCTACATAATTTTGCTTGTAAAATTCTTTATCGCTAACTAATACATCATTACAAGATTCTACATCTTCTATAAGAGCAGAGATATTTAATTCGTTATTGTAAGTATAGTCTGTTAGCAACTTTTCTTCTCCACATATGGAAATTTTTTGATTATCCAATTCCACGGTATAATTATTTTCGCTTTGACACCCAGTAACAGCCACCAAGAACAATAAAATTAACATATATTTTTTCATAAATTCACACTTCTTTCATTTATTTCTTCTAATTTGCTTTACAATTCCTAATATTTCAATTGGCATTCTTTCTATATCTTCTTTAGAATAAAATGTAGAAATAAAACCAGTTGAATTATTTTCGTTTAATGGTATTATCATAATCCCATTTTCTTGTTTTCTAACTCTTTTAAAAGTAGCATCGAAACCATTTATTCTAATACAGCAATCTTGACCGCTTTCACAATCATTGGCTTGTTTAAATATGACTATATCTTTATCTAAATAATCAGGCTCCATACTATCGCCCTCTAATTTTAAAGCAAAATACTTATTATTACCTTTTAGCCAATCCTTTGGTATATCGATAGTATCAACTGTATATTGGTCTTCTATAGCTTCTAATGGCATTCCAGCTGGTATTTTTCCTAATACTGGAATATGAACTACATCATTAATCATTGCAATCATTGTGGCGTTATCAAAGTTTAGACTTGATATTAATTCATTACTTTCGATAGATTTATCAACTGATAGCCCCAATGCTTTACACATTTTTATTACATTGCTAACATTAGAATTGTCAATACCTCTTTTTAATATGCTATCAATAGTAGTATAAGGAATATCAATTTTTAATGCAAACTGTCGAACAGAACCATATTTTTCAATTATCAGTTCTTTTATTTTTTCTTCCAACATAATAATTCCCCTTTCATTATTATTATAATATGCAATTTACGAAAAATCAAACATTTTTATAAAAAATCATAAATTTATATTGACAATATACGAAAAATCATATATAATGGGGGTGAAGTTAGAAAAATTAAATATTTTTTTAACAAACATATACGAAAATTCGTATAAAAGATAGGAGGTGTAATATGTATAAATTAAAAATGCTTTTAGATAAAGCAAATTTAACACAATCTGAAGTCGGAGATGCTTTAGGCATTAAGTCATTAAGTACAATTAATCTAAAACTTAATGGAAAGGCAGATTTCACTACCAAAGAAGCGAAAATTTTAAAAAAGATCATTAACGAAAGATTAAACACTAATTATTTGTTAGAGGATTTGTTCGATCAAGAAATAAAAGAAGAATAGAACGGAGAATATACAATTGAAAAAGATAGTTAATATTTTGGATAGTATTGAAGATTTTTTCTTAGAACATATAGTTATAGCTGAAATCGTCAAGTTCATATTGCCCATGTTAATTGGAATTCCCATCGGGATTGCAATCGCATATTATCTGTTGGGTTTCTTCAGCTAATTCATTATTTATAGAAGTCGTAATAATTGAAGTAACTATTGCAGTTAATAACATTAATAGAATAGGTTGAAATTTTTTCCAAATTCTTAACTTATACTCTTTTATAAAATATAGTCCTTTTCTAGTGATATACACATTATCACTATTGACAATATATTTAGTATTTGTTTCGTTATTTGCTTCAACGTTTATTCCGTTGATAAAATTGTTATTACAAGCTTCTTCAATAATAAAATTAACATAATTTTCTGAATAATTATACTTATTAAACAATATGGACTTACCCAATTCAAAACTAGCATAATTATCAATACATTTCAAAATTATATACATATCTTTATCAAATTTTGTATACATAAACTCATCTCCTTTCAATGCAATATTGTAAAGGAGTGATAAGAAAAAATCAATAAAAGAAGAATAGGAGAGTATATGAAAGTAAAGATCGAAACAGATATAACAAGTTATGTTAGAGAAGATGCAGATAAAATAACAATAACTTTAAAAGAAAATTATAATAAAAAAGATCTAGAACAAAAAATAGTTAATGATTTATGCAAAAAAGAAATATATAGTGCAGAAGATGTTGAGTTAATTAAATTAATATTAAAAGACTAGATAGTGCTAGTATCTAATCTTTAGACTTTTCTTTAAATTACTTTGGGTTGCTCTATAAAAATGTCTTTTACTTGTTCTTGTGATTTCTTGTCTAATTCATCTAGTTTGTTAAATATTTTTTCAAAGGCATCTGGAACTAAATCAAGTCTTTCACTAGCAAGCATATTTGTATTAGACATTACAGAAACAATAATATCCTTAGTAATTAAGAATTTGTCTTTTGTACTCATTATTTCACCTCACTTTCTAACTCTTTATTATAAATTAGAAAGCAAGGTAAATCAAATATTAGCAACTGTAATTGCTTAAAAATCTCACGATAGAAAGAAGGTATAAACTTATGAAATATTACACAGTAGAAGATGTTATGGAAATAACAGGAACTGGAGAAAACAAATCTTATGAAATTATAAGAAAATTAAGGAAATCGTTTGAAAAAAAATATCCTGATGCAGTTAGCATTCAGGGAAAGATATTAAAATGGTATTTTGACGAAATGATGGGAATAAATGGAGGGGAACAAAATGAAACAGTTGAAGTTAAAAATATGGGTTAAAGATTTGTTATGGGGTTCTACATTTGGAATAATGATTTATTTAATCATCATATTTGGGTTAGCAATATGATAAAAAATAGCATAAAAAAAGAAAAATTAAGCACACAAAAAATTAATTTTTCTATCAAAAATTATAGCAAAATTAATCAAAAATGTCAAATTAGGTGGTGTGATTCATGAACAACATTAAGTCATTTACGTTTTTTAAAAGTTATGCTGAGGCAATGGAAGAACTTACAGAAAAAGAACAAAAAGAATTTTTACTAGCAATTGTCAAGTATGTTTTTTATGATAAAACCCCCGAATTTAAAGGAAAAATGAAACTAGCATGGGTTTTAGTAGAGCCAACCCTAACAAAATCCAAAAAAAAATCAAATCCAAATCAAAATGAAACCAAATGAAAATCAAATTGAAATCAAATCAAAACCATTTTCCTCTAGGAAAAGGAATAGGAATAGGAGATGGATATGGATAAGGAGAAGGAGTGTGTGTTAAATAAATATATATTCGATAATTATTATAAGATGCTCTTATTAAATTACAACAAAAAGCACACACAATCTTTGTACAAAATGTACTACGAATTTTTTAAAAATGAAACAGAAACTGATTTCAAAAATGCAGTTATGCAAGCAATTAGAAATGAAAAATACTTCCCAAACATTGCAGAGTTAAGTAAATACTTACCAACGACAGAAGAAAAAAAATTACGTGATTGGAAAAATATTAAAGTAGAAACTGTAACTGAAGAAGAAGAAAAAGAACTAAAGGAGATGTTAAAGATATGAAATTATTTAGAAAAGATAAAGAGGCAATCTTAGATAGAATTGACCAAGTGGAAATTGCATTAATGCGAAAAATTAACATGGCTCAAAGTGATAGAGAAAAACGATTAGAAGAAATGTACTTTAATGCAAAAGCACACAAAATAGCTGAATACGAAGATGCACTAAAGCTTAAAAATCAGCAATTAGAATGCAAAGATAAAGTGATAGAACAACAGCAAAAAAAGATTGAAAAATTACAAAAAAGGAGTGGAAAATGATGGAAGAAAAATTGAACTTAAATGAAATAGTAAAAATAGAGCAAATGCCGAAAGTATTTGAGCAACTAGAATTGATAGGTGAGTTTATAGACAATCAATTAAAAGACTTAGATAAACTAGAATGCACAGAAGATAATAAACAAGAAGTAAAAAATAGAAGAACTGAAATTAGTAATACTTTAAATCTTCTTGAAGATAAAAGAAAAGAAATAAAAAATAAGATTAATGAACCTTACGAAAATTTTAATAAAAAATATGAAGAAACAACGAAAACAAAGTTGCAGAATGCTTATAAGGTTTTAACAGATAAAATTAATAAGATTGAAGATGAACAAAAACAAGTTAAGAAAAATAAAATTGAAAGTTACTTTAAAGAATATTGTGAATTTTTAAAAATTGATTTTGTAAAATTTGAACAATTGAATTTAAACATTACTTTGAGTATTAGTGATAAAAAATTACAAGAACAAACGAAAGAATTTTTAGATAAAGTTAATGATGATTTAGCACTAATTGATTCACAAGAACACAAAGAAGAAATCTTAATTGAATACAAGAAAAATCTAAATGTATCTTTAGCAATTACAACAGTAGTAAATCGATATAAAGAACTTGAAGAATTAAAGAAAAAGGAAGAAGAAAAACAAGCACAGAAAGACATAGAAATAGAGAATGTTCAAAAAATAGGGAAAATTTTAAATGCTCCAACAAAGGAAGTAATCGAAGCCGATAGAGAAGAAATTTATGAAATGACTTTCAAGGTTAGAGCTTCAAAGTTAAAACTAAAAGAATTAAAAAATTATTTAGAAAATGAGGGATACGATTATGAGTAATCAAGTCATGACAAAACCTAAATTTAGTGTTGCAATTCAAACAGATGCCTATCAAAAGCTAATTAATAACACTTTAGGAGACCAGGATAGAGCAAGAAGATTTATAGCAAGTATTTCTAGTGCAGTAGCAATCAATAGCGATTTACAAGAATGTGATGCAGGAACTGTGTTAAGTGGAGCATTATTAGGTGAGGCATTAAATCTTAGTCCAAGCCCGCAATTAGGACAATATTACCTGGTTCCTTTTAAAGATAAAGTAAAAGGTAAAGTAGCAACTTTTATACTTGGATATAAAGGGTATATTCAATTAGCAATTAGAAGTGGTAACTATAAAAAAATTAATGTTGTTGAAATAAAAGATGGAGAATTAGAAGAATTTAATTTGATGACAGAAGAAATTAAGGTAAATTTAATACAAGATGATGAACAAAGAGAAAATACTACAACTATAGGATATTATGCGATGTTTGAATATCTAAATGGATTCAAAAAAGCAATATATTGGAGCAAAAATAAAATGATAAACCATGCTGATAAGTATGCTCCAGCATTTTCTAAAAAAGGATATGAATTACTTTTAGCAGGAAAAGTAAAACAAGATGATATGTGGAAATATAGTTCTCATTGGTATAAAAATTTTGATGATATGGCTAAAAAAACTATGCTTAGACAATTAATTTCTAAGTGGGGTGTAATGAGTATAGAAATGAGAGAAGCATTTGAAAAAGACGAAACAATCCAAAATACCGATGGTAGCTATAACTATATAACAGCTGATGAAAAAACAATAATAGAAACTAAAATAGAAGAAAATAATGAAGAAGTAAAAAGGGTAGACATCAATGAATTATAGAATTATTGAAAGTGGTAGTTTTGGAAATGCCACGATTGTTGAGAATATAATCTTGATTGATTGTGGTGTTTCTTTTAAGAAACTTAAAGATTACTATCAAGAATTAAAGTTAGTGTTACTTACTCATATTCATTCAGATCATTTTAACAAAACTACGTTAAAAAAGTTAGTAAAAGAAAGACCGACTTTAAGGTTTGGATGCTGTGAATGGCTTGTAAAGGATTTAATTGAATGTGGTGTTGATAAAAGAAATATTGATGTTTATGACAATATAAGCAGTTTTAAATATTCAGATAATTTAATAGTAACAATTTTTGATTTACAACACGATGTATTGAACTGTGGTTATAAGCTATTTGTAAATGATAAAAAATACTTCTATGCAACAGACACAAATTCTTTAGAAAATATTGAAGCTAAAGATTATGACATGTATTTTATAGAGGGAAATTACGAAGATAAAAAGCAACTAGAAGAACGCAAGCAAAAACATATTGAAAAAGGAGAATATTATTACGAAGATAGAGTTGAAAAAACACATTTAAGTCAAGTACAAGCTACAGAGTGGCTAATGGAAAATATGGGCAGTAATTCGCAATATATATTCATGCATGAGCATAAGGAGAAGGTGGTTGTATGACATTTACAGGTACTAAAATAGAAATACAACAATTCTTATATAAGCTAGATAAAAGCACAATATACGATTTAAAAATCGATAAACATCGAAATAAACGCAGTTTAGATGCCAATAATTATGCTTGGCATTTAATTAACGAAATAGCGAATGCTTTAAGGCTTTCAAAAGAGGAAATATATTTTCAAATGTTAAAATCATACGGTCAACGAGATTATATAAGTATGTTGTCAAATGTAAATGCAAGTGATTATTTCAAATATTATGAAGAACAGGGAGTTTTCAAGAATAACGGCAATACATTTAAAAGCTACTTAGTTTTTAAAGGCACTAGCCAATATGATAGCCGAGAAATGAGTGTTTTCGTAGATGGCTTAGTACAAGAAGCTAGAAACCTGGGTATTGAAACTTTAGAGGATATAGAAATAGAAAATTTAATAAAGGAGATGGAAAAGAATGTACGAGTACGATAGTAGTGATGCTTTAGGGGCAGGAAGTTATCCAAGTCCTATTGAGGAAGAAGAAAAACTGGTTACAGGAGAAGTAACAGTAACTTATCAAATTTATGATTATGTTCCGAAAAATTGGGATATAGATCAAATCGAAGATGATATAAAAGAAAATTTAGACGAATACATAGATATTCGAGAATTTAAAGATATAGAAATTGATATTTAGGAGGAATGAAAATGAATTGGTTAGATATTATAATGATAATTTTAGCGATTGCTATATTTGTTGGAGCAATTGCAACATTAATAATTGGCTTTGTAGAAGATGAGATTGGTGCTGGAATAATTTGTGCTATTGCGGTATTGTTTTTTGAAATAATACCAGGTATATATTTTGTTGTGATAGATAAAAATGCGGGAAGTACAATTGGAACAATAACAAGTGTAGATAGAGACTTTTTTGGAACAACATCAATATACATTAAAACTAGTGAAAATTCACAAGAACAATATTGCATTGAAGATGACGAGATAGTTAATCAAGCACATGAATTAATAGGTCAAGATGTAAAGATAAGTTATGGCACAAGAGTAGGTTTATATTCTACTAGCAAATGTCATAGTGCTCCAGTAGAGAAAATAGAGGCAATAGATGACTAAAACCGCTAGAGATAGGGTTTTGGAACATTTAGAAGAACATGGCACGATTACAAGTTGGGAAGCAATACAAAATTATGGCATCACACGATTAAGCGAATATATTAGACAATTAAGACTTGATGGCTATATGATTGCTAGCAACTGGACTGAAAATATAAATCGTTATGGAGATAAAGCAAGGTATGTAGTTTATGAATTGAAGGAGGGAAAATAAATGGAATTAAAAGATATTTTAGATATGGAAGAATATTTGGAAAATAGATGTTATTGTCCAGGTGAAATATATTCAGATGACGGATTCTTTTGCCAAATATTCGAGGCAACAAGTGAATGCAAAGTTATAGGTGAAAGAAACGATAATATATACAATTTTATAGCTGTTATTTCTAAACCTAAATCATTTAAAAATGAAGAACCAGAAGCTCAAATATTAATTATTTTTAGAAATAAAGATTTAACTATGATTGAAGATTCTGTTAGATATGATGCGACCAATAACAACATTAAACTAGTAAAAGAAATAATTGCTGGTAAAAAAGATAAAGGTAATTTTGATGAGTATGAAAAAGGTGCCAATGCTAAATCACTAAAAGAAATATTCAATATAGCAGATGCTATTATGATTGATTAGGAGGAGTTATGAAAGAAGATTTATTAAAGATAGTAGAGCATTATGGATTACCTAAACAGCTTAAATATTTTCAAAGTGAAGTATTTGAGTTAAACGAGGCAATAATTGAAAGAGAAATTCGTTGGGGAGACGACACATCAGTACAAGACATAAGACCGCTTGACAATCATATAGCAGAAGAAATAGCAGACTGTTACGTCATGTTAGAACAATTTAGGCAATATTACAATATATCAAATGAAGCTTTAATGAATGTCATGGAGCTTAAAATAGAAAGACAATTAAGGAGGATAGAAGATGAAGAAGCAATTAACTAAAGAAGATGCTTTAAAAAAGATTAAAGAACTAGAAGAGTATATTGAAAGTTTAGGTAAAGAACTAAAACTATACGACGTAGTAAAATACTGTAATCATGAATGGTATGTTATCAAGATTAAAAATGATACAGTTACACTAATGTCAAAAGATATAATTGGAACTTGTACTTATAGTGATAGCAACAGCAATGATTTTGTAGAGAGTAATTGCATAAAGATATTAAACGATTTTATTGAAAAGTTAAACATAGATGATTTAATGCTGATGAAAGTTAATTATGATGAAGATAGAGTTACTAACAGTATTATTAGAATACCAACAATTCGAAATATAGAAGCTATGCCTATGAGTGTTAGAAATTGTAACCAAACTTATTGGACTATGACAAGTTCTTATGGAGTAAGTGAAGATTGCAGTCTTGCTCGCATGTTCTGTGTGCATTCAAGTGGCTTCCTCGTCAGCCTCTACGTGAATCTCGCGCGGGGTGTGCGCCCAGTAATAAAAATAAAGAGAGAAAGAATAGGAGAATAAAAGAATATGGCAAAGAATTTATTAAATAATTATGTAGAACTAAATAGAGAAGATAAAGAAAGTTTACTAAAACTGTTAAAAGAAGATTTAAGTAATATTGATGAAAAAGAAAAGAAGAAATATGATGAGATAAGCATTGCTGGTAATATTTATTTCGTACTTGATGTTAATGCGGAAGAACACAAAATAACATATTGCATGAAAGATGTTTTATCAAGAAAAGAAATGCTAAAGTATTTTACAGACCCTTGGTATCAAGATAGTTCTGATTATTGTGTAGGATATAACTCTGATATTAGAAACAACAAGTTTGAAGATAGCTATGTTTATAAAGTACTAAATAGCAGTTTTAAAGAAGATAAATTGGCTGGGCTTGATGTAGTGGGTGATATCAGGTTGCTTACTAAAGAAGAGGTAGAAGAACTCGACGAAGAACATCGAAATATAAATAAGTGGTATTGGACGATGACTCCTTACAACGATATGAAAAAATTAGAGTTTGGTTCTTATGCTAGCGTGTTCTATGTGGGTTCGGCTGGCAGCCTCAACTGGCACAGCGTGCATGACAGCTATGGTGTGCGCCCAGTATTCACGCTGAAGACTGAATAACTGTTATAGCTTTAAAATCTATACTGATTTTAATTAGGAAGAGGCAAAAATATGAATATAGAATCAAAACAACCTTATACAGTATTTAGAAATGACTATAACCAATATACATTTTATAAACTTGGAATATCTAAGAAAGATACAACAGGCAAATGGGTAAACGGTTACATTAAGTGCAAATTTAAGAAAGACACAGTATTAGAAAATAAAACTAGAATTTATATAAAAAATGCATGGTTATCTTTTGATTTAAAAGAAAAAGAAACAATACCATTTATCTTCGTTTCTGAATTTGAAACAGCAGATGAAGTGATTGACAGCAGTAAAAAATCTGCAGAGACAGTGCAGAGCGAATCAGATGACCCATTTAAAGATTTTGGCGAAGAGATAGAAATTAGAGACGAAGATTTACCATTTTAATAAATTTAAAAGCTACTATCCATAACAATGGACACTTCCTTTACTATAAGCCGAGTTTGTGGTAGCGAGTTTGGGCTTTGATTTTAAGGAGGATATATGAAATATCATTGTTTTTTTGAACAAAGTGGGACATTTAAAAATGAATTCAAAAAATTAGGATATGAGGCATACGATTATGATATATTAAATGATTTTGAAGAAACTGATTATCAAGTAGATTTATTCAAAGAAATAGAGAATGCTTATGATAATAAGAAAAGTATATTCGATAATTTTAACAAAGATGAAGATTTTATTATAGCATTTTTCCCTTGTGTGAGATTTGAAGATCAAATTATATTATGTTTTCGAGGAGAAAATTCTGGTTATAAAAATTGGAGTATCGAAAAAAAATTAGAAAATGATTTAAAGTTGCATGATGAATTAAATCATAATTACAAAATAGTGACAAAATTAGTGTTGGTGTGTATTAGTAAAGGCATACCTTTAATTATTGAAAATCCATATTCAGAGCAACATTATTTAAAGAGATATTGGGGCTTAAAGCCAAAACTAATTGATAAAAATAGGCGAGAAAATGGTGATTATTATTCAAAACCTACACAGTATTTTTTTGTTAATTATGACCCTAAAAATAATATTTTATTTGAACCACTATCACACATTGAATATAAAATTGTTGAACAGCAAAATAAAGTTGAAAGAAGCACGATAAGTTCGCAATATGCTAATCGTTTTATAAGAGAGTTTATATTATGAAAGGAGCATATTTAAGTATGGATGATGCTTATAAGATAGCAAATTTTGACAAACAAAGAGAAAAAACATAATGTTAGAATCAGATAATAAGCTTTTGAAAGAAATTGTTAAAAATAAAGATAAACATTATTTAAAGATTATAGATGAAAAGAACAAGAGAATTAAAGAACTTGAGGAAGAAAATTATCATTTAAAAAACAAGCAAATATCATTTTAGAAATGGAGTAATATGATAAAGATAAAAGATAATGTAGATTCAAAAGAATTGGAAGAATATGGCTACATAAAACACAATAACAAAAAAGCGTTAGTTGATTATTATAAGTTTGGAAATAATTATGTAATAAATATATATAAAGATAAAACAGTACACATTTCTTTTTCAAGGCCATATAACGAAATGATTAAAGAAAATGATGAAATAATATACAGCAAAATTAAGGATTTAATAGGAGCTAATTTAGTAGAAAAGAGTGATAATCAATGATTAAATTAACAAAAGAAGAAGAAATGCTAGAGAAAAAAGAAGATTTAGTATTTCTTTGGCTATATAAAAATGAAATTTCATTTAAAGAAATATCAGAACAATATGTTGAAATTTTAGAATGGAGAGAAATTACTTTAAATCTACGCTAGCAAAAAGTGATGTATATGTTGCAACGCTAATAGATGGAAAAAATAAAGAAATTGATTACCAAAGACCTTTTGCTATTGAGTATATGTTAAATAATAAAAGATTAGATGGAACTGAATGGTATTATAAATTAACAAATAGAAAAGGAGATGATGATAGAAATTAATGTAAAAGATAAGATAATTGAAGTCAGTAAATTGTTAGATGAATTAGATAAATACGATGATAGCTTATCTAATCTATTGTCGAATGTTGATAGTAAAATATGTGATTTAATGCATTTAATAGAAAATAATGTGCTAAGAACCAATCAGTGCTATAGAGTTATAAGAGAGCTACATAAATTAAGATTAGAGAGAAGAAAAATAAAGAATGATATGGACTTAATACAAGTGTTCAAATTTGAAAAAAACAAATTGTTAAACATTGAAAATAGAAAGTTCTTATTAAGTGCAATTGGAAAAGAAAATAAAAGGCATCAAAATGCTAAATACATTAATAGAGTTTATACAGAAGAAGAAATAAAAAAGCTAATAGGAGTGTGATCTAGTTGGATAAATTAAAACAAAACTTAGCAACATTGAAAATAATAAACAAGTGCAATATTACTTATAATCCAGTATCAAAAGTAATAAAAATAAATAAATCAATTCGAGTTCAAGATTTAAAGTTGTTTAGAGCAATGCTTATTATAAATCATATCGATTATAAAGATATTGTAGTGGAGGCAAAATAAATGGAACAACATTTAACTATTCGCGAAGTAAAGAATGAAATTAAAAAGCTAGAAAATGAATTAAATATTTATCTTACTAAAAAGAATATTAATTTGTTAAAAGTACAACCTAAAGCAATGCAAATAAAGGACATAGTAGTAGATAGTTCCCACACTAATTTTGATAGTTTTCTAAATTATATTCAAAAATCTGAAGAATATGACACTAAAATATATGGCTTATTAGCATCTATTTATTCTTATAAAGCATATATTGCAAACGAACTTAAAAGAATGGCAGAGTATGATGAGATAGGCTATATCGTTTATTTAAAAGAAGAAGAGAGAAGAAGTTGGCGAGAAATTGACCGAATATTACACCATGGGGAAGGATATTCTAAATTAAAATATATTCGATATAAAAAGATAAAAAAAATTGGTGTCAAGAGTAATTGATACCGTTTGATACCGTTTTAAGTGGTATAATGTGTATAATGAGATAATTATACTTATCTCATAAACAAATACTCGAGATTGTTTGTTGGAGTTTTAGTGATAATCTCAAATTGCTTTTCAAAAGAACTGTGTGGAGAACCAACCGAAACAGTGTGAGGAAAGCAACATAGAGGTAGTGCCTCTTATATGCTAGTGTGGAGGTTATGACTCCAATCTAGCTCCATTGACTAATAGATACATTAATTTGTATCTTTTTTTATTAGGTTGTAGTTTTGATGCAGAAACGTTGAAGCAACTGCTAACTCAATAGCACAACGAGATTAATAATAAACTATGTAAAAACTATAAGTGCGTATAGAATGTTTGGTTAACCCTTTACTATACAAATGTTTATCCTTTTATTGGCGAATAACTCAATGGTTAGAGTTCTCGGCTTATATCCGAGCGGTTGTAGGTTCAAGTCCTACTTCGCCAACCATGATTTTTTATTTGAGAGTACAAGAACGCTCCTTTACTAACTAAAACAAAAACTAGTATAAACCAATAAGTCTTTTATTCATTTTATTCCGACTTGTACTTTCAAATAAGAAAAAACATAAAAATTGTCTGAGCGAGGTATTATGAGAGAAATAACAAAAGAAATGATAGAGTATTACAAAATAATGAAGCTTGGCTATGACTTTATGGGTTATCCATCCTTAAAAAAGAATACTCTTAGCTTTCACCATACCATAGTGCCTCGTAGGAATTGCAAGAGTATGGGATTAGGAGAAGGTTATTTATGGTGGAATGGAGCTATATTAAATCAATCAACCTCTCATGAATATCTACACTTGATTGAAGCAAAGGACTATGACATGTTTTTAGTGATAACCAGTGAAATGATAGACCAAAATATCAAAGGCTATTTAGATAGAGAGAATCTATTAAGAATTCGAGATATACTAGAGCAGTTCGAACGGGAGCATTGTTCGGACAGAAGTAAGAAAGGAAATCTATTAATAAAAGATAGTTATTTAAGGAGAGTGAGGAAATTATGAAAGTAATGATTAGTCAACCAATGAAAGGTAAAACAAAAGAAGAAATATTAAAAATAAGAAGTAAAATTATTGAAGATACCAGTTTAGAAAAAAACGAAATTTTGAATAATCTGTTTGATTTTGAAAATAAATCATCACTTTATTATTTAGCAAAGTCGCTAGAAGTAATGCCTGAAGCAGACCTAGTCTTATTTACTCATGATTGGGAGCAAGCACGTGGTTGTAGAATCGAATATGAAGTTGCTAAAGCGTATGGCAAAATGATTATGATATTACCGAACGAAGATTAAATGAAAGGAAGTGAGCACATGGCTAGAGGAGCAAAGGTGGATAACCAAAAAATAGCAGAAATAGTAGCTAGTTTTGCACTAACAAATAATTATAGTGAAACAGCAAGAGTAACTGGCGTGTGTGCTAATACTGTAAAGAATGTTATAGACAAACAAAAGAGTGAGAATGCGGAGGAATATGAGAAAGTTTGCGAAGAAAAAAAAGAAGAGTTTTCAGAGTTTGCAAACAAACTAATTCTTAAAGCTATGAAAAAGCTAGACAAAGAATTAGATAAAGATAATATTCCTGTCAATAATTTAACGACCGTAATAGGAACATTATATGATAAAATGCGATTAGCTAATGGCGAAAGTACGGAAAATAATAAATTTGAAGTGGAAATAAAGGTAGTAGAATGATGGAAGAAATTTGGAAAATAATAAACAACACAAATAACATGTTTTCAATTAGCAATTTAGGAAAGATAAGAAATAACAAGACAGGTAAAATTTTAAAGACACAAAAAAACAAAAAAGGATACCATATCGTTCGAGTAACAGTGAACCAACGTAAAACAACCTTTAGAATACACAGATTGGTTGCAGAATGTTTTGTGTCAAATGTTGATAATAAACCTCAAGTAAATCATAAAGATGGCAATAAAAATAATAATAAGTCTACCAATTTAGAATGGGTTTCTAACAAAGAAAATTGTTTGCACGCAATTAAAAATGGGTTGTGGGCTAATGTGTTTAATGCATCTAAATTAGCTAACGAAAAAAGAAAAACTCCAATTTTGGCAAAAAATATAGTTACTGGAAAAATCTATAAATTCGATTCTATTTGTGATGCAGAAAAGGCTCTAGGCACAAAACATATTAACGCAGTTATAAAAGGAGAACGTAGTCAGGCTAAAGGCTACGTTTTTAGATATTATAAAGGTGGTGGTGTACCGAATGAAGTTATCTATAACAAAGAAGCAAGAACAATTTATCAATAGTAGCGCTTTTGAAACTTTATTCGGAGGTTAGGTGCTGCCGGTGGTGGAAAGTCATACGGACAGTTAGTAGATGCATTACTATATGCATTAAAGTATTCTAAAAGTAAACAAATTATATTTCGAAGTACTTTTGCGGATTTAGAGAAATCGCTAATACGTGTTAGTTTAGAAATATATCCATTATCAATAGCAGACTATAACAGTTCTAAGCACACATGGAAGTTTCAAAACGGAAGTATTATAGATTTTGGATATATTCAATACGAGAAAGACGTATATCAATATCAATCTGCTGAATATGATGTAATTCGGTTTGACGAATTAACACATTTTACTGAATTTATGTATGCTTACATGATTTCAAGATGTCGTGGCGCTAATCCTTATCCAAAAAGAATAAAGAGCTCTACCAACCCAGGTGGTGTAGGGCATGTGTGGGTAAAAGAAAGATTTATCGATATAGGAGAGCCTAATACAGTGCATACATGTAAATTAGAAACAGGCCAAGAGGTAACGAGAATATTTATTCCTAGCCTGGTTACGGATAACAAATTCATGTTAGATTATGACCCGGATTACATAAAGCGATTAGATGCCTTACCAGAAAAAGAACGTAAAGCACTAAAATATGGTGATTGGGATATATATGACGGGATGTTCTTTCCTGAATTTAAGAGAAGAATACATGTAATAGAGCCATTTCAAATTCCGGATACCTGGAATCGATATATTGCTATGGACTACGGACTAGATATGTTCGCAGTCCTTTTTATTGCGGTAGATACAAAAGGAAAGGCTTACGTTTATAATGAGATACATAAGTCGAATCTGATTGTAAGTGAAGCAAGACAAACATTAAAGAGTATCATGAGGCAATATAAATACAAGTTTATATATGCTCCACCAGATTTATGGAATCGGAATCGCGACACTGGAAAGAGTACTGCGGAGCTGTTCTTAAAAGGTGGTATTCATTTAACTAAAGCTAGCAATAATCGAATAGCGGGTTGGCTTAATGTAAAAGAATGGCTTAAAGTTAAAAAGGTAAGACATGAACAAACAGGAGAACTATACGAAGATAGCGATTTAAAGATATTTAGTAATTGTATCAATCTTATTAAATATTTGCCACAGCTACAACACGATGAAAAAGATCCTAATGATGTAACAACAGAACCACACGAGCCAACACATATTACTGACGCGTTGAGATATTTTTGTGTAAGCAGAGTGGCACCAAGTAAGGAAATAGTAAATAAAGAAAAAACATTTAATTTTGATTTTGAAAGACCAGTTCAGAAAGACTGGGGAGAGGAGATAGTGATTATATGAAAAAGAAAATATATAGAGAAAGATATTATTATGGAGAGAAACAAGTTATTCCAAATGTAGCAGAAACTATTAAGGTTGATACGAATATAGAAATTTCTGGTGCTGAACAAGTTAAGATAAAAAGTGTAAAAAAAACTAAAGATTATAGAAAAAAGAAGAGTGATAAATAATGATTGAAGTTATTGTGCTGTGTGCTGTGTTTGGTACTTTTGTTTTGATAGCATACAGTTTAGGTCTCAAAAATGGTCAAAAACTAAGAGATAACGAGAAAATAGAGTTGCCAAAATTTAAAGAGCCAATAAAAGAAATAATTAGAAGCACTAAGAAACATGATGATTTAGGATTAACTAAAGAAGAGCAAATAAGTTGGGATAATATCAATAATTATAATGGTTCATCAGAAAGTCAAAAACCGATTAATTAAAGTGAGGTGGAAAAGTGGATATAACTGATTTAAAAGAATTAGCGGAAACAGATATATGGCATTTATATGAAAAACATGCAATGTTTATGCGAAATAAAGGCTATTATACTAGTACAGACCAAAATTTTAAATTTTTTAACGGAAATCAATGGGAAAATGCAATTGTAAATAAAAATACTGAGCTTATTTCTATAAATTATATAAAACCAATTGTTAAATATAAAGTTGGTGTTGTTACGAGTACGAATTATGCTGTTATATATAGTTCTGATAATTATGAATCTCAAGAATTTAGAGATGTAACCAAACGTGCTAGTGAGTTATTAACTAAAAAAATAGCTAAAATATTCGAAATAAATAAAATGGACTATCGAATCAAAAAAGCAGTTAGAAAAGCTGCAATCAATGGGGAGATAGTAGCTTATTGGTTTTGGGATACAAAAGATAATATTCCTAAAATGGAGTTAAAATCCAAAGTTGATGTTATGTATGGTAATGAGAATGATGATGATATACAAAGTCAACCATACATTTTAATTAAGAGACGTTCTAGTGTAATTAACGCAAGAGAATATGCGAAGAGCAAAGGATTAAGCGACGAAGAAATATTAAATATTCATGGAGATAATTTTACTCAAGATGAATCTGGGGAATCTGCAAAAGATGAAGTGGATGATATGACCACTATCATAACTTTTCTTTACAAGAAAGAAGGAACAGTGTATTTTTCTGAGTCAGTTAAATACGTTACAATCACAAAAGACCAAGATACAGGGTTATCTTATTATCCAGTAGCCCATTTGAACTGGGAAGATTGTGAAGGAAATGCTAGAGGTGTTGGCGAAGTAGAACAACATATTACTAATCAAATTGAAGTAAACAAGACCGCAACTAGAAGAGCTTTTATTGCTAAAAATATTGCATATCCTTATAAAGTTGTTAATGAAGATATGATTCAAAATCCCGAAGCATTGAACAAGGTTGGTGCAACTATTCGAATTAAAGATGGAAGTGCTGGAGATATAAGCAATTACTTTAGAATTACTAATCCTGGAAGTATAAGTCCAGATATAGCTAATCTACAAAATGAACTTATAACAGTATCAAGAGAACTTGCTGGGGCTGGAGATATGGCAACTGGTCAAATAAAGCCAGATGAAGCAAGCGGTAAAGCAATACTGGCGGTTCAAAGAGCTTCAGAACAACCGCTTAACGAACAAAGTGCAAATGTACTCCAATTTATAGAAGATATTGGGTTGATTATATTTGACATGTTAAAAACTTATTCAGAAAATCTAATTGTTTTAAATGAAAAAATTGATGCAGCGACAGGAGAAGTAACCGAAGAATTGATAACAATTCCACAGCAAATTTTAGAATCATTAAAGTTAAATATTAAAATTGATGTAACTCCAAAAAGTGCTTTTGACAGATATGCACAAGAAGCATCAATTGAAAATTTAACGCAATCTCAATTGTTTTTGCCTCAAAATCAACAAATGCTTGAAGATTATGTTAGTTTACTTGATGATGACTCTACAATGCCAAAAAATAAGCTATTAGAGTTAATTAAGAGGAGAAAAGAACGTTCACGTGCAATAGAACAAATGGAATTACAAGCACAGCAATTAAAATCCAAGATGCAACAAGATATAGCTAATCAAATGGATATTGAAGCTATATCACAAATGGGAAATCAAATGATGAATCAAGCAACGCAAAATATGTAGTTGCTTTTTTCTTGTCTAACATATCGACGTAAAATGTATGGAATTTATAGTCGACGGACTTAAAGCGGGAGGAATTAAATGGAAAATGAAGAAATGTTAGAACAAACTAACGAAACTGAAAACGTAGAAACTCAAACTACAGAAAATTTTGAGGACAAAGGTATAGAGCTAACTGATACCGCTGATACAGAAGAACAAGAAACTGCAAAAGAAAAAGAAGAAGTTAAGCAAACACTTAGAGAACTTTTAAAAAATAATCCTGATTATCAAGAAGAATTTAATTCATTAGTTAAAACTCGTCTTGATAGAAAAGATAGAGAGTTTGAAAGAGAGTTATCTAAATATAAAGACACTGAAAATGTATTAAAAAGTACACTAGGTGCAAATGACATTACAGAGGCTAACAAAAAGCTGCGAGAATATTACGAAAACGAAGGTATTAAGTTACCAGATGTTTATAAGCCTGGACTAAGTTCTAGAGAAAATGAAATACTCGGAAAAGCAGATGCACAAGACTTTATTAACGAGGGATATGATTCAATGCTTAATGAAGCTAATAGGTTAGCTGCTAAGGAGTATAAAAACTTAAATGAAAGGGAACGTTTTACATTTAACGTATTAGCCCAAGCATTAAATGAGGAAAATGAGAAACGTGAACTTTTAAAAATAGGTGCAAAAGAAGAAATCTTAAAAGATAAGAAATTTATTGATTTTAAAAACAAGTTTAATTCTAAAACACCTATTGGGGATATTTATAATCTTTATTTAATGCAAGATAAGAAAAAACCAGTTCTTATGGGGAGCATGAAAGATACTACCGCTCAAAAGGAAATTAAAGATTATTATTCTCCAGATGATGTAAAAAAGCTAACTGATGAAGAATGGGCTAAACCAGGAGTGTTTGAGAAAGCTTTAGCATCAATGTCAAAATGGAAAAATTAAAAAAAGAAGGGAATGATATTAAATGAATGATGCACTTCAAACAATATGGCATCAAGGGTACGAACGTGCCTTAAGAACGATTACTTCGTTAAGAAATCACTGTGATTTTAAATACGAACGTGACACTAAAAATGCTAGGAAGGTTATAATTTTAAATGCTGATAGACCAACCGTAAGAAAATATACACCAGGAGAATCAATTAAAAGAGATGCTGCTAGTGTAACTAAACAAGAATTTGAACTAGACCAAATGTATTATTTCAATGTTGGAATTGACCATGTGTATAAGGCTCAAAGTGTTCCTGGAGCACTAGAAGCCATTTGTGAGGAAGGAGCAATCGCATTAACAGAAGAAGGCGATAAATATGTTGCTAAAATGGTTAATGATGGTGTAGATGCAGGTAGTGTTGAAGTTATTGATGCAACTTCAGTAACCAAAACTACTGCTATTGAAAAGGTTGAAGATGGTTTTGCTAAACTTTATAGAAACAACGTTAAGCAAAAAACTGAACTATATCTTGAAACTGACCCTGGTTTCTTCACTAAAATTCGCCAAAATTTAACTGAATTATATACTAACAATGTTGAAATGGCTAAGAAAGGATTTTTAGGCAAATATGGAAATGCTTTAATTTCTATTGAAAACTTATTACCTAAATTAAATCCAACTTATGCTTTAACGGAAGATACTGATATAGTTGAAGGTAAGACATATTATACACAAAGTGGTTCAGCTGGAAGCTATACTTATTCAGAAGTAGCAACTCCAAGTAAAGAATCTATTTCAACTTACTATGAAATAACTGGTTATGGTCAAGTTTTAAATTTCTTAAGAACCGGAAAGGCAGTTGCGTTTGCGGAGCAAATTGAAAAAGTAGTAAATTACGAAGTTCAAGATGGCTTTGAAACTGCTCAAAAAGGTTTATATGTTTATGGTGGTTTATTAGTTAGACCTAAAGAAATCATTTGTCTAAAGACTAGCATTTAATTATAGGAGCTTTTGCTCCTTTTTATCGTGTTGATAGTTTTATGTTAGTGCAATTCTAACAAACACGACCAGAAAGGAAAAGAATATGAAAAAAATAGAATATTATACGTTAAAACCAAGTTTAAAACAATATTTTGGCAGAAAGGTTAATAAAGCATTAAAGTTTGATGAGTGGACGGAAGATAAAAAAGTTCATCAAATTATGGAACAGGGAATTTTAACAACTTTTATCAAAGAAACAAGAAAAATAAAACTGCTAGCTGATGGAAGAGAAATGGAAGTAGAAAGTACAGAGGAAAGCAAAATAGTTCAAAAAATCCCAACTGGGGTAATTTTGATATGGGATGAATATCAAGGATATATTATTCCTCAATATCAAATGGCTACGTTAGAGGAAATTGAAGAAGATTTAATCGCTCTTAAAAATGCGTATAATGAGGTAAATAATGACTGCAAAAGAAATGAAAATTAAAACGTTTTCCCTAATTGAGGAATACTACCCCGAACATAAAGAATTAGCAGACGACCAAGATGTAAAATATAAAATTAATGGTGTTATTAATTCAATAATGCTTGATTTAATGAAATATCGCAAAGTACCTGCTAAATACTCTTTTGAAATAACAAAGGATAAAAACGTTCTTAAATTAAGCTCTATACCAGATTTTTATCAATTAGATACTATTAAAGATATAGAATATATAATCATGGGTAATTTAGAAATTATATTTAATACAGAAGATATAGAATTTTCTAAAACCGTAGAAATCTACTATTATAAATATCCAAAAACTATGCAATTAACGTTTAAAAGTGAAGATGAAAGTGCTTCATATGATGAAGAATTCGAGTTCGAACAAGAACTAGACATTTTAGAGATAATGCCATATGGTATTGCTGCTGATTTATTAAAAATGGATATGATTAGTAATTATGGTCGCTATTTTGATGAAAAATATAGAGAATTAAAACAAACAATTGATTCTAGAAAAACAAAAGGAACAGCGATAATTGTAGGTGGGGTTGATATTTAATGGCATTAACAGATTTAATTACAAGGAAATATAGCAATTTTAGAGGAGTAGATTTCACAAACAACAATGTAAACTATTATAGAAGTCCTGATACTTTAAACATGTGGAAGAATTATGCTGATGGCTCGATAGAAACAAGACCAGGTATGAAATTACTAGATACGTTTAGTAATAGAATATATGGTCTATTTTTTTTGAATAAAGACGACGTATTACATGTTTTAGTTCACGCTGGTACAAAACTACTAAAGTGGACGAATTATCCTAATACACCTGCAGAAACAACGGAATTATATACAGGTATGAATGTCAGAGAAAGTAATAGTTTTGTATTTGATGAGACATTATTTATCAAAGATGGCATTAATTACTTGGAATATGACGGTACAAATGTTAAACAAGTTGAAGGAACAATACCGATCACTTCGTATTGGAAGAATCCTGATGGCTCTACTAGTATTGATAGTGATACGGACACTGATTTAGTGTATCAAGCAGTAAATTGCTTGACCAATCTTCGCAAAAATCAATTTATTGCGGATGGAGAAAGCAAAAGCTATCAGTTAGATGCTACTGATTTAGATATGGCAAGCACATATTTAATGACTGCGACAGTAAATGGTGTAAATAAAACAGAAAATATTGATTTTAGTGTAGATAGAACGAAAGGGATAGTAACATTTAATGAAGCTCCAGCCGAAGGTGTGGAAGTAATGATTACTTACTCAAAAACAGGAAATGGTTATAGAGAAAGAATACTTAATTGTACATTAATGTGTGAGTTTGATAATCGTTTCTTTTTTGCCGGCAATCCTAATTATCCAAACGCAGTATTTCATTGCGAATTAAATGATCCTAGATACATTAGAGATACAGCGTATTATGAATGTGGTATAGATGATGCATTAATTAAAGCAATTATACCTGGAAATGGTGTATTATGGGTATTAAAAGAGATTAATCAAAATTCAAGTAGTGTTTATTACATGACGCCAACTTTAGATAGCACATATGATAAGATTTATCCTAGTCAAAATGGCTCTATTTCGCTCGGTTGTGTGTCAACTGGTATAAACTTTAACGACGATATTGTTTTCTTCTCTAATCGAGGATTAGAGGGCATTTCTAGTAGCTCTATGTATAGTGAACAAATACTTCAACATCGTTCTAGTTTAGTTGACGGAAGAATGATTTTTGAAAGCAATTATAAAAATGCAAAACTAGCAGAATACAAAGGATATTTACTATGTTTGATAGGTTCACATGTCTATTTAGCTGACAGTAGACAAAAGTTTCAAAATAGTACAAACGACATTGAATATGAGTGGTATTATTGGGAATTTCACAACAATATTACTTTTATTAAAGAATATCGCGGTAATTTGTACTTAGGAAATGCAACAGGAAGTTTATTTGCGCTAGATGGCACAAGTGATAATGGTATGGATGTAGAAAGCTATTGGACTACTTATAAAGATGATTTTGGATATCCTAGTTATACCAAAACTACAAACAAACGAGGTAATGTAGTAAAACTTAAAGTAATGAATAATGATAATATCAAAGTGGATACGATAGTAGATGGCGTTTTAAAAGAAAAAACAACATTTAGTGATGCTAAAGGCTATGCTTCATATCGAATCAAAGATAAAAAGTTTAAAGATATACAATTAAAATTTAGTTCGAATAAACCATTCGGACTTTTTTCGTGTACGATGCAAGGCTTTGTAGCAGGTTATATAAAAAGGTAGGTGGAATAAAAGATGGAAGATGAAAGATTATCAGTTATTAATCAGCAAAAGCAAGAAGCCATCAATCAAAGCAACAATATGTATGAAGGATTACTTACTGATAACGAAAATATATATAATCAACAATTAGATTATGCAAATCAATATGAACAAACTCAAAATGAAGCATTAGATAAACAATTAGCTTTTCAACAAGAACAAATCGAAAAGCAAAAACAAGAAGCACAGCAAATAAAAGAAACAGAAGCTAAAAAAGCTAAGAACGATTATACATCATTTGTTAATCCTTATGGCTATCAAGCAGAGCGAATGGCTAGTCAAGGGTTAGCAAACAGCGGTGTTTCTGAAACAGCTAAATTAGGTAGTTGGAATACATATCAAAATAGGCTAGCTACAGCTAATAAAGCAATGCAAGATGCCTTTACCGAATACGATAACGCAATAAATGAAGCAAGGCTTAATAATGACGTTCAAAAAGCTCAAAATGCTTTAAACAAATTACAAATGCAACTTGAATACGCTCAAAATTATTATTCTAACAAATCTACTATATCTCAAAATCAATTAAGCAATAATCAAGCATTAGATAGTGATTATTATAATAGATATCAAACAGAATATAATAACATCCAGGCAGAGAAAGAAAGAGAAGAAGCTATTAGACAATTCAATGAACAATTAGCACTTCAACAACAACAATTTGAATATCAAAAGACTCAAGATGCACTTGCACAAGAAAATTGGGAAAAAGAATATGCTTTAGCACAACAACAAGCGCGAGCTAGTTATGGTGGATATGGATCATTAACAGATAGTAGCTCTTCAAGTAATTCGGAAGAATTGTCTGGAACAAAAGCTGACAATGGGCGAAATATTGTAGAAAACCCATATACAGGTACTATAAATCCAGATACAAAATATGGAGTTTTTGAATGGAAAGACGGAAGCGGTTATCAACCAAATAATATAAATGGTAATAAATTATCTAAATCTGGAAAAACAGTAAGTGAAATGTTAGGCACAACCGGAAATACTGGCTCAACTGGAATAAACATAGATAAACAAAATGTATGGACTACCGGGGGAAAATATTATGTATGGGATGGTAGCCAAGATAAATATATAGATATTACAAGTGAAATTCCGAGCAAAAGTGAAGATGAATATACTAAAACAGATTTGTATTTAGACACGGTTGAAAGGCAATTAACGAGCAGATTTCCATTTTCTTTGTTTAAATAAAAAAGAGGGGAAGAGATAAAATGGCTATTAACTTAGGACAAGTTGAGAAGAAAAATAACGCAAAAAAAACCAATGGATTAAATTTAACAATTAATCGCCCACAAAACGCGCAAAGAAAAAAATGGTTTAGCTCAGGAGCATTTAATGATGGCTATCAATTTGGAGATATTACTAAGACTGTTGCAAGTACAGCAACAGATGTAGGTTTAAATTTAGCACAAGGAGTTGTTAGAGCTGGCGAATCAATAGGAGATTTGGCAGCATATGGTGGTGCTCAAATTGTGGATTGGCTTGGAAATGAAAATTATGCAAATCAAGTAAGGCAAGCTGCCGCAGAAGATCTAACAGGGAAGATTTTTAATAAGCCTAACGAAAATATAGATAAAAATTCTGTTTTAGGAGAAAAAGCGGATGATGTAATAAGCTCAATAGGAAATATGTATGCTCAAGGAGTTACATCTACCAAGTTGTTAGGGACAAAAGGAAATATACCTTTAAATGTTGCAGGTAAGAAATTTAATATGCCAGTAACTTCTATTGTTAGTGGAGCCAGTAGTAATATGGCGGAAGCAGTGAATAAAGGCGCTGAAGATTGGCAAATATGGCTTAATGGAGTAACTGGTGGAATTTCAGAGGGTATCTCAGAAAGCTTATTCGGAACATTCGGAATAGGTGGCTCAGATTTAGATGATGCACTAGTCAAATCTATAACTGGTAAAATGAAAAATTCATTAGCTAAGAATCTCACCAAACTTGGCATTAAAGCAGGTGGTGAAGGAACAGAAGAAATAGTATCTTATTTATTAAATTATGCAACTAGTAATGCGATGGATTATGTTAAAAATAAAACTGGTTTAAAAGGACCAGATATCGCAGAAGAATTTAATAGTGAAGAATTATGGGATAATTTTATTGGTGGTGCTTTAGCTGCTGGATTTGGTGGCCTTCCTTCTACGATAAATTCCATTAGAGATGTTAATAATAATTTAGATGTTACTGAAGGAACGAATCAATTTAATAATCAAAACAATAATTCAAACCAAGTAAACTTACCACAAGCAAATTTGCAAGAATCAATAGTAAATGATGCAGTAAATGCAAGAATAGAACAAAATAATTGGCAATCAATGTTAAAAAATAATACCACTAGTGTACCAATTAATAGCCAAAACGGAATTGTCAATGCTAATTCATATCGATACATACCAACGAGTAACATTAAGATAAATAATTTTAGAAAAAGTGCTAGTCAGTATTTTAATAATTCCACGCAAACCCAAAACTTCTTAAATACTATTGAAAAAGTTATAGCTGATAAGGATTATGGTGTTGTATTTGATGACTCTATAGTCAATACAAGAGGCGAAAGTGTAAACGCACAAATATCTACTGAAAATGGCGAAACGATTATAAAACTTAATCCTAATTCTGATAGAGCAGGAGAGTTTTTACTGGTGCATGAAATCACTCACGCTATTGAAACTGATAGCATGAAACAATTAGTACTAGATTTTGCTAGCAAGAACCCAGAATTTAATCAAGCCTTAGAAAGTTTAAAACAGACTTATGGAACTAATGATGTAACCAGTGAAGTTGTTGCGGACATTTCGGGACAATTATTAGGCAATCAAGAGTTTATTAATAGCTTAACAACACAAAATACGCCTCAATCAAAAAGCATTATAAGACAAATTTACGAAAGTATTAGAAGATTATTAAATAACTTAACCGAAAGTGGTAGATATAAGATTTTCGTTCAGGATTTGGAAGCAAAATGGAGAGAGGCTTATAGAACAACATCATCCGAGCAAACCATTAACAATTTAAATGATGGTACACAATATCATTTAAGCTCAACTGCTTTAAGCGAGGTTGTAGATACTCTACAAAATCCAAACACTGATATAAATTCGCTAGTAAAACTAAGAGATTATACTCCACAAATTTTAGTAGAAAATGGAGTAGCTGATTTACCAATGATGGTTAGAAAAGGACATTTAAGAGAAAATATATTAACAGAACAAGAAGCGCTAAACAGAGGTTTTAGTGTTAAAGGCAAACATTATCACGGGTTGGGTGTAAATATCTATTTACAAGCTATAGATTCTTTAGATAACCCTGTGGCGATTTATCAGTATACAAATAAAGGAAAATATAATACTGATAATTATGTTGTTTTAACATCAGTGACTGACTCTAATGGCAATTATATTATAGTTCCTATTGAAATTAATAAAAGAGGTCAATATAATAGTGTGGAAATTGATATAAACAGAATTAAAACAGTATATGGTAGAGAAACCCAAAATTATTTTGATAATAAAGTTGCTAATAATGAGTTAAAAGAAATTTATTCACAAAAAAGAAGTGCTATACCTTCCGTGCAATTCGGAAGCCACAGCACTTCATCTGCTAATAATATACCACAATCAACACAAAATGTCAATTCCGATACATCTACTAGATATTCTATGCAAGAAGAACAAAATGATGTATCGTATCGTGGAGAACATCAACCAGATAGAATGGGTGTGGGATATGATTTAACTAGTGAAGGAATTATTGATGATAGTATTTATACTAACCCAGAATGGTATGTGGCAATGTCAGAAAAAAGTTACCAAGAAAGTTTTGAAGTCTTAAATCGTGTTAGAAACAATCCGAACGCAGATGTAACAATATATCGAGCTACACCTAGTACTGAAATTAATCCTGGAGATTGGATTACACTATCAAAAACTTATGCTCAAGAACATTTGGCGCGTAGTCTTGATAATAAAGGAAATGTAGTGGAAAAGGTTGTTAAAGCTAAAGATATACAATGGGCCGGCGATGATATTAATGAGTTTGGTTACTTCCCAGACGGCGATATTCAAAATTCTATATCAAACAAAACATGGCAAGAACATCTAGAACAGAACTATCAATCTTCGGGAACTCGTATTAATATGCCAAACATTAAAATCCCAACTCAACAAGATATTCAAAACACACAAAACAATAACATAAACTTACCTCCAGTTAATAGAGTATTAAACCCAGTAGAAATATCACAATTAACTCCAGAAGATGCTAATACAAGGCCTTTCTTGCCAAAAGATCCGACTAGAGAAAGCTCATATGAAGATGCTAGTTTGGAAGAAATAGCACAGATATTAGACGAAAAACCAGTTACTGAAAAACAAAAAGATAATAGAGCAAAAGTGTTCTTAACAACTAAGTTTTTAGATAAAGGATATTATGTTGATAAATTAGCTAGACAATACAAGAATAGAGAATTATCAGCTAAATATGACTATTCTTTACTACACAATGGAATTGCTAACGAAATAATTGGTAATGGCAGATATGATAGTGAAGGAAATAAAATTGGAAAGAGTTTATATGAAATCTTTGCACCAATAGAAGAATCCAATCTAACTGGGGAGTTTAGTGAATATTTGTATCATTTGCATAATATTGACAGAATGAGCTTAAATAAAACTCATAGCGAGGATAATAAACCGGTTTTCGGAAAATCTGTAACTGCTGAAAGGTCACAAGAAATTGTAAACAAGTTGTTAAAGAAATATCCTGAATTTGAAGCATACGCTCAAGATATTTATGATTACAATAATGCGAATTTACAAATGCTTGTAGACAATGGAGTAATATCCAAAGAAGATATGGATTACTATAATAAGAAATATCCTCATTATGTTCCTATTATTAGAAATAACGCGAATACTCGAAATCAAATGATATATTTAGCTGGAAAGGCTGCTACTGTAGGAGTGCCAATAAAGAAAGCCAAAGGTGGAAATTCAGACATAATACCACTAAAAGAAGCAATGGCTATGAGGACTATGCAAACTGTTAATTCGGCATTAAAAAACGATTTTGGTTTAGAACTGCTCCATACGATTTACGGGGAGAATACAAACGAAGTTGTAGAAACGGCACAATCTCTTGACGAAACCATAGACGAAATGGATTCCGCAAAAATTGTAGAGCCAAAAACGTCAGATAGGGAAGCAACTTTTACTGTATATCAAAACGGCAAAAAAATAACCATGGAAATATCAGATGAAATATATGAAGCTTTAACTCCAAGAAAAACTGGAACTATTAAACCTTTACATGCGTTTAACAACTTTAGACGTGCTGTATTAACGGAATATAATCCTGCATTTGTGATTTCTAATATATTAAAAGACGTTCAAGACGGTTCTTATAACTCAAAACACCCAGCTCAATTTTTAAAAAATATTCCTGAAGCTACATCCCAATTAAAAAATAAAGGCAAGTTATATCAACTATATATAGCAAATGGCGGAGGGCAAGATACATATTTTAATTATGACAGCGGAACAAATGTAAAAAGTAAGAGAAAATACGTTCCAACAGGAAATAAACTTTTGGATACAATAAAATTGCCATTGAAAATACTGGATAAAATTAGTGATATAAATCAAGCTGTTGAAATGACTCCGCGATTGGCGGAATTTATCGCATCATTAGAGGCAGGAGATAGTATCCAAACTGCCATGTATAACGCTCAAGAAATTACTACTAATTTCAAACGTGGTGGTGATTTTACAAAAACGTTAGACAAAAATGGTGTAACATTCTTAAATGCTGGAACACAAGGTTTTTTAAAGCAAATAAGAAATGTACAAGACGCTAAGGTCAATGGGCTTAGAGGCATAGCTAATTTAGGAGTAAGAGCATTGTTTTGGGGAACAAGTTGGATGCTACTTAACGATTTAATTTGGGGCGATGATGAAGATTACGAAGAACTGTCAGATTATGTAAAAAACAATTATTATATTATTGGAAAATATGGAGATGGAAACTTTATTAGAATACCAAAAGGAAGAGTTGTAAGTATCATTCAAAAGTCGTTTGAAGAGGTTTGGGATGGATTAACAGGAAAAGATGTTGATATAGACCAATTAGCAGATTTAGTACAAAATCAAGTATTACCATCAGACCCAACCGAAAATAATATTTTTTCTCCATTGGTTCAAGCTTTCGGGAGTGAGAACGGAGAGGCGTGGTATGGCGGAGACCTAGTTCCTAGTAGATTGCAAGACTTACCAGTGGCAGAACAATATGATGAAAGTACGGATAGTTTTAGTATTTGGTTAGGAAATTTATTAAATGTAAGCCCCTATAAAATAAATTATGTTTTAGACCAATATAGCGGAGTAATAGGAGACTTGACATTGCCATATCTTACAAAAGAAGCTGAGACTAGCGGAATAATCGCTCCTCTTAAAGATAAATTTACAACTAATAGTACACTCAACAATCAAAATGCTAGTGATTTCTATGATTTAAAGGATGAATTACAAAAGCAGTCAAACAGTTCTAAAGCAACTGATGAAGATAAGCTTAAATATAAATATATCAATTATATAAATTCTCAAACTAGTGAGCTTTATAAACAGAAAAGGGAAATTCAAAATTCTTCGTTATCTGATGATGAAAAAATGTCTAAAATTAAAGAAATTCAAAATCAAATCAATGACTTAACAAAGACAGGCATAAATAATTACGAGAATGTAGAAACCTTTGAAAATTACGGAAAAGTTGCTGATGTAGAATTTTACTTAAATTCCGAAAACGAATGGGAAAGAGTAAAAGAAGAGGAACAAGCAAAGTTGGAAAAGTTAAGATTGACATCAGAAGAAAAGAACACATATTTCGAAGCGAAAGTGGAATCTGGAATAATAAGAAATGATGATAGCAAAGACAGTACGGTAAAACATCAGGAAATTTCTAATGTAATACTCGGAACTGGATTTGATGATGAAAAAATAGCTTATCTATATTCAAGATATTATTCTTCCGAAGAAACACTCAATAATCTGATAGAAATGCGAATTCCAATTAAAGAATTTATTAAATTCGATAGCCAAGAATTTGAAGGTGACTACAATACTAGAACAGGTCAAACAATTAGTGGATCACGTAAGAATAAAGTTATTCAGTATGTTAATTCTCTAAATCTTAGCATACCTCAGAAGGCTATCTTAATCAAAATGGAGTACAATTCTTATGATAATTATAATAATCAAATTGTAAATTATATTAATAATCTAGATAAAACAGCGAATGATAAAAAAGTGTTGTTGAAAACTATCGGCTTTGATAATTTTAATAAAGACGTGGTGGAATATATCAATTCTCAAAATATATCAATTGAAGAAAAAGAGGAAAAGTTGAAGGAATTAGGCTTTACAGTAAGGAACGGGAGAGTGTATTGGTAATGAATATTATGGATTCTAAAAAAGCAGTTACTGCTGAAGATTTAATACGTAGATATAATCTTGAAAATTTAAAGAGTGATAGAAAACTAATTCAAACAATCAAAGAAAATGAAAATAATACTAATAATCTCTTAAACAACTTCATAGAAGCAACTGTAGCAGATATACAGAGCCTCCAAGACCAAGTAGACGGAAATATAGCTACTTGGTTTTTTAGTGGGGTTCCAACGTTAGAAAATCTCCCAGCTATGGATTGGATTACTGATGAAGATAAAAACAATCATTTAGGTGATTTATATTATGACAAAGATACAGGATATGCTTATAGATTTACATTAGATGCTACTACTTATTTGTGGATAAAATTAAGTGATAGTGATATTGCTGAGGCTTTAGCTATTGCCAATGCAGCTCAAGATACTGCAGATAGTAAAAGGCGTGTATTTGTAACTCAACCTACAACACCATATGACGTTGGAGATATTTGGATAAAAGAAGATACGGATTTATATCGATGTCGTGCCAGCCGGAGTTCGGGGAATTTCAATGAAGTTGATTGGATTCTAGCAACTGATTATTCAAACGACGACTATGCTAAAAATGTGGAGGCAGTGCTAAATCAATTTAAAAGCGAAGCAGAAGCCAATTATGCTACTAAGACGCAACTAGAAACAACCGCCGAAAGCATTGAGGCATCTGTGCAATCTATAACAACTTTAACAAAATATTTAACTCAAACTACTTATTTAATTATCGAAGATGGATACGAGTCAGACCTTCTAGGTTTTAGCATAATTGGTAACATGAGTTTATTATATCCGTCGAACGATTTATATCCGAGTGATGATTTATATCCTCTTGACAGCTATCTCATAGTTGAAGATGAAGACGGAACGCAAAGCAAAATACATTTGCCTCTTAATTACTTAAATTATCTTGATGCTAATACCTATGACGAATTCATTGTAGAGAATGGACAAGCAAACATAATAAGGCGTGTTGGTGTAAGTGAAGGTGGCATTTTATATCCTTTAGAAACTGCAATTGTGGAATACAAAGGAATACTAACAATAGGAATTAAACAAGGGTATAATAAGATTTGGCTAGAGTCATTTTATGATTATGAATTAGAATATAGCGCAAAATATCTTTACCAAAGTGATTATACAACTACATTTGCTCCAAGAGTAGAAATGAATTCGGTAATAGAGCAAACAGCAGCCGGGATTAATTCGGAAGTTTCTAAAAAAGTTGGTAAAAACGAAATTATATCAACAATCAATCAAAGTGCTGAAAGCGTAACAATAAATGCAGATAAGATAAATTTAACTGGCTATGTAACAACAAGCGATTTAAGTGGAACTGGGCAAACAGTAATTAATGGCTCTAATATAACAACGGGGACAATAGATGCAAGCAAAGTTGATGTAACCAATTTAAATGCAGATAATATAACATCAGGAAGCATAAGCGCCAATAAAATAAGCGGAGGAACTTTGAGTGGCGTAACAATAAGTGGTAATACTATAATAGGTGGTACAATTAAAAGCACAAATTATTCTTCAAATAATGGAACAGAAATTAATTTAAATACTGGCAAAATTACTACTCATAATAACTTTGCATTAGATTCAAATAACGCTCAAATAAGTGAAGATGGAACTGCATCTTTTTCAAACATAACTATTGATGGTGGAGTAGTTGACATAGATACTAATTCTTTTACAAATGGGCTTATAACTAGGTCTTCAAACGCAAACACATTAGTACAGATGTTAGGAACTCAAATATTAGGTAAAAATGGTAATAAAAACACTTTTACAATATCAGCATCGACAGGGCTTATATTTGGAAGCTCTTTAGCTGTGTCAGATACAATAGAGGTTGGTTTAGGTGGGGAGATTAATTGCTTGGGAGATTTAAACGTTCAGGGAACTAAAAATAGAATTGTTACAACAGAAAATTACGGAAAAAGATTATTAAATGCCTATGAAACGGCAGTTCCTTACTTTGGAGATTTAGGAAGTAATAAGACAGATGAAAATGGATATTGCAAAATTCAGATAGAAGATATATTCAAAGAAACAATAGAATTAAATGATTACAAAGTATTTATACAAGAATGTGGGGAGGGAAAGTTATATGTAAAAAAATACGATAATTACTTTGAAGTAATTGGAACAGCAAACTTAGATTTTGACTGGGAAATAAAGGCTATCCAAAAAGGATATGCAAGTGTAAGATTAGCAGAAAGGAAAGAAGAAAAATGAAAAAAATACTTGACACAATATTTCGTTTCGGTGTAAGCTTAAACGAAACGAAACGAAACGAAACGAAACGAAACGAAACGAAACGAAACGAAACGAAACGAAACGAAACGAAACGAAACGAA
>CALVHI010000009.1 GCA_944327365.1 uncultured Bacilli bacterium
TATGATAATATTTCTTTTTAAATGACTTCTTTTTAATACTTCAAATTCCATAAATCGACATCCTTTCGTGAAGTAGAACTTCATTTTTAAAATTTTATCAATACGCTATCTAAATACAATATATCAAATTTAATACGTATTGTCAATACGCGTTAAAAGATAAATAAAAAATTTTTTTGCTATAATGCACTAGAGGTAAAAAGTTATGGAAATAAAAGCTAACAATTATGAACCAAATGACATCTTAAAATTCATGAGACAAGCGACAGATTTAACACAAAAAGAATTTGCCAAAACAATAAATAAATCTAAAGATTGGTGCCAATCAAATGAACTAGGAAGAAGTAATTATTTATTTAAAGATTTACTAGAACTAGCCAACAAAAATAACTTTGAAATAATTATTAAACACAAATAACCCCAACAATAATTGGAGTTATTTTTAAATACTGTAATAATTTTAAATACAAGATTTAAAATATCAATATTATATATTTAGGAATATCCATAGATCAATCTTGTATCCTAATGCTTTTTAGTTTAATCGTAATCAAACCCTAAGTTTAAAAGGATATTGGGCGCACACCATACGTGTTATCCACGTTGTTGTTGTTGAGGGAGCCACTCGAATTCACACGAAACACGACAGCACCACCGTTATAATTATACGGAGACATATATTGTTCCACTCTCTTAGATTAACCAAATATATTATAACACAATTAAATAGTGATTAAAATGTTTACTTTATATCTCTACAGGATTAACATGTATAATTACTTTATATACTTTTTTAAAATTCTTAAGTATTTCATTTTCTAAAGTATCAGCGATAGTATGTGATTGAAAAGTACTCATATTTCCATCTAAATCAATAGTTAAAACAACAACATATTTATACCCAACAGGAATAGTATAAAAATCCTCTACATGAATAATATGTTTATTTTTTAAAATATAATCAACAATCAAATTCTTATCTTCTCTACTAATAGATGCATCCATTAGCACACGATAAGCTTCAAGCATAATCCCAAGCCCAGTAATAATTATATAAACAGAAGTAATAGAACCAAATATTCCATCAAAAAAATAATAACCAAAATAACCAAAAATAACAGATAACAATGTTCCACAAGTAAGTAGAATATCATTTCTATGATCTTTCATAGTAGCTTTTATTAAAATATTATGATGATTTTTAAAATTATTCTTTGCATATAAATATAAAAATAATTTAACACCTATTGTCACAATACATACCAATATTAAATAAAGGGAAAAAGTAAAATCATCCCCTCTTATAATTGCCATGACTGAATCAAAAAGTATTTTAACCCCAACTAAAATCATAAAAATACCAATAAACATAGAAAATATATACTCAGCTTTCCCATGCCCAAAATTATGATCTTCATCACTAGGAGTACAAGCAATTTTATTTCCTATATAAGACATAAGAGAAGAAAAAATATCTCCAGCTGAATTTATTGCATCTGCCATCATTGCCTCACTACGACTAATAACTGCCATAATAAATTTAATGATAAGCAAAAAAATATTACCAATAATTCCTAAAATACTAACTCTTTTAGTGCTTTCAAATCTATTCATTTCATCATATCCTTAAAAACTACATCATTATATCATACTCGATACTAAAAAATATATTAATTTAATTTATATAAACACAAACACTCCCGATTCTGAATAGGCCCCAAAGCAAAATCTCTATGAGTAACCGACAAAAACCTAGACATCTTTACCTTACGATTATAGGAGAACAATTTATCAAAAATAATTTCTATTTGTCTATCACTATCATAATATTCTCTAGCAATATAATAAGGATCCCAAATATAAACATAATCATCATCCATACCCGTAATTAAAACATAATGTTCACAATCTTGATAAGTTCTTAAAACAATACAGCCCTTCTTATTTAAACATATTTTTAAATTTTCCATATTAACATCTTCGTTTAATAAATGCTGTGCTATTAAAGAAAAATCATGAGTCTTACAATAATCATTTATCCAAGTTGCAACAAGTTCTATCGCCGCCTTACTAGTACCTCCCTCACCACTATTACCATCTTTATCATAGCAATCAAGTGTATATAAAGATATAAAACGGACAACTTCTGCTGGTATCTTTTCTCTTTCATATAAAAAGTTTAAAGCATTTGCAAGTGTTGTTGTTGCGCAATCATATTCTGTAATTTGAAATCTCAATGGAACTTTCATTATATCTCCCCCAACCAATAACTAACTTCCTCTAAATCTTTCCTAGGTCTTTTACTAGGAAAAGAAAGAGTATATCCTAAAGCAACCGCTGATACTAATTTTTTATCTACACCAACCATCTTTTTTACCTCATCTTCAATATTTAAAATATAACCCATCCACAAGGATGCAACACCTAAATCTCTAGCCTTTAATATCATATTTTCAATACTTGCTCCAACCGAAACCAAATCCATAATCGTATCTTCTATATCTGCAAAAACTAAAATAAGTGCTTGTGCCTCACGAATGACATCACAGGTTTTCTTGCCTTCAAGCCCCATTTTTTCTTCTAATGTATCGCCTATTTTTTTCTTTTTATCTTGATTTTGTATCACAACAAAATACCACGGCTGTCTATTATGAGCAGATGGAGCTAAAATAGCATATTCTAATATATTTTTTATTGTATCAGGTAATAATGCTTTATTATTATAATTTCGAACACTTCTTCTTTCTTCTAAAACTTTACTAAATTCCATTTTTACACTCCCATAGGCATTGTTTCAGGTAATGTAGACCCACCATCTATCACAATACCTTGACCTGTAATATAACTAGCTTCATTACTGGAAAGAAAAGCTGCTAACTCTCCAATTTCTTCTGGTAGCGCAAGTCTACCCATTGGAATTGATGTTGCTATTCCCTCTACAACTGATAAAGGATTATCTGCATTTGATTCTTTTGCCATACCATCTACCATAGGTGTTTTAACATACCCAGGCATAATCGCATTAACCCGTATTTTATCTTTAACTACTTCTGCAGCCAAACTTTTCGTAAACCCAAGAACAGCGGCCTTACTAGTTGCATACGCTACTTCTCCTGGATCAGCAACCATTGGCCCTGTTACACTAGATAAATTTACTATAGCTCCCCCCTTTACCTTTAAAAGAGGTAAAAAAATATGTGTAACTTCCCATACTCCTAAAACATTTATATCAAAGTGAAAATCTCTTACCTCATCACTCATCTCCTCAAAAGAAGCAAGCTTACATACACCAGCATTATTAACGAGTATATCAACATTACCATAAGTGTTTTTAACTTTATTAAAAATCGCCTCAAGTAAAGACTTCTTCCTAATATCAACAATAAATCCATTTATCATTCCTGGATATTTTCTATTTAACTCTAAAATCGTATCTTTAAGCTTTAGAGAACTATCAAGAATAATAACTCTAGCCCCATACTTTAAAAAAACATTCACAATACCTTTGCCAATCCCCATTGCTCCACCAGTAACAATGGCTACTTTCCCATCTAGTTTCATAAGACCTCCTATCATTTTTTAATTATAACATACAAACAATAAAATTTAAACATCAAACCATCTTTAATTCATGTAAATAATTTGACAATTATACCATTATATGTTAAAATTTTTACTGTATTTAAGAAGGGGGAAGAGTTTATATGATAAAACATATATATGATGAACCATTTACAGAAGAAGAAATTAAAAAAGCAACAGAAGAAGCTTATAAAGAAGGAACAATATCTGTAGACGAATATCAAGCAATAATAAATGAGAAAGAGAAAACTAATACTTTTGATGGCAAGTTAAGCAAAGAAGAATTAAATGAACTAAGAGAAAAACTAGTTAGTGAAAAAAAGATAAGAAAAATTGAACATTACCTAACAAGATACAAAGAGCATTTATCAGGATACAAAGATTTAGTAGGTGATGACTTAGTTTTTGATAATCTATTTTTATTTAATTTAAAACACTTTGGTTATTTACTAAAAGATGAACCTGAAGAGGTAATGTCAAGGGCCGGAATGCAATTTAGAAGGCACATTATTTACCCATTAATCCAAAAATTTGGGCCAGCCTTTTTAAATTCTAAACAAATTTTTGAAAACAGAAACGATCTATTACTGGAAAGAGATTATAAAACAGGTAAACCAAATCAAGATTTAGAAGCACTACCTGATTTAGGAATTAGTTTACCAAAAGAACCAGTAATATGGACCTTAAACCATCACTTTAAAGATGATGCTCTAGCATCCGTCCTAGCGTGCCAACGACCAATTTACATTTTATTTGGAAGCTTACCACAATTTTATAATACCTTTGATGGAATTTTAGCTTATTTAGTAGGTAGTATCATAATTAACAGAAAAGTTAAATCAAGTAAAGTGGCTTCTATGGATAAAATGAAATATGCTCTAAATTTAGGATCAGATTTAATGGTTGCTCCCGAAGGAGTATGGGAAAAATCTTCAAATGAATATTTATTAAAATTATGGCCGGGAATATATAGAATAGCTATGGAAACTGGTGTAAATTTAGTACCAGTAATTCATTATATTTATGATCATACGCAAAAAATAGATAAAAAAGAAAACCCAATCCATACCGTTGTAGACGAACCAGTTAATTTAGCTACATCAGGGTTATCAGAAAAAGCAGCATTAGATTATTACCGCGATATTATGGCACAATGGTATATATTAATGCAAAAAAAATATGGATATGCTAAAAAATATCATATAAATATCCCTGCTACAAAGATAAAAGATGAAAAGGAATTAAATAATTTATCAGATAAAGAACTAAAAAGATACTATCATGAATTAATAACTACCCTTTATAATGAACGAATAGATAGAAAAGAAGATTTAACAAGTCGAGAAATATTATTAAGAGGATTTAATAATGCCACCAGCGCTTGGGAAGCATATTTAACTGATTTAATGGATACCGTAGATCGCTATGATCTTTCAATTGAAACAACAGCTCACTTTAAGCCAAAAGATGTTGTGACGCCATATGATGTATATAAAGATATTGCCTCTTTACCAATAACTAAAGAAAATAAAGATACCGTAATTTATGCCAGAAAATTAGTAAGAGATTATAAATTAAACGATTTTCAATCAAGATTCTAAAACGCATTTTTTGCGTTTTTTATTGCACCATTATAAGTTAACATGTTATAATTATAATTAGGTGATAAAATATGGCAGGAATTCTTTTACCAGCATGTGCAGTATTTTTTTCTGGATTATTATGCACAATATATTTTTCAAAACAAAGAGTAAATTTATTAGAAAATAAAATGTATTCGATTATGATGATATCGATACTTATTGATAGCATTCTTGTAACTATTTTACAAGCCTTTCCTGCTGGTGGAGTATCCAACATAGAACTAGCTTTTGTTCCTTTAATAAACAAAATTGATTTTATCTTTTTAATAGCTTTTTGCAATTGCTTATTTTTTTACACAATGCTTATAACCATTCCTAAATTTAAAGAAAAATTTAAACTTTATCTAATTCCCTTTTGCTTATTAGATATTATAACCATAATATTAATAATGTTTACCCCTATAAACGTTATTAATGAAGACATTCATTATAGTGTTGGAGGCATAGCAGTTTATCTTGTATATATATTATGTTTATCCTACATTTTATTATCAATTATTGTCGTATTAAGTAACTTAAAAAAAGTAGACAAAAGACATGTCCCAATATTTTCAATCATTTTCATTTTAATTTTACTATTCATACTATTCGAAATCAATCCATATCTAATTATCATTTCTATTGCTCTAACTTTTGTCAATTACATCATGTACTTTACCATTGAAAATCCCGATTTAAACCATATTAAAGAACTAAATTTAGCAAAAGATCAAGCAGAAAAAGCAAACCGTGCTAAAACTGAATTTTTATCTAATATGTCGCACGAAATAAGAACTCCATTAAATGCCATTGTTGGCTTTAGTGAATGCATGTTAGATTCTAACGATTTAAAAGAGACAAAAGAATATGCCAGCGATATTGTGGACGCATCAAAACAATTATTAGAAATTGTTAATGGTATTCTTGATATTTCCAAAATAGAAGCAAATAAAGTTGAAATAATCCCCAAAAATTATAATCCAAGAGAAGTATTTGATGGATTAAAAAAATTAGTCTTACCTAGAATTAAAGAAAAACCCATTAAATTTAAAATGATTTTCTCTCCAGATTTACCAGGCGTATTAAAAGGTGATGTTTCCAAAGTAAAGCAAATAATATTAAATATTTTAACAAATGCTACCAAATACACAGATAAAGGTGAAATAATATTTAATGTAAACTGTATTAATCGCTTAGATACCAAAGAGTGTTTAATGTACATCTCCGTAAAAGACACTGGTCGTGGCATAAAAAAGGAAAAACTTGAAACAATATTTGGTAAATTTGAACGAGTTGATGAAGAAAAAAACACAACAGTTGAAGGAACTGGATTAGGACTTGCTATAACGAAAGGACTTGTCGATTTAATGGGAGGAAGAATCACCGTTTTCTCTAAATACGGGGAAGGATCAACTTTTAGAGTTTACTTAGAGCAAGAAATAGTCAGCATGGAAATACCGAAAATGGAAGAAAATGAAGAAGAAGAGATTAACTATATAGATTACAGTGGAAAAAAGATATTAATTGTTGATGATTCAAAAATCAACCTTAAAGTCGCCCAAACTCTTATGAAATCTTACAATTTTGAAATTGATACTGCAACAAATGGTGAAGAAGCCATTGAAAAAACAAATAATAAGAAATATGATTTAATATTTATGGACATCATGATGCCTAAAATGAATGGCGTTGAAACATTAGAAAAGCTAAGAGAAAAAGAAGATTTTACAACACCAGTAATAGCCCTAACTGCTGATGCCATCGAAGGAACTGATGAAAAATATTTAAGTGTAGGATTTAATAGTTACCTATCAAAACCAATTGATAGAAAACTACTAAATAAAGTAATTAATAAGTATTTGGGAGGGAAATAGAGTATGGAAAAAGTTGATTTATTAGTGAATAATAACGTCGATGTAAAAGGAAGTTTAGAATTTTGGGGAGATTTAGATTCTTATAATGAAAACTTATTAGAATTTAAAAATTCTTTAAAAGAAAAACTAAAAAATTTAGAAGAAGATAAAAATAATCAAGATTGGCAAAACTACAGTATTTTAGCCCATAGTATGAAAAGTGAAGCAAGATATTTAGGTTTTAAAGAAGAAGCAGAAATATTTTTAGCTCATGAACAAAAAGGTAAAGAAAATGAACAAAATTTCATAGAAGAAAATTACCCGACTTTAGTTAATACTGTAAATAAGATAATAAATATACTAGACAAATATTTTGATATAGGAGAAAAAAAAATAATTTTAATCGTTGACGATTCCAATATTATCTTAAATTTTCTAGAAAAAAGTATTCAAAACGAATTTGATATCATTAAAGCCAAATCAGGGGAAGAAGCAATAAATATAATTAAAAGCAAAAAATTATATGCTGTTTTATTAGATTTAAACATGCCAAATCTAAATGGATTTGATGTTCTTGCCTTTATGAAAGAACAAAAATTAACAGATAAAATACCTGTTGTTATTATCACTGGTGATGATACGGAAGAAACAATAAAAAAAGCCTTTAATTATGGAGTACTTGATGTTTTAAATAAACCATTTACAGAAGATAATATAAAAAGAGTACTTATGTCTATTAAAAATTCTTATGAAAGAGATAATATATGAAAAAAATAGAACTACATCTACATTTAGATGGCAGTATTAGACCAACAACAATTAGTGAATTATTAAATATTAGCTTAGAAGAAGCAATAAAGCTTTCAAGTGTATTAAACAAAACATCATCATTAAAAGAATATTTAGATAAATTTGATATTCCCATAAAAATCATGCAAACAAAAGAAAATTTAACAAGAATTGCAAAAGAACTTGCAATAGATCTTAAAAAAGATGATGTTATTTATGCTGAAATTCGTTTTGCCCCTAATAAACACCTAGAAAATGGTTTATCACTTGATGAAGTCATTACTTCAATCATGCAGGGATTAAAAGAAGTTCCCATAAAAACTAATTTAATACTATGTATGATGCGTGGCGACTCTTACGAAAAAAACTTAGAAGTCATAAAATATGCTAAAAAATATTTAGGAAAAGGAATCGTTGGTATTGATCTTGCAGGAAATGAAACAACATATCCTGTAAACGATTATCAAAAACTATTTGAAATAGCCAAAAAAGAAGAAATTCCTTTTACAATTCATGCTGGAGAAGCAGATGGTCCTTTAAGTATAATAAATGCCATTCACTTAGGTGCCAAAAGAATTGGTCATGGCGTACGGGCAATAGAAAGTGAAGAAGCCCTAAATTTAATTAAAGAAAAAGACATAACTTTAGAAGTATGTCCTAAAAGTAATATCGATACTAATATGTATGACAAACTAGAAGAACACCCGATTAAATTGTTATTTGACAAAAAAATTAAAGTAACATTAAATACTGATAATCGAACAGTATCTAATATTACTTTAAATCAAACTTATGAAAAACTAAAAAATATATTTAATTTCACTCAAAAAGATTTTCTTAATATGAATAAAAATGCCATTCAGTGTGCTTTTATAAGCGAAGAAGAAAAACAAGAATTATTAGAATTATTAGTAAAGTGATTTAATAAACGCATCAAATATTAAATCACCTTTTTTATTATCTTCAGGATGCCACTGTACTCCAACAAAAAACTTTTTACTCTTATCCTCTATTTCTTCTATTATTCCATCCGTACTTATAGCGCCAATATCTAATATAGTATCTTTAATCGCACTATGATGTCTACTTATAACAAAGCAACTTTTTTTATTAGTAATTTTATATAGTAAGGAAGATGGATAAATATTTACTATATGTTTCTTATCATGATGAGTAGTTTTTATTTCTATTCCCTTAAAGGCAATACCCATGATCTGCATACCAAGACATATACCTAAAGTAGGTATATTTTTTTGGTATAAATAATGAATTAAAGAAATATCTTCATCAAAATATTTATCCCCACCTCCAATAACAACTCCATCACACATAGAAACTAAATCAACTACATGATTAAATGGAAGAATAATAGGAATGATTAACAGTTCTACATCATAAGCTAAAAATGCATCTATTAGTCTTTTTTTGCATCCCACAAATTCTTTATCATTCTCCATAAAACTTCGTATGATAATACCAACCTTTTTCATATTAAAACATATGAAAAAAATCTAAAATTATTTAGATTTTTTACTACTTTCTTCTACTTCTATTTTATATAATGACAAACCTTTTTTAGTAAATAAATTAACTGCATAATAAAATGTAATTACTACAGCCAAAATAGTCCATATAACCCCAAATAACCCCATATTAGGTATAGCATAGAAAAAACCAAATATAAAAAAACATAACCCTCCAATAAAACCAATAAAAGAAACGGGTTTAGATGGTTTAAAAGAAAATTTTTTCATTATCTACCTCTCTCATATTTTAATATTTCACCAGTAATTGCATCTATTTCATAATCATATTCAAAATAATTATAATAAAACTCTAATTCATAAGTAGCCATATGATAATCAACATCTAATTCTACCTTACTAAAACGAACATTACTACTAGATAAACCAGCATGATTTAAAACTATTTCCTTAGCTTTATCTGCACCAATATAATTTGTAGTTTCAGGATTATTACCCATTCCTGTCAAATAATCTTCTTTATAACTTACAACTTCCTTAGTATCTACATCAATACTAAGTTCATATTCTTTTTCATTATCATAAAAATAAACATCATAAACAGTAATACCATTTTCCCTGTCAATTCTAACTCTTGTAAAAGTTACTTCATCTTGATTTTTACCTACTCTTTGTAGTGCAATACTTCTAGCCTCTTCTTCACCCATTGACACAGTAGTATTACCACCCTGATTAATATTAGCATTATCTCGTAAATCTTTCTCAAAATTGCTAACTCTACCACTATTATAATTTACATCTACTTCATATTCATACATATCATCATAAAAACGAATCTCATATTCTCTATCTTCCCTATCTTTTTGAATAGAAAGAATTGTAATATTACTAGCACTTACTCCTGCATATTGATAAGCAATATTTTGGGCTTCCACCTCTGTAATAGACTCTCTAAATAAAAAGAAATATAATGCAAATCCAATTAAAACGAGTACCAATAAAACAGTAATAAGAATTCCATAAATTTTCCATTTTTTCATAAGCCTCACTCCTATAAATCATTATAACAAAAGAAAAAAAAGATGTAAATTCTCTTTTAAAAAAAATTAAATTAAATCCAGTTTTTAAATCTCCAAAACAATCTACACCTATAATACTTCACTCCAACACATACCCTGAATTCCAAATCATTTTTGTAACTCCTCTGCTAAAGCTTTAGGAACACTTCTAGCACTACGCACTGCTTTAACACCATATTTCTTTAACTTACTAATAGGAAATTCATCCTCATCATATTTTTTTAATAGCTTTAATTTCATCAAAAAAGTAGTATTTACAGTAGGTATATTTGCCTCAATTACTTTACATTCAAAAAGAATCGCTTGATAAGGTTTCGTTAAATAAATATAGACAAAATCTCCATCTATTGCTTTTATATCCTGATGCCAAGTAATTACATCGCACTTAGAAAAAGCTTGAAACACATCATAATATTTAGGATTAGCAGGAATAATCCAACAACCAGATAGATTAGCTAATTCATAACTAATATCCACCATTTCCATGATTTCTTCGTCAGTTAAAGCATCATCTAAAATAATGGAAACCCAAGCTTTTTTATTCATATGATAAGCTGGATATATTCCATCATGTTGAATATAATCTAATACTTTATCATCCAACTTAAAATTAATGATTTCTACTTCACCCGTTAAATTGTGAATCATTTTACTTTTATCAACATTTAAAATAATTCCAAACCATTTATTACTTCTCTTGTTTCTAAATATTCCATATCCAGGATATTTATCCCATAAAAATTCAGGATAAATTTTATATTTTTCCCAAATTAAATTTGCAATACGATTAGCTTGATCAAAAACAAAATATTTTAAATCCAACACATTCTTAGCAATATCTTTTAATATCAAAATATACTCTTCTCTTACTTGATAAGCAAAACCTGTTAAATCAGCAATTCTAAAATTAGTATATTCCAAATTAGTTTTTAAATCATATACCTTTCCTGAAACATTACCATCTAAATCAATCGTAATATCCGCCCTAAAGTTTTTCATAAATTCTTTAGAAAAATGATAAATATTATTCTCCTGTATAAATCCATAAGAACCTAACTTTTGACAATTAATCTTTCCTCTTTTAAATATTTCTCTTTCTATATCCATCCAAACACCATCCAAAAAGAAAATCTATTGTTACCAATAAATTATCTATTTTATTCACACTTATAATCTTGAAGCTCTAAAACTTCTTTTAACTCACCATAAGTGATTTCTTGATCCATTTTAATTCCCAAAAACTCTTCAGAATCATCTTTTGTAATAAGTCTAATTTTTCCATCAACAATAGACACATCCATATAAGGTTTACTGTATTTAATGTTATTGGCAATCATGGGAAGTTGTGTCTGATATTCACTTGGAAATTCCATATCGACAATAAATTCCATGTCTGATACCTTATTTTCTTTTATCTTAATTTCTAAAGTAGAATAAGATTTAATATCCTCTTCAGTATTGCTAGCTGTACATACAAGTTTTTGGGTATCTCCACAACCAGTTAAAAAAATGAGCATCAATAATAAAACTAAAAATCCTTTTTTCATAAGCCACCTATTCTAATTCACTCATAATGGTATCTTTATCTACAGCCCCAATTAAAGTAGCAACTTCTTTCCCATCTTTAAAAATCATAATAGTTGGTGTTGCATCAGTTGGATAATCATCTCTTACTTCTTTCGTATCTTTTGCATCTACATTTAAAGTCGCCACTTTTACATCTTTATTGGTTTTAGCAATATCAACTAAAGTCGTAAGCATCGCTACACAAGGTGGACAAGAATTAGATGAAAACTCTAAAATAACAGGCTTATCAGAATTTAAAATTTCTTCTTCAAAATTATCATCCGTTATTTTTACAACCCCGACACTAACGGACTCTTCTTCCACTTCTTCTTTATTTGTACTATTCGTACTAAAATAATAAACACCGGCAATAACACCTATCACGACAATAAACACAACAATTTCTATAATTAGTTTAATTTTTTTATTCATAAAATATCCTCCTAACTAAATAAACCAATAATTCCCATAATAAGTTTATAAATACCAAAAACAACTAAAATACTACCTGATATTTTATTAATAATATTATAATGTTTTTTAATAAAATCAAAAGTCTTCTTCATCTTTTCTAAAAAGATAGTAGTTACAATAAAAGGAATAGCAAGCCCTAAAGAATAAAGCAATAATAAGATGGCTCCCTGTAATACACTACCTGTTGTACTAGCAAGAATAAGTGCTGAAGATAAAAAAGCTCCTACACAAGGTGTCCAAGTAACAGAGAAAATACCTCCAAAGAAAAGGGATGTAATAAAATTTAAATTTTTCTTTTCACTATCTATTCCTTTTGTTTTATTAAATAATTTAATTAGTAATAATCCCATATAATTAAGACCAATAACAATTAAAAACAAACCAAATAAAATATTAAAATAATCAACATATTCATGAATAAACTTTCCAAATGTACCCGCAAAAACACCAAGTAATATAAAGATAATACTAAACCCACTAACAAATCCTAAAGCATTTAAAATAGCTTTTTTACTACTCTTACTATCGGTTGCAAAATAAGAAATATAAATAGGTATCATGGGTAATACACAAGGAGATACAAAGGAAGCAATTCCCTCAATAAACGTAATTAAATACTGCATAATCCCTCCCAATTAATTATAACACATTTTATATATCTTAACATAATAATTTAGACTTATTTTAAATTAATTATCCTCATTAACTATGCCAAAAAAGCATCTACAAATATATTATTTAACGATCTTTATACATAAAACAATCCTTATCATGAGAATATATAAAACCAGTTGCTTGTAAATAAGAATAAATAATAGTAGAGCCAACAAACTTCATACCTTTTTTGATTAAATCTTTTGAAATAGTATCAGATAAAGTATTTGTAGTTTTATTTACCTCATATATTATTTTATTGTTTGCAAAAGTATTTAAATAATTATAAAAACTACCATATTCTTTTTCAATATTCTTAAATACTTTAGCATTATTAATACTAGCAATTATTTTTAATTTGTTTCTTATAATTTTTTTGTTAGCTAATAATTCATTTATTTTATCTTCCCCATAATTTATAACTTTGTTTATATCAAAATTATCATAAGCAATTCTAAAATCTTCTCTTTTATTTAAAATACATTCCCAAGATAAGCCAGCTTGAAAGGATTCTAAAATCAACATTTCAAATAAATATTTATCATCAAAATTAGAAACTCCCCATTCTAAATCATGGTATTTTATATACAAAGGGTTATCTAAATTACACCAACTGCATCTTTTCATATTGCAATACCTTTATATTTACACATTTCATGTTTATGAATTAAAATAACAACTTTATTAAGCCATTTATAAACCACAAAAACACCTCCTAATACTCCACTAATAATAATCATCTCACTTTCAAATCGCTATTTGCTATTTAGATAATTATATCACAGATATTATAAAATTAGTTTCCCTTTTCAAGTTTTAATTCATTATTGTAAACAATTAATTTTAATCAATATATCAAATAACCCTCTATTCTACAGTTTTATTTAAAAAGCCATCACTAAACAGCAATGGCTTTTATTACAAATTCAAATCATCTATCCAATTTAATATATCGTTTTCATCAGATGAAGCTGTAAATCTTCTACTTTTAACGTAAGTGGCAACTGTTCATACAAACTTTTAGCAGCATTACTATCATTTAACTCAAAAATAACAGTATGAATACCATCACTAACTCGAATTACCATTTGTTCACCTTCCTTATCAAATTCATTTTCTTCTTCATTAATCAAAATATTATTTTGTGAATTAGTATTATCTGTTTCTTCTAATAAATTATTATGAAAACCATTTTTATTATTTAAAATAAAATAGCCTACTACTCCTACAATAATTATTAATAAAACGAATATAATTCCCACTATCTTTTTCATAGCTTGTCTCCATTACCCTAACAATTTTTTTATCCCCATATAAGCCATATCATATATAGAATAATATTTATAATCTATCCCTGCCATCTCCATTGCTTTTGCTTGTTTTTTAGTTACTACAGTATAAGGATAAATACCAAACATAAAAGGAAAGAATGAATATAAAAATTCTATTTTTTCTTCTTCACTCATATCATTAAAAAATTTATCTAAACACATTTTAATCGTATGAACAGCATCACCATAAAACTTTTTAAATTCCACTAATTTTTCTAATCTACTATTTTCCTCTAAATCATACATATTCATGGATAAAAGTTTCAAAAGTATTTCTCTATTTTCAATAGTATGAGCTAGAAGTTTGGCAAATTCATCTTTAGTCAAAGTATTATTTTGATTTATTATTTTAGTAAGTTCTTTTGCCCATTTTTCATACTCCTCTCCAAATAACGCTAGAAAGATTTCTTCTTTCGTTTCAAAATAATTATAAATAGATGGCCTAGAAAAACTAGTATGTTCACTAATCAATTTTATGGTTATTTCTTTAAAACTATATTTTTGATACAGTTCCTGACAAGCTTTAATAATTTCTCTTTTTCTTAAATCAAAATGTTCCATTTAACGCCTCCAATTCTGACACGATGTCAATTCATAATTTAATTATATATCAAAACTGACACGATGTCAATAGTGTTTTTAAATTTAAAGTTCCATATATCAAAATCTCTCATTTTCAATTTTAACTTTATCTAAGATTATACAACCAAAGAATTTATGCAGACGCCATCTGCACTTTTTCACTTTCACTACATTCAATATAACATTTTTTATACTTTTACGCTTACAGGAAAAACTTATATAACATTTTAAAAAATTTCAAGATATTTTAAATAAAAACATACAAAAACGGAACCACAAGGGCTCCTTCAGGGGGCTATTCATATATAGTCCCTTTTACCGTTTTTTCAGTTATTTTTAATCATTTTTACATATTTTTTCCCTTCTTTAATTAAAAATAATTAAAACTGTTTTATAAAATTTCAAAATTTTGCTACTTAAATGCTACCTAAATTTATTTTCCAACAACAAATTTAATTCCTTTTTCATCTTGAATAATTTTTGCATTTCCTGACATTTTTATCATCGCAGTATTGCCATTAACAGAAATCTCTGTACTATCTGTTTTACTAGTCGTGTTTTTAATAGCTATACTACTCTTAACTGTACTCGTATGATAATTTATAGCCTCATTAGAATATATTTTAGAATTTTCAATACAAAGTGTACCGTTATCTATCAGGAAATCTATAATCTTTTCAGATTTAACATCTGCCCCTTCAATTTGAAGATAATTAGACAAATCATATATAATTTCCTTTCTTGTTTTACCTTTAGAAATAGATAGTTTGATAAAATCATATATTATATTAGACGATAAGTTGATACCCAATGACAATAAAAGAGTTCCAAAATCCATTTTCCTTCCTCCTCAAATAATTAACTTTCTACATCCATATGCAAATGCAAATCTTCTTCAGACGGCAATTTATCTTGCAGTTCTGCTGTTAATTTATCAAAAATTTTATATTCACTTACGCCTACCGGTTTATTTATAAATTTCAAAGTATAATCTACTATCTTATTACTTTTATTTTGGCATAATATTAACCCAATAGATGGATTATCATTTTCATCTTTAATTTCTTCATCTAGTGCAGTAAGATAAAATCCCATTTTACTTGCAAATTCCGGTTTAAAATCTCCTACCTTTAACTCTACAGCAATGTAGCATTTAAGCTTAATATGATAAAAAAGCAAATCAATATAAAAATCTTGATTATCTATAGTAATTTTGTATTGATTTCCGACGAAAGAAAAGCCATTTCCTAATTCTAGAAGAATATTCTTAAGTTTTTCTAGAATTTTATTTTCTAATTCCTTTTCTTTATAGTCATCTGTCAATTCAATTAAATCAAATACATAAGGTTCTTTCATAATATTATTAGCAAGATCACTATTTTGCTTCAAAGTTAAATTAAAATTATTATGTTTAATTGTTTTTACTTGTCTATTATAAAGATCAGTATCTATTTGATAAACCAAAATATTATCTGACCAACCTTCTTCTAAGCATTTACCCATATACCATTTACGAATTTCTTTGTCTTTTACTTTTTGCATCAAAGTAATGTTATGCTTCCATGGTAATTGTGCAACCAGTTGCACAAATTCTTCATCATCTTTATATTCATTATAAAAAGATTTCATATATTTTAAATTACGAACTGAAAAACCTTTTAAATTAGGAAAAGACATTTTTAATTCCATAGCAACATTATCTATAAACTTATTTCCCCAACTACTATTTTCTTCTAATGTTTTACCAATATTAAAGTAAAGATTAACTAACTTTTTGTTAGCATCTGTCATGATTTCTAGTTGAGTGTTAGTTATTGCATTTTTAATACTACTTGTTATTTCTTGAAACGACTTATCTAGCATAAGTTTATCCTCCTTATATAAAGATTATAGCATTTTATAAGCGTAATTAAAACTTTTTATATGTGATATTTTAAACAAAATTAATCAAGAACAACAAAAAATGGAGCCACAAGGGCTCCTTCAGGGGGCTATTCATATTCAGTCCCTTTTACTATTTTTTCATTTATTTTTAGTCATTTTTGCTTGATTTTTCCCTTTTTTAATCGAAATCAATTAAAAACATTTTATAAAATTTCAAAATTTTGCTACCTAAATGCTACCTAGAATCATTAATTAAATTAGGAAGAGAACTATCAATTCTTACAGCATTTGTAGAAGCCAATACTTTACCAATAGGAGTTAAAGTGATTGAATATGCAGCAATGTATTGATTCCACCAATTCCTAACTCTTTTCATACTAGGATATTTATCCATAAAAATATTAAAACTATTTTTAGTATCATTGTTCTTTTTGTCATAGCTATCATAAATTTCCTTCAATGTAGTTTTTTGCAATTCTGTGAATTCTTGCCAATTTGTTTTACCATCAGTACTTTTTTTAAAAAAGCCTAAGGAATCTATACTATCTTTTTTAAAAATCGGTAATCGCAAATAATTCTCATGCAATTCGTTTGGAACTAATATATTAATTGATATATTCGAAGCTTTTAATTTTTCGATAGCTTCATTATATTGATTACTATTTTTTTGAATTCCCAAACACGAATAACCATCATATTCATTATAGAGAATATCTTCAAATTTTTCACTAACAAACCCCTTATTAATTCTCACTGCATTAATAAGTTCTAAATTTTCTAACCAAGAAATACTCTTTGGAAGTTCAAAATATTCTAATAAATGGCTATACAGAGAATCTAAAGCAGCAAAACCTTTGGATATACTCCCAGCTGTTGGAACATAATGAGTTATTGAAAAAATTAGAGTTAAAGCCATTAATGCTTCATCGGAAATATTATTAACCTCACTAATAGCTTTTTCCACCGCAGTAGATATGACATAATCATCACTTTTTTCAATTTTATGTATTAATAATTCAGACAAAATTTCATAATCGGTCTTTCTTTCAGTGCAAATCGCAGTTTGTTCAGTCTTTCTAAACAATACTTGAAACGCTGGCTCGTTAAAAACCGATAATAATTCTGCCTTCACTAATTTAGGCATTAAAACTTCTGTATAATTATCTAATCGTTTTTGAGCAATACTTGCAGCTATTATTTTCGCATTTTCTAAAAGTAAAGCATTTTCTTCTCTAATAATTTTTCTTACTTCTGTTTCAGTTATGCCAAAATTAATATTATTAGCTTGCAAAGATATAGAATTATCACCAGTCCTTTGATGCATACTATTTTCTTTCATTTATGTCACCTATTTGTACTTGTAAAGAGTTATCTCTTGATTTTTGAATTTGCTTTTTCTTAACATTAATATGTAAAGAATATTGATAACCTCCTATAAAACCTGCAATCAAATTAAATATCCCACTGATTAATGCAGCTAAAATTGTATCATTCATTACAATAACCTCCCATAAAAAATTATATAACCACAAAATAATTATATCAAATACTAAATATAAAGTCATAAAACTTTTTTAACTAAAATTTTTAAAAACAATTAAGATAACATAAAAAACTATATTAAATAATAAATTTCTTAAATAATATAAGTACAAATACAAAATTTAAGCAAATTTAAAAGCATTAATATTTTTTTATCGTCAAATACAAACATAAAAATTACTGTTCACTTAATTATAGGTATTACAAATTACATAACCAATATATCTCAACATACAACTTGCTTATGTTTCTCTTTATTTAAATAACATCTTAATTAAATACTTATATTAAGTTTTTATTTAATTATTTTTTTCGTACTTAAATATTTTTTAAATTCATCATTTTCTTTTTTTATTTTATAAACATTTAGAAAATATAAAACTATTAAAATAATATCAATTATCTTAATAAAAAACATATTTTCATCAGTTTCAGCCATAATTCTTAAAATTATAAAGATAGTAATAGGAATTATAAAAATTAATAAGCATTTATTAAAATCATGAAGTTTTTCTCCAGTTACACCATTATATTTGCTTCTAAACTCTTTTATATATTTGTTTTGTTCTTCTTTAGTTAAATCATACCAGCTTTTCATATTTACCCTTCTTTCTATACTATAAATTTTCTATTTCTATATAAAATGCATTTATATATGGAATAGTAATTGAAGAATTTAAAATAGATGTATATGTTTTTAATCCATTTAATTTACCGTACAGTGTAATAATATCTCCTTCAATTATTCTTGGTGTGCCTTCCATAGGCATATAATAAACATAAATTGTATCTTCATAGTTGCCATACTCATTTTCTGTTACATTAACTCTCATTTCATAAATCGCAAATTCCATTGTATTATCTTCCATAACCTGAATTACTTTTCCAGTAAATTTTGCTAATTCTCCCTCATGATCTTCTGCATATCTATAAATATCTTCATAATCATATTCTTTACAATTTTCTTTATAATAAGTAATTTGCCATTCGCTATAAGGCAATTTTTCACCTTTTTCTTCCTCATCTAAGTTATTATCATTATCAATTAATTCACAATTCAAATTATTTTCATTCAAAACATATCCATCAGGGCACTCATAACATTGGTTATTTATTAAAACTCCACTACCACTACACAAAATATCTTTATTATCAAAAATTGCATTATAAGTACAAGCAAATAATATAAACAAAACTACTACTATTCCAAATATTATAAATGCCTTGTTATTATTCATAAAACTCTAATACCTCACTTTAAAAATAATTAAATTATATGCTTAAAATACAACCATTGTATATCATAATATAAAATACATTTTAGCATTATTTTTTCATAAATGCCTACAAACCATACTAATTTATTTGCTTAAATTATAACATAAATATTAAGTAATTCATATCACATTTTTACCAATTTTAGAATTTCTTAACTTCATAATATAAATTGCCTCATCATTCATTTTTTCTATAAGTTTCATAAAGTTTCAATTCACATTCTTCAATACTTTTATTATAATCTATTAATTTCTTCTTTTGAAAGAAGAACGGTTTAGTATTCTCCAAAAATTCTATCTCTGCTCGGTACATCTTTGCTTGTTGTCCGAGCATTTTTAAATGTAATTCTGATTCTTCAATATCATAAGAAACTATAATAGATAATAGGTCTTTTACTATTCCTTCATCAATCCCATTCTTTTTAATATATAATACCCTTCTTTCTAGCATATCCCTACACTAGAGCAAAAAGTTGTTGTTATATAGTCCAATTTACATATTTTCAAATACTTATTATCATAATATTAGTGATTAAGACTGCGAGGTGTGTAAAATAGACAATAAAACTGTTACTAATGAAACTAGCATTTTATTAGGAAAAAACATTGTGTATTTTCGCCAATTAAAAAATTGGTCGCAGGACACTTTATCAAGCAAATTAGGTTCTGATAAAGCCTACTTATCACAAATTGAAAATGCTAAAAGAAGTGCTTCTACAGAATATATTGATAGACTTTGCCGAGTTTTCAATATTAAAGCCGAAGAATTGTTTAAGGAACGTAACTTTGACTTAAAAAAACGTGTAGATAGCAAAAAATAACTCTAACGTAGGGTTATTTTTATTTTACCATATTTGTAATAAAATTGTTAGTAAAAATAGATTACTTTTTTGTAAAGATAGATTACTTTTTTTATTTAATATTTATGAGAAAATTTTTTACAAGAGGTGGTAAAATTGTCTAACATACCTACATTTCAAGAATTACAAAAGAAAATGGCTAATTTTAATTTATCTGATTATCAAGCAACAATATGCAAAAATATAAAAAGAATAAGAAAAGAACTATATGAAGAATATAAATCTTACTATAAAGATAACAATTTAGATAATCCCTATTCTTCACAGTCAGTAGCAGAGTTACTTGGAATTAGTTATGAATATTACAAAAGATTAGAAAGTTTTGATAAATCAAAACCAATATCTATAAAGATTTTTCTAAAAGTTGTAGTATTATTTAATAAAGATATAAATGACTTTTTTATTTAATAGCTAATAAAAATGACAGTATGACAGCATTTAGAGATATGCCTCTCACTTTTTGCTGTCATCTGTCATTTTTTTCATAGTTTGACTTGCTAATTTTTTTGTTTCGTTATAAACTTTTTCTTCTGAAATATATAAACATACTTCAAAAAATATAGTAAACAAGAACAATAAAATAATTACATAAAAATTATCTTGAGATAAAACACCTAAATTTTGTAAAAATATAATTGCCAAGAAAATCAAAGCATACACAACTACAAAAGTTATAGAATAATTATCCAGTTCACTATAAATATTTTTTGATTTTCTTTTATCAATATTTAGACCACTTTTTAACCACTTTCTTAAAAACCAAACATTTCCTAATAAGGAAGCATACATAAATAACCAATAAAAAGAAACTGATAGAGTATGTTTAGTAATTAAATAAAATATAAAAGATATAATTAAACCTATATTACTTGTAATTTGAACTAGGTTTAATGCTTCAATTCTTTTTTTCATTATCTAACCTCTCTTTCGTTTTAGCACTATGTAGCAATTTTACAATTTCATTTGCAGTATTAATTTGATATTGAGTATCTTCGATAGTTTGAAATAAAACTTCTTTTTCAGTTTCTAAAATGTTTGGATCTTCTAATCTTTCCTTAAAAGATTTAACTAAAGCCTCCCAATTTTCAATACTTCCTAAAGTATTTACTAGTGCTTCATCTAATTGTTTCCCTTTTAAACTAGAATAATATCGTTTTAAAAAAGGGTTAAGTGGACTAACTTGTGTACCAAGTCCAGCAGCATACATTAAATCATTATAATTAACACCAATAAACTGACTTATTTTTCTTAATGTTTTAGGATTAGGTACAGCTCTTTCTCCTGATTCTATCCGAGCAATTTCAGTATGGCTTACATTTGCTAACTCAGCAAGTTGATTTTTAGATAAACCTACTTTTTCTCTAGCCTCAGTAATCATTTGTCCTACTGTTTTATTTTCCATAATTGCTCCTTTCACGACCAATTATACATCATTTTGCACTAAATTACAAGATATTTTTATTTTTTTGCACTTTTTGGTTCGAAAAGTGTTGACAAAGGTTCAAAAATATATTATAGTTGAACCGAATGGTTCAATACTATTCTAAATTGTTCTTTGAAAACTATATAGAGTTATATATTGTGAGTGCCGTAACTATTAACTCGTAAAACATGGCAAGGTACTTGAAAAATATCCTCACTAGCCAGAGGAGTTGTAAGTAATCTAAAACTTTCCTTAGATATATTGGTAAGTCCTAAAATTAAGGATAAATATACTATATATACATCCTAAAAGGGAGTTAGAGGTAACACTAAAACCTCACAGAAAGGAAAAAGGTGATAATTATAAGTGCAAATGAAACTTTAGAATTAATATCAAAACAATGGTGTGATTTAAGTGATTTAAAGAAACTTACAGGACTAGGAAAAAATAGTACAAGTAAATTAAGAAATGAAATAAAAGCCGATTTATTAAGTAAGGGCTATCTTCTGCCAAATAAATTACTACCAATGAATGAAGTAGTAAATTACTTAAAAATTAATGTATCATACTTGCAAAAGATGTCAAAAGATACAAACGAGAGGAAAAAAGTAATTGAAAACAATTAGTGAAATGCAAAAAGATTACAAAAAAAACGACTTCATCGTAGAAAACTTAATGAAGTCTAGGGGACTATATTGCTTAGTTGCTAGACCAAAAGTTGGCAAGTCATTATTAGCATTACAGCTTGCCAACTCTGTGGCAGCACAAAACAGTTTCTTAGGTTTTAAAACAATTAAATCTCCTACTCTATATATTAGCACAGAAATGAATCATACACAAATACTTGATAGAATAAATATTATGAATTTACAATTTACTGACACAAATTTCTTTTTAAAAGAACAAGAACCAAATGAAAGAAAATTAAATTATATGGATTTACAAGTAGATTTTCAAAAATTTGCTAATGAATATAATGGTAAATTAGTAATTATAGATATGTTGTATGGAATTGATATGAATAATGGCTATGATATAAACAATTATCAAGACACAGGTCAATATTTAATTCCAAAATTTAGAGAACTATGTCAAAAATATAACTTTACAATTCTTCTAATACATCACTTAAACAAAAGTAATACTTCTTTGGGAAGTACAGCCATAGATGGTTCTGTTGATGGTATGCTAATATTAAAAGAAGATACTCATATTAAAAATAAAATAATTCTCGAATACGAAAGTAGAGATTATGAGGGCTTTGAATTAATATTAAAAAAAAATGAGAACCTAATCTTTGAAAGGTCAGAAACTGAAATAGAAGATTTAGATTATAACTTAACTGTTTTTCTTAACTATGCAATTAAACAAAAAGAATTTACTTTTACTGTATCAGAAATAACTAGTAAATTAAACCTTAATATAACACCATCAGTATTTGGAAAGTTATTAAATAATAACTTATCCACATTAGAAAAAGAGGGACTATCTATTACGATGAAAAGAACATCAACCGAACGAACCTACTTTGCTAAATATCAAGAACCACTTGATTAAAACTTTAGTTTTAATCACTAAGTTATCGTGGCACGTTTTGTTTGCGATAGCAAATGAAAGTGGCGATAGATAACTTATTAAAATTAATATTTCCTTTATTCATATTGGAAATATTAATTTATTGTTGAAACTTGATACCCCTTTTGCAAATAGGGGTATCTTGTGAAAACAATATAAGGGGGTTTTTAGGGAACTCCCTAAACTCACATGGGCTATGCCCTAGTGAGATAGGTCATTAATGACCTGAATAAATAAAAGGAGGGCGATAAATGGATAACATTTATGATGGAAAACAAGTATTAAGATTTGCAACTAAATATAAAGCAAAAGATTTATTTAATATAGGACAAGAATTAACCAAAAGAAAAGGTACAGGAAATTATGATAGCAAAAGAACCGAATTTAATGTTAATTATGTTCCTATGAAAGAACGTAATCTATATCAACAAGTAAAGAAAATACTAAAAGAACGTGATATAGAATATTTAAAAAAAGATAGTACCAATATGCTAAATGGTGTAGTGTTCACAAGTGGTAATGAGTTTTTCCAAAGTTTAGGTATGAAATTTAAAGATAGTGGTAGAACTTACAAAACAGGCAATAAAAAAGGGCAAAGTGTATTTGTACCTGATATAAATGGTAAGGAAGATATACCTCTTGAAGTAACCTATTATTTTGATAGTTGTATGGAGTTTTTGATAGACTTAGTTGGTAAGGAAAATATTGTCATGGCACAAGTACACTATGATGAAGATACCCCTCACCTACAAGCCTACTTCTTACCTATCGTAAATGAAGTTAAAAGAAAAGTTTATAAAAAAGATAATGAGGGTAATACAATTAAAGAAGAAGTAAAAGATAATAATGGCAATGTTAAACTAATACCTATATTACAAAGAGATAATAATGGCAAAATTATATATGAAAATATAAAAGGTAAATTTTTAAACAACGACCAATTTTGGAAAGACTTAGGTGGCAAAAATTCTTTTGCTAAACTACAAGATAAATTTAATAAGTTTATCAATGGAAAAGGTTTCAAACTAGATCGTGGTAATATTGGAAGTCATATAAAAAATCAAACAAAGTTAGACTATCAAATTAGTGAATTAAAGGCTGAATTAAGCGATTTAAAGGAAGAACTTAATTACACGGCCAAAGAGATAGAAATAAACAAAAATAGCCTTAAAAATATGGATAAATCAGATAATATTACTAATATAAAAAAAAGAATTACAGGATATAGTTCAAAAGATGTAGATAGATTAATCTATTATGCTAAAACGCTTGAAAAAGATAAAATATTATCTGCTAACACGATTAAAAATCAAGAAATTCAAATTACAAGGTTATTAACTTATAATAATAGATTTAAAGCTAACAAAGAATATTTAAAACAAAAAGAAATGTTAAAAGAGCAACAACAAGAAATTAAAGAATTAAAAAATGAATTAAATAAAAAAGATTTATTAATCAATTCTTTAAAAAATATAAAATCAAAGTTAGAAGAAGAACTAGATAGATGGAAAGGTTTATTCGATAAAATGGCTAATGCTATTGATAAAATCTTAGGTAGAAAAAAATCAAAATATGTAGAAGACTATGAAGATTTAGCAAATTCTATTAATTATGATTATTATGAAGAAACAAAAGATAAAGATGATTTTGAAATCGAAATATAAAAAGGATGATAAAATGATACAAACAACAATAAAAAAAATATAAATTTGATAAAGACCTTGCATTAAAAGAATAATTGAATTTTATTGAAATTGAAAGGAGTGAAAAATATGGCAATTATCTTATTAAATAAAAAAGAATGGACAAAAGACGGTCGAAAATGGATATTTTATACTAGATATAAAGACTTAGATGGTAGAACAAAGCAATATAAATCAAAAAAATACATTAATAAAAAAGAAGCTCAAGAAGCTGAAAAACAATTTTATCTTGAATTTGATAAATATCGTCCTGACAATAATATGACATTCAAAGATTTGTATACTGCTTTTTATGATTATCAAAAAGACAAAGTAAAAGAAACAACTTTACACACTTATCATGATAGAATCAGATATATGGCACTTTTAGACAATATTAAAGTTAAAGAATTTAATATCCAACATTATGAGGCATGGCGAAAAAAGATATTGGAATACAAGTTATCAAATAGAACAAGAAACTATATTTATAAATTCTTAAAAACAATAATGAATTTTGGTACAAAATGGTATGGTATTAATTTTAATGAAATATATCCAAAAATGACAAATTTTACTGATCCTAGCGAAATAAAAAAGGAAATGGAATTTTGGACTTATGAGGAATTTGCAAAATTTATATCAGTAGAAAAAAATCTAACTTATAAATGCTTATTTAAAACATTATATTACTGCGGACTACGAAAAGGAGAAGCAAGAGCATTAAATTGGAACGACATAGATTTTATAAATAATACTGTCAAGATTAATAAAGGATTATCTGATAATGTAAATGGAAAAACTTATATTATCACTAGTCCTAAAACACTAACAAGTAATAGAACTTTACCATTACCTAAAGGCTTAGTAAATGATTTAAAAAAATTAAAGGAAAAAGCGATGGAATTTACCAATTTTAAAGAAGATTGGTTTATTTTTGGAAATGCTATACCTCTAGGTGATGATGCTATTAGAAGAAGAAAAAACAATAATTGTAAATTAGCAAAAATTAAACAAATAAGAATTCACGATTTTAGACATTCATGTGCCTCATTATTAATTAATAATGGAGCAGACATAACACTTGTTGCTAAATATCTAGGACACTCTAAAATTGATGAAACACTAAACACTTATTCTCATATGTTTAAAAACAAATTAAATAATATTATTAACCTAATAGATACATTAGATAATAATACTGCACCTAATAAAAAAGAAGAAATTGATTTTGAAATAAGTATATAAATTAATTAGGAAACCAAAGCAATGGTTTCCTAATTTTTTTATGGAAAAATTTATTAAAAAGTTAAAAATGCTACCTAAATGCTACCTAAAACCCAATTCCATTAAAAGATAAACATTAAAAACTCCCATAAATACTGAAAAAAACAAAAGTGTCCAGCATTTCTGCTGGACTTCAGGGGGTTTTGGTTGACTCACTTTCACACAAGTCGTAAAAGTGATATCGGACATGATGTTTATCATGTCATAATAATGATATTATTTTTTTCGACATTTGTCAATTACCTTTAGTGAATTTTTACAATTAATTTAACCTTTCTAAATCACGAACTATTTTTTTATAATTCATATTATTGTTATAAGCCCCACTATTTAAATATTCTTCGCTATCTCTTTTCGCTTGCATCATAATTTTTAAATCAGTTTTTAAATTGGCAATTTTAAATGTTTTAACCCCACTTTGCATCGTTCCAAAAAGATCACCTTCACCTCGTAATTCCAAATCTTTTTCGGCAATATAAAAACCGTCATTACTTTCCTCAAGAACTTTTAGGCGATCTATTTCTTTATCACATATTAAATAGCAATAAGAATCAAGATTATTTCTCCCTACTCGACCACGAAGTTGATGAATGGTTGCAAGCCCAAAACGGTCAGCATCAAAAATGACCATAATAGTTGCATTTTTAACATCAACCCCTACTTCAATAACAGTCGTAGAAATAAGTATTTTTGTTTCATTATTTTTAAATCTTTCCATAATCACATCTTTTTCTTTTTGTTTTAACTTGCCATGAAGTATTTCAATTGGAATTTTACCCTGATAAGCCATATTAAATTTTTCTTTTAATGTTTCCACACTCTTTAAATCTAGTTCCAAATTATCATCGATAATACTTGCTACAACATAAACTTGATGACCAGCCTTTATTTCTTCTAAAACATGCATAAGTACATCTTTAAGTTCACTATATTTTTTTATTTTGGTAACAATTTCTTTTCTTCCACCCGGTTTATGACGAATAAATGAAACATCTAAATCACCATATAAAGTTAAAGCATAAGTTCTTGGAATTGGTGTTGCACTCATATATAAAGCATCCGGAACATCTCCTTTGCTTTTAAGGATTTCTCTTTGCTTTACTCCAAAACGATGTTGTTCATCTGTAATAACTAATCCCAACTGATAAAAAGATACATTTTCTTCTAAGATAGCGTGTGTTCCAATCAAAATATCAATATCACCACTAGCAAGCCTTACCTTTACATTATCTTTTTCTTTTTTAGTCATACTACCCACTAATAAATCAATAGTTAAATGACACTTACTAAAATAAGAAACAGCTGAATCAAAATGTTGCCTTGCTAAAACTTCCGTAGGAGCCATTAAAACACTTTGATATCCGGCTAAAAAGTTCGCATACATACTAATAAAACTAATAATAGTTTTACCACTACCAACATCACCAAGTACTAATCTATTCATCTTTTTATTACTTTTAATATCACTTAAAATAAAAGATAAAGCTTCTGTCTGACTATCAGTTAACAAAAAAGGAAGACTAGAAATAAACTCATTGACTTTATTTTCTTCAAAATATTTTTCTTTTTTATACGTATTTTCATTTTCATTTTTCATATAAGCAATTTTAAACAAAAACAAAAACAATTCTTCATATTTTAAAAACACTTTAGATTTCTTTATTTCATCAAAATTACGCGGACTATGAATCATCCGTAAAGCTTGTTTTTTACTAATAAAATCATATTTCATCATAAACTCATCAGGAATATAATTAGGTATTTTAGCACTATCAACAAGAGCACTTTCCATAATCTTTCTTAAATCATTATTCTTAATTCCTTTCTTAATATGATAAATAGGAATGATCTCTTTTTTAGTTAAAGGAATTAACTTTATATCATCACAAATAAAAGTATTCTTTTTTAAATCATACTTACCTACCAAAGTAATTGTTTTACCTATCACAATATGTGATTTTAAAAAAGCCCGATTAAAAATAACAGCATACATAACTTTACCATTATGATTTACTCGAAATTGCAATTTATTAAAATTCTTACGTATGAATGCTGTAGTTGCAGTTGTCTCAATCACTACATTAATAGCAATTCTTTCATGATCATAATCATCCGTCAAATTAGTAGGTTCAAATAAATCATAGCGATAAGGAAAATAGGAAAGCAAATCACAAACGCTGGCAATTCCTAAATCCTTTAAATTTTCTAATGTTTTAGGTCCAACACCTTTAATATCTCTTAACTCCATTCATGAACCGTCGAGTAGACAAGTCTCGACTGCACCTCCTTTCTTTTATTAGTGAGTGCTATCTCATTGCATCTCTTCTACCATTATATCAAACAAAAAGAAGAAACTCTATTTTTTCTTTTCACGTTTCTTCTTTTTCTTTTTATCTTCCTCAAAAAGATCATAAACATCTTCACTTTTTTCCATATCTTCTTGAATAGGCTCTTCAATCTCTAAAGATTGCACAGATTTTTCCTCTTTAGATTTTTTCTTCTCTTCTTTTGCCTTCCTCTTTGCTTCTTTTTTTAATTCTTTTTTTGACTTAAGTAAAGCTTTTTCTTCCTCTTTTTGCTGTTCATCTTCTTTTATAACTTTTTGTACATCACTTACTACATCATTTAATTTTCTTGTTGCCTCTAGTTTTGCCTCTTGTTTTAAAATAAATTGATTGATCTTTTTTTGCTTTTTCTTAGTACTATGAAGCAACCCAAAAATTAAAATAAGCATTAAGAATAAAGCACCTGCAAAAGCGATAATAACATAAGTATAATACTCAATTGTTTGATTAGCTTCATTAATAAAAGTATCATCAAAAATCATCATCGCTCCATTAGATGGATCATACAAATAATGATTTTCCTCATTCGTCTCTAAATTAATCGCATTAATAATAACATAATTACTATTTTCACTATACTTATAAGCATCATAAGAGACACCATTAATTTGAACACTTGTCAAAGTGTAATCTAGCGAACTCGAAAAGTCAACAGGAACTAATATATAAGATTTAGATCTAAATTGATTGTAATAAGAATACTCTCCATCTTGATAACGATACAAAGAGATATCCCCACTCGCATCTTTAAGACCAACTAAAGTATAACCAACACTAGAATTGGTAAAAGCTGGAATATCAAACCCATCAATTTGCACTGTTGCCTCAGTAAAGGTTACCGGAGCTTCAAGCAAAGTCTCGCTCTTAACAACTATATAATTTTCTCCATCAATTGAAACATTAATTGGATTTAGATCTTCAACATTTACAACTAATGTATATGTTTTCTCATCCCCATTTTGAGCCGTAACAACTATAGGAATTGTATTAAGACCTTCCGATACTTCAATTTCTCCAGCACCATCAATGGTAGCCGTCGAATCAGCGCGTGTAGCCCCTACATTAATTAAAGTTGTCCCTGTAGGAACCGTAACATTGTACTCTAATATATCAGCATCAAATTCTTGATCGAGAGTATACTCATCTTCACCAACAGTAACACTAATATCACGTAAATTATTATTTTTACTATAGCTAGCCTCTAACTCAGCTTGAGTCATAATTCTAATACTTTTATTAGAACGACTAATACTCATACTATTCTTATCCCAATCATAAATATCATAACTACCAACAGTAATATTTGTATTACCACTCTTTAAAGCTCTAAATTTTAAAGTATATGTTTTAGACTTAGTATTACCATTTTGAGCATAACTAACAAAATAAGTACCATTATTTTCAGCTGTAGAAGAAGTTAAACGTAAATAACTACTATCATAATTAACATCAAACTCCCAAGAGCCTAAAGAAGATGAACTAGATAAAGTAACAGTGACAGTAACAGTGTTTCCTACTACTACAGTTGATGAAGAAGAAATCTGTATTTTTCCACTACTAGCATCAACACTAGGAATAAATATTCCTAAAGAAAAGATTGTAAATATTAATATTAATAATTTTTTCATAAATCCTCCTTATTGCTTAATAATCTCTACATTTAAAATATGTCGCTGAACAACTAGTAAATCTAAAGCTCCAACTTTACCATCACGACTTGAATCAGCGCTTTCTAAATACGCTCCAGATAAAGATTCAACCCCTAATATTGATCTTTGAACATAAAGTAAATCCAAAGCGCCAATTTTCCCATCACCACTAACATCTCCATAAATAACAACTGTATATGTAGAGGTTGTACTTCCCTTAATTGTAACTTGATATCCTGTTCCTATAACATCATTTTCACTAGCAGTTAATCCTTTAGAATTTGTAATAGAGACAACCCCTGATCCTCCAACGCTCTCCAGATTGCCATCTAATTCACCTACCGTTGTTCCAAGCTCAATCCCTAATAAATAATTACCACTATATTGATAGCCCGAACTAGTAATAATTGATTGGACAGCTAAAGATGAACTACTAGAACTACTAGAAACATCTTGATCAGAGAAATTATCATCTGCTGCTCCACTACCTACATTATCTTGATCACTCGTTGGCAATGTAGTATAAGTTGGCATATTAACATAGACAGGAATAGAAAAAGTAAAATTAGAATCTATTGCTCCAGCACTAAGATAAGAACTATAAGCAGTAGATCCTTCTGACATAGGTGCTTGTATATTCGTCATATATTGATGACTATAAATACTATTACTATTCTTAGGAACTACATTAAATTTTTGTAAATATCTAGTATATTGCCCTGCTTGAATATAATTATTATTGATAGACTTTACTCCACCTTCAATCGCCGCATTAAGGCCATACCAACCCTGACTCTTTGCATAACTAAGCCCACAATAAGTCGTACCATTTGTTGTCGCACAGGAATCACTAACCCCATAATTATAAAAATTATAATAACCTTCATACCCCGGATAAACCCCACTATACAAATTATATAAAGAATCAGAATTTCCTATTTCCTGAACAATTCTTGAAGCAATAAAAGTTGGACTAACGCCAATATTTTTACCAGCGCTCTTAATCACTTCACCTAAATCATGTTCAATTCCCAAATGATAAGTATAAAAATGCGCATTACGAATAACACTAGTTACAGCCGGAGCATAAACAGCATCTAACTGATCAACATAAGATAAAGTTTCAAACATAAAAATATAACGCTCTGTAAAAAAATTCCTAGGATCAATATAATACTGAATTGCCCCATAACTAGCAGGCTTCCATGGACTAGAACTAGAATAAGCACTTTTGCAAGTAGAATCTACATAATAAGAATTAGATGTATAAATATAACTTTTACCACATTTACTTTCCTGTGCCACAACAGTATTAAAGTCCAGTCCCGTAGTTATTGGCTCAAAACTCCAATTAGGATGTTTCTCTTTTAATTTACATAAAGGAACAAAATAAGAGCTAGGAAATCCCTTTTCAAAAAGTTCAATTTCGCAAGCAGTGGTAGGTTCTATATCATCCAAATTAACATCTTCATCATATACATTGACATATTCACTACAAACATATCCGCTTGAACCATTATAATTAATCTCATACCATCCCCCTTGGCAACCACCACTAGCGTCTTCAATTAAAGCTTCACCTTTAAGATAGTATATCGTTCCAGCCCCTGAAGTTTTTAAAACATCATAATTTGTCCCTGCTCCTATCCTAATATTAACAGTATCCATTAAAATAATATATTTAGAAGAAGCATAAGCATTCAAAGATAGACAAAAAAAGACAAATAATAAGAAACTTAATACCAAAACACAACTTTTCTTCATCATTGCCTCCTATCCATTCTATGATTAATCATAATAATTATAAACGATTTACACGAAATTAACAAGAATACCTATAAAATTAACAGTAAAATGATGTAAAGTGCATATTTAATTTGCAACAAGCAAAAATATATTATATAATAGTAATGTTATGATAAATGAGGGTTGTCGATGAAAACATTATTAAATAAATTAAAAAAAACGAATAAAGCTTTTTTGATCATCTATATTATTACCTTATTAATATATTTGATCACTTATATTCTATTAATTAAAAACCTAATCAGTTTAACCGGAATTGAAACAGGAATTAGAGTTATATTGCTAATTATTTTTGGTTCCTGGCTTATTATTTATTTCTTATGGAATTTAATTAATTTAATTTTAAAGAAACATATTAAAATCATAATTACAACTGCTATAACTATAGTATTAGCTATTATATTTAGCTTCATCAATTATTATATAAACGTTTTATATACAGGAATAAGCAATATTACAGAAGATAAATACATTACATACTCATCAAACTTAGTTGTTTTAAACGGATCAAAAATAACCAATGATAGCATTCTAGGAATGATTAATAATTCAGAAGATATTGAAGGAAATATCTTAGCTAAAGAATTAATCGAAAAAGAAAACTTAAAAAACGAGATTGTCGAGTATTCCAGTTATTATGAAATGATTTATGAATTATTAGAAGGAGAACTAGATGGAATTTTTTTAAGTAGTAATTATAAAACTATATTTGGAAGTGAAGAATCATTTAGTGAATTAAACAATACCACTGTTGCATACACTTACAGCAAAGAAATGGAAAACCAAGATTCTACTTTAATTAGTAATAAAAGTTTGAAAGAACCTTTTACCATCCTTTTAATGGGAGTAGACAGTAAAATTGATGGTTTAAACGCTAATGCTTCATTCAATGGAGATACACTAATGTTAATTACATTTAATCCCAAGACATTAAATGCTACCATGTTTTCTATTCCAAGAGACACATACGTTCCAATCGCTTGTAATAACAATCGATATGCTAAAATCAATTCCAGTGCAGTATATGGAACCAGTTGTGTGATCGATACTGTAGAAAATCTTACTGATATTAACATTGATTACTATGTTAAAATTAACTTTAAAGGTGTAGTAGAACTCGTTGATGCTCTAGGAGGAATTTTAGTAGACATAGAAGCTCCCGATTTTAATTATAATCATGGCATAAACTGTGGCGGAAGATTCTGCGAACAAAACAGTGATCGCGACACTAGTGCTGAAGGAATGATTTATCTAGATCCAGGATTACAGACAATCAATGGAGAAGAAGCTCTAGCTTATTCTAGATGCAGACATTTATATTTACAAAGTGATATTGATAGAAATAAGCATCAACAACAAGTCGTAGAAGCAATCGCCAAAAAAGTAGCTAGTTTTGATAATTTATCTAGAATAGAAGAAATATTAAAAGCAGTAACAAATAACATAACAGCTAATATGACCTCTGAACAAATCTTATCATTATATGACGTTTTAAAATCCATGATAAGCAACAGCTTAAATGATGAAGATTTCTTAACTATTGAAAAAACTTATCTTGAATACTATAGTCTGCCTGTAAGATTAAGTAATAATGGAACATTTACATCAGCGATAGGATATTATCCGGGATCACTGGAAGCAATAACAAAACTAATGAAAGAAAATTTAGAATTAATCGATCATGAAGTAATTAAAACCTTTAGCTTTGATGCAAATGAAAATTATACCACTAAAGTAACAGGACAAGGTATTACAACTGGTACTAAACTTGAAACAATGCCAATCTTTGTAGGAAAAAGTGTAGGAGAAATTGAAGCTTGGGCAAAAAATCATAATATAACAGTACACACCGAATTTATTGATGAAACTAGTCCATATTACAACGCGGTTATTGCACCAGGCCTAATAGCAAATCAAAGTGTATCAGATGGCATTCTATTAAAAAATGTAAATGAAGTAACTGCCTATATTAACAGTACAAATCCTACAATTACAGAAGAACCTGATGTATCAGAAGAAGAAACGCCAAATAACCCTACAGACAATGATAATCCATTAGATATAGTTCTACCATCAGATGATGAAAACAGTGCTGATAACAACGCAGATGATAATTTAACAATCGAAAATCAATCTCAATAAAAGATTGATTTTTTTATGCAAAACATTTAGATAATCGAGATTGACTATATCAATATATTTTAATTGTCTTCAACATTATCTTCCCACACTTTTAAATTCGTTAGACTGTTACTTTTTCTAAATTTGTCTTCTTTTCTGTATTGATTTATAAATAATTCTTAGATCATTACAAAATTCTTTTAAATATTTATATAAACTTACAAGATTTCTAATTAAATGAGCTATATAACGCGTTTTAAATACTCACCCCTGATAATAAATATAGCGCAAATACATATGCCAAGAACAAATTTTTAAAATACACGCATATTTTGTACTTTCCTATAAGATAAAAAAAGAACCTATTTCTAGGTCCAAATTTTATTATTCAATAATTTCTGATACTACACCAGCACCAACAGTACGTCCACCTTCACGGATAGAGAATTTAGTACCATTTTCAAGTGCAAC
>CALVHI010000010.1 GCA_944327365.1 uncultured Bacilli bacterium
TACTTTCGCCATAAACACATTATAACTTATAATAAGCACTGCCATGTACTTGCACTAATAATTATACACAAAAATTTAGATATGTCAAATAAATATATGAAACATAAGAGAAATTTAGGCTAAAAACTTAGTGTTCGCTTGTTTAGGTGATATACAATATAGTATAATTATAAGTAGGGAATATCAGTTTAGTTTGAGTGTCTACCTCTTATCTTGATAGAGAGGAGGTTTGATGAATGAAGACGAAGACTTTTATTATAAAAGTTCTAAAGCTTATTGCCATCATTTTATTTCTCCTTACCATGTTGGTAGTTGCAATAAAAAAGTGACACTTAATTCAGCATTGAATTAAATGTCTCACCATTATTTTATTGGGGTAGACATTCAACTTGTGCAAACTGAATGTTCCCTAATTTATTTTATGCAATTATTTCTTGCACATACATCATACCATATTATTTATTGATTGTCAAAGTGTTGTGTTTTTGTGTTAATTAACTAATGATTAACAATAAATATATGAAATAAGAGAAATTTAGGCCAAAAACTTAGTGTTCGCTTGTTTATGCGATATACAATATAGTATAATTATAAGTAGGGAATATCAGTTGTTGAGTGTCTACCTCTTGTCTTGATAGAGAGGAGGTTTGATGAATGAAGACGAAGACTTTTATTATAAAAGTTCTAAAGCTTATTGCCATCATTTTATTTCTCCTTACCATGTTGGTAGTTGCAATAAAAAAGTGACACTTAATTCAGCATTGAATTAAATGTCAATCCACTTTGGGTAGACATTCAACTTGAGCAAACTGAATGTTCCCTAATTTATTTTATGCAATTATTTCTTGCATATACATCATACCATATTATTTATTGATTGTCAAAGTGTTGTGTTTTTGTCGAAATTTGTCTATAAAAACAAATGTTCGAAAAACGCTTGACAAATGAATATTTATATATTACAATGATATTGTACTTAAGAAAGGATTAAACAATATGAAACAAGTTAAAGATGAAAAGAATAAAGATAAAGCACTAGAACAAGTTTTGGCAGATATAGAAAAACAGTTTGGTGCAGGGGCAATTATGAAACTAGGAAGTGATGAGCATACTAAAATAGATGTAACAAGTAGTGGTTCACTTGCTTTGGATATTGCTCTTGGTGTTGGAGGTTTTCCAAAGGGAAGAATTATTGAAATCTATGGGCCAGAATCTTCTGGTAAAACAACGATTGCTTTGCAAGCAATTGCAGAAGTGCAAAAATTTGGTGGTCGTGCTGCTTTTATTGATGCTGAACATGCTTTAGACCCAGTTTATGCGAAAGCATTAGGTGTAGATATTAATGAATTGTTGTTATCTCAGCCTGATACTGGGGAACAAGCCTTAGAAATATGTGAAGCTTTGGTTAGAAGCGAAGCCGTTAATATAGTTGTTATTGACTCAGTGGCAGCTTTAGTTCCTCAGGCTGAAATAGATGGAGAGATGGGAGACTCACATGTTGGACTACAAGCTAGACTTATGTCACAAGCATTAAGAAAATTATCTGGTACTATCAATAAAACAAAGACAACGGCGATATTTATTAATCAGTTAAGAGAAAAAGTTGGGGTTATGTTTGGAAACCCTGAAACAACTCCGGGTGGCAGAGCCTTAAAGTTTTATGCTACCATTAGACTTGATATAAGAAGAGCAGAGCAAATAAAGCAAGGGGACCAAATTGTTGGTAATAAAACGAATATTAAAGTTGTTAAAAATAAAGTGGCACCACCATTTAAAACAGCTACGGTTGATATTATGTATGGTGAGGGTGTATCAAGAGAAGGCGAGATTATTGATATTGCTGCTAGTTTAGATATACTAGATAAAAGTGGGGCTTGGTATGCATATAATGGAGAAAAGATTGGCCAAGGAAAAGAAAATGTTAAAATGTATTTAAAAGAGCATCCAGAATTACGTGATGAGCTTGAAGAGAAAATAAGGGAGCATTATGGTTTTGGAGCGATCAAAAATGATAAAGATAAGAAATGTGATGAATAATAGAATAAGTGAACAATAAAATGTTCATTTTTTTCTTGCTTAAATTGAAAATAAAGATTATAATGGAATTATAGATAATTATTAATCTATAAATAGAAGGAGATTTTAAAATGGAATTTAACATGATGTCCATTTTAACTCTAATTATTGGATTTTTTGTTGGTTTCTTGATTATTTTTATCAAAAATAGTCAGAATGAAAATAAAGCTAATAAATTAATTGAAGATGCTAAGAAAGAGGCAGATAAACATAAAAGAGATTCTTTAATGGAACTTAAAGAGGAGTCTTATCGTTTAAAACAGGAGACAGATAAGGAAATTAAAGAAAAAAAGTTAGAGATGAAGGATACTGAAGCAAGACTTATGCAAAGAGAATCTTCTTTAGATAAGAGAGAGGAAATGCTTCAAAAAAGAGATGCAACTTTGGATGAAAAAGAAAATAATTTATTAGTAAAACAAAAAGAAATACAAGAAAAAGAGCTTAAAATGGATGAACTTTTAAAGCAAGAATTGTCAGAACTTGAAAAAATAGCCAAATTTTCGAAAGAAAAAGCTCATGATTTAATTATGAAGCGAGTAGAAGATGATATGGCTAAAGAAATTGTAGACTACATTAAAGAGCAAGAGAGAACAGCTAAGTTAGAGGCACAGAGAGTAGCTAAGCAAATTATTGTGTCTAGTATGGAGAGATATGCTGAAGATGTAGCTAGTCTACAAACAGTTAGTACAATAGATCTTCCAACTGATGAAATGAAGGGGCGTTTAATTGGTAGGGAAGGTAGAAATATAAGAACGATTGAGGCTGTTACGGGTGTTGATTTAATTATTGATGATACGCCGGAAGCAATTGTTATTTCTTCTTTTGATCCTTTAAGAAGAGAAATTGCTAAAATTACTATTGAAACTCTAATTCGAGATGGAAGAATTCATCCATCAAGGATTGAAGAAGTGTATGATAAAGTATCTCGAGATATAAATACAAAGATTACAGATATAGGGAATCAAACTATTTATGATCTTGGAATTTCTAAGATGGAGCCAGAGCTTATTAATTTAATTGGTAAACTTAATTATCGTACTAGTTATGGACAAAATGCGCTTCAGCATTCAAAAGAAGTAGCAAATTTAACAGGGCTTATGGCATCAGAACTTGGTGAGAATGTTACACTTGCTAAGAGAGCAGGGCTTTTACATGATATTGGAAAATCTATTGATTTTGAAGTAGAAGGAAGTCATGTAGAAATTGGAGCTGATTTAGCTCGGAAATATCATGAAGATGACGTTATTATTAATGCGATTGAATCACATCATGGAGATAAAGAAGCGACAAATGTGATTTCAGTGTTAGTAGAAATTGCTGATACCTTATCAGCTGCTCGTCCGGGTGCGAGAAATGATTCTATGGAAAACTACATGAAGCGTTTATCGCAACTTGAAGAAATTGGAAATTCTTTCCCGGGTGTTGAGAAAACGTTTGCTGTTCAAGCTGGAAGAGAAATTAGGGTTATGGTTAAACCTGATGAAGTAGATGAGGCAAAAAGTTATAAAATGGCTCGAGATATTAAAGATAGAATTGAAGCTGAGATGCAATATCCTGGAACTATCAAGATTAATGTAATAAGAGAAACTAGAGCAATTGAAGAGGCGAAATAAGTCTCTTTTTTGTATAAATTTAGATTTTTGATAAACATTAATAATGGTGAAGTTTATGAAAAAAACATCTATTTCTTTTGGGTTAGTAAATATTCCAGTGGAGATTAATCCTGTTATTAAAAATAATGATATATCATTTAATCAACTTCATAAAAAATGTTTGACAAGAATACGTTACGTTAAATATTGTCCTCATTGTAAAAAAGAAGTAAAACAATCTGATATTATACGGGGATATGAATATAAGAATGATAAATATGTGACACTTACTGATGAGGAATTTAATCAACTTAAAAGTGAAGATGAAAAAGTGATTGAAATTATTGGTTTTGTTCTTTTAAATGAAATTGATCCTATTTATTATGAAAAAAGCTATATCATTAAAACAAGTACAAAGAGTAAAGCCTTTAGTCTATTTAAAGAAGCTCTTTTTAAGACAAAAAGGGTAGCACTTGCAAAAACAGTAATTAATACAAAATTTTATTATGTTGTTATTCGCCTTATGGGTGATGTGCTTATTATGAATACGCTTTATTTTTTCGAAGAAGTAATGATTCCTGATACTTTAACTGATGCTAAGTTTAGTAAGAAAGAATTAGATTTGGCAGTTCAATTAGTTAATTCTTTAAAAACTAAATTTACGCCAGAAGATTATGTTGATGAATATCAAGAAAAAGTAAGTCATGCTTTAAAGCAAAAAGAGGAAGGGAAAACAATTGAGAAGAAAAAAACTAAGAGTGCAAAAAATATTAAAGATTTAATGACTGCTTTAGAAATGAGTTTAAAAAATGTTTCCTAATTTTGATTTGAAACCAATGCTACTAAAAGAAAAGTCTAAAATATTTCAAGATAAAGATTTTATCTATGAAATTAAGTTTGATGGGATTAGAGCATTTATTTATGCTAGTAAAAATATATTTAAAATTGTTAGTAGAAATGGTATAGATTTGACGGATAATTATCCTGAATTAAAAGAAATACAGAGAAAGGTTTTAAATTCTAAAGTAATCTTTGATGGGGAAATTATTGCTTTAGATGAAAAAGGATTTCCTAGTTTTTCGCTCTTACAAAAAAGAATGAGATCTAAAAAGAATATTGAAGAAATTCCTGTCTTTTTTGTTGCTTTTGATCTTGTTTATGAAAATAGAGATTTAACGAAACTTCCACTTGTAAAAAGAAAGAATATTTTAAGGAAATATAAGGATACGAAATATTTTATAAAGTCAAAAGTTTATGATGATGGTATTTCTTTATTTCAAAAGGTAAAAAAAATAGGATTAGAAGGGGTAGTTTGTAAGAGATTAACAAGTAAATATTGTTTTAATGAAAGAAGCGATGATTGGATTAAAGTAAAAAATATTAAAGTAGATAATTTTATTGTTCATGGGTTTCTTGAAAAAACTAATACTTATAGTTTATTTCTTGGTGAATATAAAGATAAAAAATTAAATTATGTTGGTAAAGTTAGTGTTAATAAAAAGCATGAAATTATGGGGGTACTTAAAAAAATGAAGAGAAGTTATAATCAGTTTGTAAATTGTTTAGAAGAAGCAATTTATGTAGAGCCAATTCATTATATTCGCGTGCGATTTTTAGAGAAAACTAAATTAGGTAGGCTTAGACATGCAGAAATTGATCAATAAAAAACCAAGCTTTAAGCTTGATTTACTTCCATTATTACCGGTAATATAATTGGTCTTCTTCCTGTTAAATCATTGATAAATGGGTATAGTTCTAAGATGATTTGATTTTTTAAGTCGGTATAATTGTATGTAGATGTAGAAAGGAAATTGGTTACTATTTCTGTTATTTTCTTTTCAATTTTACTAATTAAGTCAGGATTTTCATTTACCATAATAAATCCTCTTGTTGTAACATTTGGTTTAATTAATAATTTTCTTGTTAGAGTGTTAATGTTTAAGATCGTGACTAATATTCCATCACTACTCATTAATTTACGATCTTTAATGATTTGACTACCTACATCACCAATCCGTGATCCATCTACATAAATGTCCCCACTTTTTACAGTATCACCACGAGTAACAATACCATCTTTAATGTTTATTATATCTCCATTTTTACATATGAAGGTATTTTCTTTAGGGATATCACATGAAACAGCAATTTCAGCATGTCTTTTTAACATCCGGTATTCTCCATGCATTGGCATAAAATATTTTGGCTTAATAATTCTTAACATCCATTTTAATTCATCTTCATTGGCATGTCCTGATGTATGAACATCTGTAAAAGTTTTGTTTGTATATACTTTTACACCTTTTAAATAGAGTTTGTTAATTACTTTGTTGATACTAGCAGCGTTACCTGGAATTGGAGAAGATGAGAAAACAACTAAATCATCAGGCATTAAAGTAATTTGTTTATGAATGCCATTTGCAATACGAGATAGGGCTGCTAGAGGTTCTCCTTGGGTTCCGGTACATAATATACAGATTTCATTTTTCTTTAAGCTTTTTGCTTCATTATTGTCAATAAATATGCTTTTATCTTCAATTAAGCCATTATTCATAGCTAGTTCTATACTTGTTTCCATTGATCTTCCAAAAATAATAATCTTTCGATTATTTTTACGACAAGTTTCAACAATATGTTTGATTCGATATATATTAGAAGCAAAAGTAGCAATGATTACTCGTCCATAATGTTTTGATACGATATCATTTAGGGCTTCATCAACACTAGACTCACTTTTAGATGAACCAGGAGACAATGCATTTGTCGAATCGCTTAAAAGAAGGGTTACACCTTGCTTGCCTAGTTCGGCCATTTTATGAATATTCGCCATTGGTCCTACTGGGGTTAAATCAAATTTAAAGTCTCCTGTTTCAAAGATGATTCCATTTGGTGTATGAATTGCTAAAGCAAAAGATTCGGGAATAGAGTGGGTTGTACCCACAAACTCAACAGTAAAGTATTTTGTTTTTACTACTGTTTCTTCCGTTACTATTTCTAGATTGTGATACTCTGTATTTCGATCTACTAGTTTTTTGTTAATTAAATCAGCAGATATTTTTGATGCATAAATTTTAGGAATATGTACACTATTTAATAAAAATGAGATACCACCAATATGATCTTCATGGCCATGGGTAATAAATAATCCTTTAATTTTATTCTCATTTTGCTTTAAATATGTGATATCTTGGATAACATAGTCAATTCCTAGCAAGTCATCTTCTGGGAACATAACACCAGCATCAATGATAATTAATTCTTCGTTATGCGCTACTACATACATATTTTTTCCAACTTCGCCTAATCCACCTAACGCAAAAATAGACGTAATATTACTATTATTTTTCATCTAATCTTCCTTTCGTAAAATAAGTAATAAAAGTTCTTGACTGAGTTATATTATACTCTTTTTTTCTTGATTTGTCTATAGTAAGTTTACTTGACACACTATTTACAGTGGAGATGATGCTTTTTAACAAAACTAGTAAAAATTTTTATATAATGGAATTGAGGTAATTTTTATGGATGAAAAAAATTTAAATGAGAAGTTAATTTTTTATCGCAAAAGAAATAATTTTAATAATATGATTATTATTATTTTGTTAATTATTTTGCTTATTGTATGTGCTGTGGCTGTTTATGTTAGAACAGTTTAATCTTCAAGATATGTTTTGTTTTTATGAGGTTCATCAAATAATAGACCCTCATAATTTTTTTGCCTTAAAACTTCGTAAATGCCAATAGCAACACTGTTAGATAAGTTTAGCGCTCTAACTTTATCAGTCATAGGAATACGATAGCATCTATCTAAGTAATTTTTTAAAATTTCTTTGGGTATTCCTGTACTTTCTTTGCCAAAGATTAAATAAATATTATCTTTGATATCTTTAAAATTTACAGTTGTATGAGGAGTGTGGCCATATCTAGTAAAGAAAAAATATTCACCTTTGTTTTTAGAAAAAAATTCATTGATATTTTCATAGACAAAAAATTTGCATTTATCAATGTAATTTACACCACTTCTTTTAATATATTTTTCTTCTAAGGAAAAGCCTAGGGGTTTAATTAGATGTAGTGTTGTATTAGTAGCAACACAAGTACGCATAATATTTCCTGTATTTCCAGGTATTTCTGGTTCAAATAAAACAACATTTAACATAAGCATTCTTCTTTCCTTTAAAAATTATATAGTATTATTCGTATTTTGTAAACTTTAAAAGTAAATAGTTCTTGCTTCTTTCCGCGTTTTCTCTTATAATAATTTTAGAGTAGGGTGGTAATATGACAACTATATATCTTATTAATAATAGTTTAACGATGAATAATCTTAATTTTCCTGATCAAGAGACTTTGGAGCAGAAAAGAGAAAAGAGAATCCTTAGTATTTTGGGGGAAGAAGCAAGTATGAAGCTTTCAAATGAAAAATATTTGCAAAGTGTTCAGTTTATTTATGCTTCTCAATATGTGATGAGTATTGGTACAGCTAAATATTTGGCTCAAAAATTAGAGTTGAATATTTTAATTAAAAAAGAGATTGGAGAGAGAGTATTAGGAAATTTAGGAGATAAAAAAATTAGAATGGTTAGTGAAATGCAGGAAAATGATTTTGATTATAAACTTCCTGGTGGGGAATCATTAAATGATGTAAAAAAAAGAATGGTTCGTTTTGTTAAGCATATTATTGATATACATCCTAATAAAACTATAGCACTATTTACGCATAATGTTGCAATTACTTGTTTGCTTAGTGAGTGGTGTACAAAAGGTTTTAATTTAGATAATCGACTTATTTTAAATTATAAAGATCAAGCAATTATTGATGGTGCATGGGATGAAATAAATATTATTGAATTAGTATTTGATGGAAAAGAGTTAGTTTCAATTCATAGAAAAAAATAGAGATGTACTCTATTTTTGATCTAAAGACGTATCAATGGTTTTCCATGTTGTTTTACCACAAGTTGTACAAATAAAGGGGACTAATACTTTTAGATTTTTTGGCTTTTCGTATTTTTCTTCTAGAGAAACACATAAAAGACCAGTTTTTTCATCCATATAAGCACGCCCTTGACGTGTTGTCTCTTCACATTTACTGCATCCTAATTTATTCATTTTGACCTCCTTAACTTTATTATTTCCTAAGTTTGTGATAAAATACTATTACGAGGTGATGTTTTATGGATTTTAATCCCGTGAATTATGCGTATGATGTTTATTTAAGTAGTAATCAAGAACTGTTGATTGCTAAATATCAGGTTGTTGATAAAAATACTGTGGATCAAAATGGGAAAAGACAAGTAATGCGTTCTTATACTTTTATGGAAATAGAAAGACCTGATGATATTGAAGCGAGGATTAAAGAACTTCTTCATGGAGGGTATTTTCCAATTAATCGGTTTAAAGGTGTTTCTTTTGATGCTGATTATAAGAATGTTGTTGTTTATGTTAAACTGATGTTGCTAGCTAAAGATCATAGATTACTTGAAAAATATTATCAAGTAAGAAGTGGGGATGAAAATAATCTTGATGTTTATATTAGCTATATTAATATGAATACAGGGAAAATTTCTTCTTTAAAAGTTTGTAGTTATCCAAATAATGAAGAAGTTATTCATACTTTAAAGAGTAATGGTTATATTTGTGGAGATCAAAGCTTTTATGAGAATTTCAAGTTTGAAGATAAGAAGAAAAGATAAAATGGGATCTATAAGATCCTTTTTGTTTGGATAAATTTATTTTTCTACTTTATCTATAAAATTTAACTGACATATTGCTAACTTCTTAGCTGTTTTTAAGTTCCTTTTTCTTTTTATTCCCGTAAATAGAATATCATATACTACTTCCCAAACGACAACCCAACCAGCGATTAAGAATAGTTCACTTAGAAATGAAGCGAATTGCTCGGAAATAATAATTAAAACTATCCCTAGTAATAATAATATTAGACGAATATAGTCATCATATTGGTCTATTTTTTTTAGTTGTTTTACTTTTGTTTGATAGTAAGTGTGAATTAATTTTGTTAATTTTTCTTGGTCTTTTGTATTAGATAAACCATTTATTATTAACAATATACTTTCGCTCGGTAAAGTGTGTAATGCTTTGTTTTCGATAAAGCTATCTAGTTCATTGCTTAAAATTTTATGATTGAATTTATTTGTTGCTTCTTCTAGACTTTCTAAATTAATTTCTATTTTTTCCATATATCCTCCTTTATTATTATGGCATGAATTAATGAAAAAAGAAAGTGTTTATTAATAAAAAACATAAAAAAACACTTAATTTTAAGTGTAATTAACATTATGGTGGAGTAGAGGAGAGTTGAACTCCTGTCCAATATATTCTATCACATAACATCTACAAGTTTAGCTTGATTTATATGTCAAGTTATAACTGGCTCAAGACCAACCGCTTATAACTTCAAGTTTAGCAGTTATTCACTTATTTAGCCTAAACAAGTAAATAAGTATATCTTATATTTATGAACCCCTCATAATCCTATAAGCAAAATTATAAGAAGCTTGCTATTCCTAAATTACTAACTAGGCAAATGCATAAGCATTTGGAGCAAATGAGTTTTCACTCTTGTCATTTAATTTTAATTGTAGACTTAAGGCGCCAAACCACTTGCCGTCATGTGTAGTAGTATATGTCGATACCATTACTACCCCAAGTACTAGTATTATAGCATAAACATACAAAAAAATGAAGTAATTTCTACTTCATTAGAGCAATGGCTAAAATAAAGCCGATATTTAATACTCCATATAAAATGATTGCTATATTGACAAATGCTGCTTTAGATGAATGGGTTTGTGCTGGTTCATTGGGTATTATGGCAGGGACATTCTTGTTTTTAAGTTCTAAAACCATTCCTTTTGTTTTGGAATCATTCATTTCTTTAGTGATTTCAAAATATTCGTCTAATTTTTGATTAACAATTTTTCCTAATTCTGTTTCTTTGGGTAGGGTTGCAATTAAAGTTTCAATATTTCCTATTAAGATTTTATTATCTTCTATTAAATAGCGAAATGAATCTTTAATGCTAAAATATAAATTCATATAGTTTGTTACTTCGTTTTCTAATTCTTCTTTATTTATAGTAAAATTATTAAAAGCATTCTGATTTAACAAGTTTACAAAGCTTTCTAGATCAGAGCAACTTTTATTTATTTTAATTAATCCCATGAAATCTTTAGATGAAACGCTCCAGGCTTCTCCAGGTAGAGTACGTAAATCAAAAGTAAGAGTTTCACTAGCAACAATTTCATTATTTTCTTTTAAATATAAAATATTATCTTTGCAAATAAGTCCTTGTAAATTTGGGTAAAATTCTAAGTATTGTCTAAAAATAAAGTCATTAATATTAATTATTTTTGTGTTGCTTATTTTATTGGCGCTTATTGGTTTTACTGTTTCTTTTTCAATTTCTTGGTTTTCCTTTATTATCCTTGAATTATCGATACGGTAATTCGGGATTTCTGTAGTTTTATTTATTGTTGTATCACGTTCGTTCATTTTCATACCCTCCAATTATTATCATTTTAACAAAAAATAAGAAAAAAAACAACACTAAACAAACAAAAAAATGTGTAGTATAATAAATTTTATTTAAAAAGAGTGTTTGGAAGAATATTTAATCGCTTATTTATTCAATATTATTGATAATTTATAAAAAATAGTTGGTAAGTTTTACCATAGGTGAATAAATTACAATTAAATGGTAGGAGCAGGTATAATTCTTTCGAGAAGCGAGGGTGAGGTAAAATGTTAAACGGAAATCGGTTAAGAGAGGTCAGAAAGCAAAAAGGTTTAACACAAACAGAATTAGGTGAATTAATTGGGGTTGGAAAATCAGCGATTTGTTGTTATGAAAAAGAAACAAGAAATCCGACATTAGAAGCGCTACTGGAAATGATTCAGGTTTTTGGTGTGTCAGCGGATTATTTACTGGGCGTGGATTGCCTTGCTAAAATGGGTGATGATTATTCTTTTTTAGAGTATGTTTCTTTAACTAAAGAAGAAATTATCTTTATTGAAGAATTAAAGAAAAATAAACTTGTCTATGATATTTTAATGGAAGATCCGAAAAGAGGAGCAGAACTTGTTAAAAAAGAGATTGGCTAAAAGATTTAGCTTTTTTCATTTTTATTTGTTTTGATACATATAATTTTTTAGGTGATAAGATGCGAAAGTACTATCAATATTTAGGGCTAGCTTTTATTATGGCTTTTAGTTTTTATTATACAGAAAAGATTGCTTTAATTGTCTTAAATAAAAATCCTTTGATGCAAGTTATTTTAGAGGAAAAAGAAAATTATGAAGTTGGTTATGTAAATGCTGTAATTTTAGGAGATTATATTATTCCTGGTATTAAAGGGTTAGAAGTAAATACGAGAGATTCTTTTTATGAAATGCAAGAAGAAAAGGTTTTTAATGAAGCCTATTTGGTTTATGAAGAAGTTGATCCTGAGGTATCGATAAAAGATCATAAAGATAAGATTATAAAAAAGGGGAATCGAAGTTTAAATAAAGTTAGTTTTATATTAAAAGAAGAAGGAATAATTAGCAATTATTTAAGAGCTAAAGAATATCAGGCAGATTTACTTGTCAATTTAGATACTTATCAGGAGGGAAGCTATTTTGAGGTAATTAATCATGAAACGGAAGGGTATGCTTCTTTAGAGAATACGCTTAATTTAAATAAAGAGAATCATCATATTTGTGTTTTAAATGGAAATAATTATGAATTGTGTTTAGATAATGATAAGTATTTAGTGGAGCCTACACTTAGTCTTACGGGAAGTAATTATTTAGAGGTTAAAGAAAATCTTGATCGGGGAAGTATTATTTTAATTGATCATACTGCTCAATTAAAGGATGTAAAATTACTTTTGAAAGAAATTCAATTTAGAAATTATAAGCTTGTTTGGTTAAGTGAGCTTGTTAGTGAAGATTGCTTGCAATCATAAAAGTTTTTTGGTATAATGTTTTTGCCTTAAAACTTTTTTATTTACGAAATTTTTTTGAAATGGAGTTGATTATTTTGAGTAAAATAAAAATTTTTAGTCTGGGTGGATTAGATGAAAATGGTAAAAATATGTATGTGATGGAAATCGATAAAGATATTTTTATTTTTGATTGTGGACTTAAATATGCTAGTGGTAATATGCTTGGAATTGATTATATTATTCCTGATTATTCTTATTTAATAAAAAACAAAAAGAGAATTAAAGGATTATTTATTACTCATGGGCATTTAGAAAACATGGGGGGTACAGCAGATTTACTTAGTCAAATTCCAACAATAAAAGTTTATGCAACGAAATTTAGCAAATATGTTTTAATGGAACATGGAGTTAGTGCAAATTGTATTGTTGAGATTAAGGCTCATAAAAAAATGAGTTTTGGACATGTTAGTATTTTTCCTATTAGTGTAAGTCATAGTGCTCCGGATGCTGTGATGTATGTTATAAATACGAAAGATGGAGCAATATGTTATACAGGTGATTTTATTTTTGATCCTTCTATGATGGGGGCATATGATATGGATTTAGGGAAAATCGCTTATGTGGGAAAACAAGGAGTTTTGTGTTTGCTTAGTGAGTCTGTGTTTAGTGAAAATATTGGCCATACTTCTCCTAATCATAAGCTTGTTGATATTTTTAAAAAGGCAATTAAAGATGCTTCAGGTAGAGTGTTATTTACTGTTTTGCCCACACATTTATATACTATTCAAGAAATTTTTAATGCCTCTGTTAATTCTCATCGCAAAATTGTTATTATGGGCAAAAAATTACAAAATGTAGTTCACTTTGGGTTAAAAGAAGGATATTTAACTATTGATGAGAGTACTTTGGGAGATTTATCTAATATAAGTGATCAAAATGCAATTTTGTTAATTTGTGATGATAAAGCTAGTCCATATGCTGCCATGTCAAAGATTATGAATGGATATGATAAATTTATTAAACTAGAGAGCACAGATACGATTGTTTTTGCTGAACCAAGATATGATAGCAACGAAAAATTGTTGGTTAGATTAGAAAATGAACTTGCTCAAGCTGGTTGTGAAATTGTAAATATTCCAAAAGATAAAACGATTTTGCATCATGCATCTAGTGAAGATTTAATGCAAATGATTAAGCTTATGAGGCCAAAATATTATATGCCAGTAAAGGGCGAATATCGTTATATGGTAGGCAATGCTGATTTAGGATATTCTTTAGGGATTTTAAGAGAAAATATTATTTTAAAGCAAAATGGGGAAGCAGTTATATTTGATAATGGAGTATTGCAGAGTAAAGGAGACAAAATTAAAGTTGGAGAATCTTTGATTGATGGGAAATCTAGTGATGATATTGGTGAACTTGTCATAAAAGATAGAGAAATGTTAAGCGAGAATGGTATAGTTTTAATTAGTGCCACGATTTCTAGACAGGATAAAGTAATATTAGTTGGACCTGAAGTTACGACTAGAGGTTTTATTTATGTTAAAGATTCTACTGAAATGATTAAAGAGATTAAGAGAATTAGTGAGGAAATTATTGAGAGAAATACAACGCCAAATTATATTGATTTTAATAAGATTAAGACAGAAATACGTGATGAATTATCTAAGTATTTGTATGAAGAGACTGAATGTAAACCTATGATTATTGCGGTAGTTCAGGAAGTTTAAAGTTTAGTAGTATAACTATTTTAAAATCATCCATAATAAGAATGGGTGATTTTTAGATGAAAGAAAAAAAGAATACTAATATTAAGTTTTTAAATCTTATTTATCAAAATGCACAAATGGGACTTATTGGTATTGATACTGTATTAAAAAAAATAAAGAGTGATGAGATTGCAAAAATTGTAATGGAGCAAAAACGAGAGTATGAAACATTTTTAAGGGATGCAAAAAAGATTTTGTTAAAGTATGGTGCTAAAGAAGAGGAAATTAGTAAATTAAAAGAAATTAGCAGTAAAGCTATGGCTGAGGTTATGACTACAGGAAAAGATGATAAAGATATAGCTAAAATGATGATGACTGGGAATGAAAAAGGGGTACTAGAAATAACTGCAGAGCTTAATCAATATGAAGGTGATGATCAAGAAATTTTAGATATTGCTCAAAGACTTTTAGCAACGGAAGAACATAATAGAGAAGAATTTAAACAATATTTGTAATTCTTCTCTTTCTTTTTTCGCATTTTTGATTGATTTTTGATGTGTTTTTGTTTATAATTATGAATTGTAGGAGGATTTATGAAGAAGATATTCCTGCTAGGTGCTCTTTTAGTTTTGATAACAGGATGTAGTAATATTGGTTATAGTGATTTAGATCATCTTATTCGTGAGACATTAAATAGTGAAGTTAAAACTACTAATGTTAACCGGATGGGATATGAATATTATTTGCCAAGAGGTCTTGTTGTGAAGCATAGCGAAGAATTTAATGAAGTATTAAGTGATCAAAAATATTATTATTATTTGTATGTTGATGTAGTAAGCTATGATAGTCAAGTTACATTTTCTTATCCGATTAACCAGGAAGCTTATTATTCTACTAGCTTAGCTTATCAAAATAAAAATGGATATATTGAGATTAATCTTTATGAAAACGAGCAATATTTGATTGAAATTATGTATAATTATGCTAAAATAGAAGTGTTAGCATATGAAGATGATATTAATTTAGTAGTAACATATGCAATGAGCATTCTTTCTTCTATTACGTATAATGATAGTGTGATTGAAAATTATTTAGGTGATGATATATTTTTTTCATCAGAAGAAGAATATGATATTTTTGAGATTGTAGGTAGTGATAATTATTTACAGTTTACAGAAGATACGGTAGATATTGATGAAGTTAAAGATCCGGATTATATAAATTAGGAAGGTGGATATCATGGGTTTAGTAAGTAAACTTAAAAATATTTTGTTTGAAGAGGAAGAAGTTGAGATTCCTGTTATTGAAAAGAAGGAGAAAAATAAAGAGGTTAATCGGGAATATTTGGATAAGCCTAAAAGTACTGAGGTTAAAGTTACCAATTATCAAGATTATGATCCTTTAAAGCCTGCGATTGAACAAGAAAAGAAGATGGAAGAAATAGGTAGTGTTGAAGAGAATAATTCTTTTTTGGAAAAAGAAACTTTTAAAAGTGAAAAGACTTTTAACTTTCCTGCTTTTGATGAAGAAGAGTTTGAGCATTATGTGCCAAGAAAAAGGCCTACTAATGTATTAGAACATGAACGTAGGCAAGAAAAAAAGCCAGAATATCAACCTTCTTATCGAAAAGAATATAAAAGGGTGGAAAAATTAGAAGAGACAAAAGAAGTTAAAAGGTTTAAACCTTCTCCGATTATTAGCCCTGTTTATGGTATTTTAGATAAAAATTATACTCCTGATGAGATAACGAGTAGAAATGATGCAAATACTAGCCGTACTTTAGATGTTGATAGTGTACGTAAAAAAGCTTTTGGAACAAAAGATAGTGATGTTGATTTAAAAGATGAAGAAGTTTTAGTGAATAAAGATTTAGAAGAAAAGTTAGAGAAAGCTAGAACAATTGATGAGCTTTTAAAAGATAGTAGTGATGAAGTTATTGATATTCATGAAGACATTGATAAGAAAACTTACGAATCGTTTCCCAATATTGATCATTTAGATGAAGTAGAAGAAGTATCAAGTAAAGAAGATACAAAAAAAGATGATTTGGAAGATGATACTTTGGAGAATGATTTGTTTGATTTGATTGATTCAATGTATGAGAATAGAGAGGAGGATAAATAATGGATTTTTGGTTATCTTTTTTACCGATTATTATCTATGTTTTACTCATAATTTTGTTAGTAATTGGTATAATATTAGGGATTAAATCAATTATTACCATTAACAAAGTGGAAAAAGTTGTAGATGATGTGAATGATAAAGTAGAATCATTAAATGGCTTGTTTCAAATTGTTGATTTTACAGCAGATAAACTAGTTGCTATTACAGATAAAGTAGTAGATGGTATATCTACGCTCGCATCAAAGTTATTTTTTAAAAAGAAAAAGAAGGAGGAAAAAGAAAATGAGTAAGAAAAGTGGTATTGGTAAGTTCTTGCTTGGAGCAGGGATTGGTCTTGGGATTGGTCTTTTGTTTGCTCCTAAAAGTGGTAAAGAAACGAGAGCAGATTTAAAAAAGAAAATGGATGATTTAATAGAAAAAGCTAAAAATATTGATGTAGAAGAAGTGAAGGTAAATATTGAAGCTAAAGTAAAAGAGATTAAAGAAGATTTAAAGAATCTTGATAAAGAAACTGTTGCTGAAAAGATTAAAGATAGTGCTAAAGCAATTAAGAAGAAAGCCGATGAATTGGTGCAGTATGCTGTAAAAAAGGGGACTCCGGTAGTTCTAGCCGCAGCTAAAGAAATGCGCGCTTCTACCATTAAAACTTTAGAGACAATAACCTCTAAATTAAAAGATGAAACACCAAAAAAAAGTATTAAATCAAATAAAAAACAAGATTAAAAAATCGAGGGCGAACGAAGTGAGTTCATCTAAACCCTTGATTTTTATTGTGTAATTATAATTGCTATCAATTAATAAATTAATCATGTATTAAACATGTTGTGCATACATAGTTTTTCTTTTGTACACCTTGACTTTTTGGTATAGAAACGTTATACTTAGCATAGAAGAAGGTAGGGTGGTAGAATGGAAAAAGAATATCAAATTAATTGGTTAAAAATTATTGGGATTACCGTGTTAATTGTTGCTATTGTTGTATTTATTTGTTTGATTTATCCTAAAGGAGAAAATAAGCTTTTAATACAGCAAACTTATATTCATAATATTTCTTTGATGAAAGAAGCGGGGTTTGAATATTTTAATGGAAATCGTTTGCCTAAAGATATTGGTGATAGTAAGCGTATTTCTTTAGATGAATTGGTAGCGCGTAATTTGTTGCCAGAGTTTTTGGATGAAGAAGGTAATTCGTGTAATACCCAAAATAGTTATATAGAAGCAACTAAAGTGTTAGATAATGAGTATGAAATGAGTGTTTATTTAAGCTGTAATAATAAGTCAGATTATATTGTTACTACTATTTCAAATGATATTCCTGTAATAGATCGTGAAGAAACTTTAGAAGATGAGTCTGATCAAATTAGTAGTTCATCAGATAAACAAGAATCTGTTATTTGGCCAACTTATAATCCTAACAATAATTATCGTAATGATGGACAGACAAATATTACACAAACGACGAATGTTTATATCGATTATGTTAATTCTAATAATTGTGGTGATGAGTGTTTAACTGATGTCTATCATTCAGTTGTATTTGATTCTAATGGAGGTAGTTTTGTTCGGACGCAAACAATTAAGCATGGGGATCAAGCTATAGATGAGATAACTTATCGTGATGGGTATAATTTTTTGGGTTGGTATTTAAATGGTGTGAAGTATGATTTTGATACACCAGTAACAGCAAAGATTACTTTGGTAGCTAAGTGGAAGAAAAAAGAAATAGTAGACAAGCCAGAAGTAGATAAAGTTTATTATGTATTTTTTGATAGTAATGGTGGTAGTCAAGTTTCACATCAAATTGTAAAGAAGAGTGATGTTGCTAAAAAGCCTATTGATCCGGTAAAAGATTGTTATGAGTTTTTAGGTTGGTATACAGATTCTGCTTTAACAAAAAAATATGATTTTAGTAAGCCAGTTCTTAGCGATATTACTTTATATGCTAAATGGGATGAATCTAGCGCTTGTTATGATACTTATCGGGTTAGGTTTGATTCTAATGGGGGTTCATTAGTAAATACACAGTGGATAAAAGAAGGAGAGTATCTTAGTAAGCCGGAAGATCCAACTCGAAACGGTTATGAGTTTTTAGGTTGGTATTTAGATGGGCATTATTTTGATTTTAGTGATCGTATTTATGAAGATATTACTTTAGAAGCTAGATGGGAAAAGATACAAGAAAAGTATTATGAGTATTGTAAAATAAAGAGTAAAGATTATAATTCGATGAGTTATGTTATGGATAATCAGCAAACTTGGAATTATTCCTGGACCGTTCAATTTAGTGATTTAGATAATGTTTCTAATGTTCGTGTAAAAAATATTAATTATTTAACAACGCTTTCTATGTATAATGATATTTTTAGGGGAAGTGATAATGGAAGTATGTCTATGGTTGATGGGGATGATAGTGATAATGCCGTTATTTATTCAGGCTCTACGCTTAGAACATATTCATTAAAACCAAATAATTTTACTCCATATGTTTCTGCTCCTTATTATCATAATGGCGTATGGTATGCTGATTTATCTGTTAAGATAAAAAACTATTATCATGTTACTGCTTATTATGCAAATAATATAAAAAGTTGGATTTATTATGTACCATTTAATTTTGAGTTAGAGTATACTGATTTAGATCAATGTGTTGTTGATCAAGCTAGTAGAAGTTATTTGTATGATGATTATGAAATTGTAGATACTTATTGGTATTAGTGAATGCTCATGAACAAGAAATAGCTCATGGCTTTTTCTTTTAGAAAGGGATGATTTTATGGAGGATTTAAAAAGAAAATATGCGAAGTTTTTGATTGAAGGTTGTTTAAAATTGTGTAAAGGAGATAAACTTTTTATTATTGGTTATAATTTAATTGAAGATTTTATAGGATTTGTGGTAGAAGAAGCTAAAAAGTTAGGTATTTGTGATATTAAGACTTTAATTAATGATCCTTTTAAACAAAAAGAGCTTTATTTAACTAAGTCTTATGAAGAGATTATAAGTAATCCTATTATGGACCGGACAATGTATAATGATTATGCGCAAAATGGTTATGCCTTTTTAAGTTTGTCTTCACCTTTACCGGGTTTTTATGAAGATGTAGATGCAGAACTTTTAAGCCAGGTTGCACGTTATCAATCAAAAAGTATTTCTCTTTATAAAGAATATCAATTAAAAGGACTTATTAAATGGAATATTTCGGCTGTTCCCAATAAGATTTGGGCGAAAGATTTATTTGGGAGTGAAGACGAAGATAGATTATGGAACTATATTTTTGATATTTGCTTAATTCGGGAAGAGAATACGGTTTTAGCTTGGAATGAAAAGCTTGCTAAGCTTAAGAAGCGTGCTGATTATTTAAACGGGCTTAAAATAGATTATTTAGTTTATCAGAACTCTCTTGGTACTAATGTGAGTATTGGTCTTCCTAAGGGGTACTTATTTTGTAGTGCTAGTGCGGGAACTGGCAGGGGAAATATTGTTAATATGCCAACGGAAGAAGTATTTACTTCACCTGATAGATTAAGGGTAAATGGGCGTGTTTATGCATCAAAACCACTTTTACATAATGGGAATATTATCGAGGATTTTTGGCTAGAATTTAAAGATGGTAAAATTGTTAATTATGATGCAAAAAAGGGAAAAGAAATATTAAAAGGGATTATTGAAACAGATGAGGGATCTCACTATCTTGGGGAAGTAGCTTTAGTTGATTATACTAGTCCAATTTCTCTAACTAATATATTATTTAAAAACACTTTGTATGATGAAAATGCCAGCTGTCACTTAGCAATTGGGGAAGGTTTTTTCGAATGCATAGAAGGTGGTTTTGATAAGTCTAAGGAAGAATTGTTAGAGTTAGGACTTAATATGTCCCATGAACATGTTGATTTCTTTATTGGAACTAGTGATTTAGAAATTAAAGCAGTATTGCAAAATGGGCGCGAAACCGTTATAATGAAAGACGGGAATTTTGTGGAGGTTTAATTATGAATTTATATGAAGATTTAAAATGGAGAGGGCTTTTAAAAGATATATCAAGTCCTAAAATAGAAGAATTATTAAATGGGGGTGGGCTTACTTTTTATATTGGTACAGATCCAACAGGGGATTCTTTACATATTGGTCACTTTTCATCCTTCTTAATTGCTAGTCGTCTAAAAAAAGCTGGACATAATCCGATTTTACTAATTGGGGGAGCAACAGGACAAATAGGTGATCCTAAACCTACAGCAGAAAGAGCGATGATTACGAAAGAAGAAGTAGCTCACAATGTCGAAGCACTAACGAGTCAAGTGAAGAAAATATTTGGTTTTGAAGTAGTCAATAACTGGGATTGGAGTAAAGATATTAACTTTATTGATTATCTAAGAGATTATGGTAAGTATTTTAGTATTAATTATATGCTTGATAAAGATATTATTAAAAGAAGACTGGATGCTGGTATTACTTATACAGAGTTTTCTTATATGATTATGCAATCCCTAGATTTTTTATGGCTATATGAAAATAAGGGTTGTATTATGCAGGTAGCTGGACAAGACCAATGGGGTAATATTACGGCTGGTATTGATTTAATTCGTAAAAAATTAGGCAAAGAAGCTTATGGTTTTACGATGCCTTTAATTACTAAAAAAGATGGCACTAAATTTGGTAAGAGTGAAGGGAATGCTATATGGCTTGATATCAATAAGACTAGTAGCTATGAAATGTATCAATTCTTTATTAATACAGAAGATGAAATGGTTATTGATTATTTGAAGAAACTAACTTTCTTATCTAAAGAAGAAATTGAAGAAATCAAGAAAGTTCACGAAGAAAAACCAGAGCTTAGAATTGCTCATAAAAAGTTAGCAGAAGAAGTAATTAGCTTTTTACATGGACACGCAGAGTATGAAAAAGCAGTTCGTATTAGTGAATCTTTATTTAGTGAGAAAGTTAGTGAATTAACAAGTGAAGAAGTCATTAGTTCTTTAAAGGGTGTTCCAAGTGTAGATGTTTCTTTAGGAAAAACAATTGTAGATTTACTAGTGGATAGTAAAGTTGTATCAAGTAAGAGAGAAGCTAGAGAATTTATTAGTGCTGGAGCAATCAGTATCAATAATAAGAAAATTACTGATTTAGATTATGTTGTTGATGAGAAAGATACAATAGAAAATAAAGTTATGATTATTAAAAGGGGAAAGAAGAATTATTATTTAGGTATGGTAAAATAATAAGGAAATTAGGCAAATAGTCTGATCCTTTTTTTAGACTCACATATAATAAGTTAGAAAGAGTGGGTTTTTATGAATAATCAAGTGTATCGTCCAAGACCACCTAGACCAAATGGAGGTCAAGACCGTTTTATTTTTCCATTTTTAACCGGAGCTTTGGTTGGAGGGGCGGCGGTAGGGCTTACTAGACCTAGACCAATTATCAATGCTGCTCCATATCCACCAATGTATGGACCTAGGCCACCTTATCCGGCTCCATATTCTTATTATTCTTATGGCGGTTATATTCCAGGTGGATATTAAAGTGTACTTCGGTATGCTTTTTTAAGTGTAAATAGCAATAACTGGTACTTGCAATTATATAAAGATTGTGTTTAAATGGAATAGAGGTAGATGTATGAAAAAAGTGTTAATTGTTATTGTAGTTTTATTATCATTGGGAGTAATTGCGTTTGGTATTTTTTATGCTTCTACTCATGATTTTAATGTAGATAAAAAAGAGAAAGAAACTGAGAATATAGAGTTAAATAAAGATAGTATTGAGGTTCTTAGTAAAGATTCAATTACTCTTGTTAATACCGAAGTAGTGGATGAGTCTTTTGTTCAAACTTATAATATTATGATTAATGGTAAAGAGAAAACTCTTGAAGTAGAATTTTTGTATCGTTATAATAAAGATACAAAAGAACAATCTTTAACAGGAGATTATAGTGGAGCAACATTATATGCTTATTATGAGACTTATGAAGATGAACCTACTGTATATGATGTAAATATGATAACTAGTAGTTTTAATGAAAATAATTTTTCATTTATTTCGGGAAGAAATGGGGAGTCTTATTTATTAATTCATACCAATATTTATTCTGATGGAACTGGCGAAGAAGATAAGCTATATATTTTAAATGAAAATTTAGAATTTGTGGATAATGATTTAGTTGATTATTCTGGGTCTAGTGAGACACAAGGAATGACAATTATGTCTACTTATACAGGTTATATTTTAGAGGGTGATGAATATCCTTGGTATACCGATAATTTTAATGCTTGTTCAACACCATCTAATTGTTATATTGATATTAAAATAGAAGATAATAAAATTTATTATTTAGTACCAGTATTAAGGGAAGTTAATAGTGACGAGGAAGAGATGGATGATGAGACAACAGAGGAAGATGAAGTAACCGAATATGGTGAATTAGAAGAAAGAGTTTATACTGTTCATGATGGTAATTTAGAATATGAAGTTATTAAAAGATATAAAATTGTTGGAATTACAGGTCAAACAGCATAATATATGTAAAGTATACTTTAGAGTATGCTTTTTATTTGTATTTTTTAAAAAGCGAATATTTGTTCTTGCGTTTTGGTATTATTGTATAATAGAAATGTAGAAAGTTGGTGGGGTTATGGAGATACAAAAGTATCAAGAAAAAATATTTGAAGATATTAAACATATTAATGAATTTAAAGAGGAATATTGGGAAGCAAGAGAGCTTATGAAAGTGCTAGGATATTCTAAATGGAGTAACTTTAAAAAGGTTATTGATAAAGCTAAAGTTAGTTGCAAATTGAGTAATGGTAATATTCAAGAACACTTTGCTGACGTCGGGAAGGTGTTAATTGTAGGTAATGATGCTAAGATGGAAGTTGAAGATTATCATTTAACGCGTTATGCTTGTTATTTAATTGTCCAAAATGGAGATTCTAGGAAAGAAGTAATTGCTCTTGGGCAAAGTTATTTTGCTGTCCAAACAAGGAAAATGGAACTTACCGAGGAAGAATTTTCTAGTTTAGATGAAAACCAAAAACGATTATATACAAGAATGAATGTCAGAAATAAAAATTTGTATTTATTCCTTACGGCTAAAAATGCTGGTGTTAAAAATTATGGAAAGTTTAATAATTATGGCTATCAAGGTTTATATAATGGTGAGACAGCAAGAGATATTGCTAGAAGAAAAGGAATAAAAGAAACTGATGATATATTAGATTATATGGGGAGTGAAGAATTAGGTGCTAATTTATTTCGAATTACGCAGACGGATGCTAAATTAAAAAGAGATAAAATTCATACAGAAAGTGATGCTTGTGATACACATTATGTCGTTGGTTCGGCAATACGCAAAACAATTTACAATTTAGGTGGCACAATGCCTGAGGATTTACCTACACCAGATGCTTCTATAGGGGAATTAGAACAAGAAGAATTAAAGAAAATTCATGGTGGGTGTTATGTGTTATTAGTGTAAATATAAAGTAAGTGCATTCTATACACTTGCTTTAATTTGTGATAAAATATGGTTGAGGTTGATTTTTGATGTTAGAAGATATTGTTAATTATTTAATTAAAAATAAAATTAGTATATCTACAATGGAATCATGTACGGGTGGCTTGCTTGCTAGTCTTATTACCGATATAAGTGATGCTAGTACTATTTTAAAGTTTAGTGCGGTTACTTATAGTACTGAGTATAAAATAAAGATGGGGGTGCCTAAAGAAGTAATTGATGAGTATTCTGTTTATAGTGCTGAGGTTGCAATAGAAATGGCTAAAGCTATAGCTAAGTTTACAAATTCTGATTTAGGTGTAGGTATTACGGGTAAGCTTACTAGTAATTTAGATGAAGATATGGGTGCTTATCTTTGTATTTATGATAAAAGATATGATAAAATTTATACTACTTATGTAGATATCATGAAATCTATGCGTAAAGAAAATAAATTGGAAATTATAGAAGCTTTTATCAATCTCTTTTATTCGACAATAAAATTATAAATTATGTGTTATATTAACATTGGTGATTATTTTATGAAAGTAAAAATATTTGATGAATCTCACGAAAAAGATTTGGAAATTCAAGTGAATCAGTTTTTAAGTGAAATGAAGGGAGAACTTGTTGACATTAAGTTTAGTACGGCTATATCTATGTTTGGAGAAGATCAAATTTATTGTTTTACTGCGATGGTTATTTATACAGGTTAGGGAGTGTTTAATTTGAAGAAAAATACCTTTATTGAAGGAACAATTATTGCTACAGTGTGTATTGTGTTAGTAAAAATACTTGGAATGTTTTATGTTATACCTTTTTATGCTATTGTTGGGGCACAAGGGGCAGCTTTATATGCATATGCTTATAATATATATGGGTTATTTTTAGAAATTGCTACGGCAGGAATTCCTAATGCAGTTAGTAAAATTATTAATGAATATAATACGCTTGGTAGACAAGAGGCAAAAATTAGAGCTTTTCAAATTGGTAAAAAATTACTTGGATTTGTTGCTGTTATAGCTTTCGTTATATTGTTTATTTTTGCACCGCAAATTGCTCAGATTATTATTGGAGATATGACTGGTGGAAATACAGTGGAAGATGTTACGTTTGTTATACGGTGTATTTCTTTTGCTTTACTTGTTTTTCCTTTTTTAAGTGTTTCTAGAGGATTTTTTCAAGGGCATAATATTATTTCTGTTTCAAGCATATCTCAAGTAATAGAACAAGTTGCTCGAGTTGCTTTAATTATTTTGGGTAGTTATATTGCTATTAAATGGTTGAATCTTGATGTTACAACTGGTGTTGGGGTTGCTGTTTTTGGAGCTTTTGTTGGAGGATTATTTGCATTTTTCTATGTTTATGATAAATTACGAAAAAATAAAAAAGAACTTTGTTTAGATCAAAAATTTGCGAATAAAGATTCTGTAACTAATAAAGAAATTATAAAGAAAATTATTCACTATGCTATACCTTTAGTTATTGTTAGTATTGCTTTTACTATTTATAATAATGTAGATATGATTCTTATATTAAGAACCATGGATTATCTTGGTATGCCTGCTAGTGAGGTTGAATTTATTGCTACTGGTATTTCAACATGGGCAGCTAAAATTAGTATTATCGTCTCTAGTGTTGCTTTAGGTTTATCTGCTAGTTTAATTCCTAGTATGGTAGAATCTTTTACTTTGAAAAAATATAATGATTTAAATCATAAATTTAATCAATCTTTGCAAATAATCTTATTTATAAGTTTACCTATGTGTGTAGGGATTAGTTTACTTGCTACAAGTATTTGGACGGTCTTCTATGATTATAGTGCTCTTGGAACAAATATTTTGGCTGTAGCTATTTTTGCACCACTTTTCTCTAATTTGTATACTGTTGCCAATAATACGCTTCAAAGTATGAATAAATTTAAAATGGTTTATATTAGTTCAATTACAGGAATTGTTTTAAATGCTTTGTTAGATGTTCCTTTTATGCTTTTATTTAATTTAATTGGAATTCCTGCTTATTGGGGGGCCACATTAGCTACTGTTGTTGGGTTTAGTTCTACGGTAGTTATTACTATGATATATTTAAAGAAAAAATATCAGTTTCAGTATACTGATATTAGTAAAATGTTTCGTAAAATATTAGTTCCTTTATTTACGATGATTGCTGTTGTTATTTTAATGAAGTTATTTATTCCTGTTAGTTATGATAGTCGTTTTTCTTGTTTGGTTTATATTGCTGTTATCTCGATGGTAGGAGCGACATCTTATTTTATTGTTTCTCATAAAATGGGGATAATCGATGAGATTTTAGGGAAGAATTATCTAGCTAGATTGAAAAATAAATTTGTTCACAAGAAAAAAGAGGTCTAATTAGACCATATACATATTTGTTGTATTATCGATTTCTTCGGTCTGATAAAGATTCATATTTTCTAATTTAGTTATCCTAGCATCAATACGATTGATTTGACGCTCTAATTTAGATAAACGTGATTCTATATCATTATAATCTGTCATATTTGCATTCATATTACTAGGTACGTTATAATTCATAGGTGTAGCGGGACCAGCATAAAAACTTGATTGGGAGCTAGTTTGGAAGGGAGCATTTGCTATATTCATGTTGGGGTTTGGCATGTTTGCTTGAGCAAAGTAACTAGATCCTTCAAAAAAAGTATTTCTATCCTTTTTCATACATTCATCCTTTCAATTTATTATATGTTTTATTTAGAAAGCAGTGATTTATTTTGAGACTTAGAAATTTAAAAAATAAAGATGTTTTATTAGAGGAGTGCTCTTATTTAATTCATGAGCCTTGGGAATATAAAGGAAAATGGCATGAAGTTTTTCAAAATTGCCAACCAATTCATTTGGAAATTGGGATGGGGAAAGGTGATTTTATTTATGAAATGGCACTTAAAAATCCAGACATTAATTTTATTGGAATTGAAAAATATAGCGGTGTTTTGGCACGAGCAATTAAAAAGTATCCCCAATATTTACCTAATTTAAGAATTGTTTGTTTAGATGCTTTAAAGTTAGAGCAGGTATTTGCAAGAGAAATTACAACTATTTATTTAAATTTTTCTGATCCTTGGCCTAAGAGGAGAAATCAAGATAGACGACTTACTAGTGAGGTTTTTTTGCATGTTTATGATTCTTTGTTTCAAGAAAAAAAACAGATTATTATGAAGACAGATAATTTAGGCTTGTTTGCTAGTTCAATTGTTAGTTTGAGTAAACATGGGTATATTTTAGAAGAGATTTCCTTTGATTTAGAACATAGCTTAATTCCCAATGTTTTGACAGAATATGAGAAAAAGTTTAGAAGCATGGGGATTAAAATTAATTATTTGAAGGCTGTTTTGTAGATTTAGGAGGAATGGTTGTGGATCAATTAGGTAGAGTATCTGCTGCTTTGGGGATTCGTTATTTAATTAAATATGCTAATAAACCTGATCAAGAGTGCTTGGATGTATTAAGGGATAGAGTTGATGAAATTAAATTATGGTGTTTAATTACTCTTTTTACGAATAATATGGATGCAGTATGGGAGAAAGTTCCTGATTTTATTTATGAAGAACTATTTTTGATGAAAAAGATAGAAACAACAAGAGGGGAAATTGTTTATGGCAGAGGATATCATAGTCGCTCTTCTTTAGGATTTAAAGAACAATTTAAATTAATTCGCGATAAATTAGCTCATCAAGATTTTATTTATCAAGATAAAATGATTTATATTGATGATCATTATGATACACGTTTTGATCTATTATGGTTAGAAGCACTGGTGTTATCGACAATATCTAATGGTAAAAATGATTTTGTAAAGGGAATGAATGATGTAGCAATATTTTCTATTATTCCTCAGTCTATAGCCCGTTGTTATGACTTTAAAGATCTTTGGAATTTAGGCTTTATTCAGTTTTATCAAATTACACTTCTTAATGGTAATCAAAATACTTGGGCTAACTACTTTAAAGATACTGGTATTAATTCTAAACGATATACATTTCTTTTGATTTTTAATTCTGTTAAATATAAGCTTAATCATTATCAAAATCGTCTTGATTTATCTTTTGATGAAGCTATAGAAAGATTAAATCATATTTTTAGGGAAGTAGAGGATTATTTTGGGAAATTTATTCATTTAGAGCTAATTCATCCTTCAATAAATGAAGAATTATTTATTGATCAAGATTTTCAAGAAATGAGTTTTAGTGGTAAACTTCTGTATTTAATTAATAAAGTTAAGATGGGAGATCCTATTTTTTACAATTCAATTATTGTTATAAATTTGTTGAAAATTTTAAATCAGTTGGATCATTTATCGAAGGATAATCTTTATATTTTAAGAGATGCTAAAAATTTTTTAGTGAAAGTTTATGCTAATATTTTATTTTGTGATTATCCTATTTTTGAAAAAGAAAGTAATTTGGTTTGGGAGTTACAAAAGAAATATTCGTTTGATATACATTTTGTTCATGCTAAAAATGTTTATAAAGACTATATTAGAGTATTTAAAAGAAGTTATGAAGAAGCTGTAAAATATCAGGCTGCTAAAGGGTATTTATCTTATTTATTAGGTATGATGCGTTATTATAATCATTTATTAGAAGAAGCGATAGATGGATTAGATGATAAAAGATTATTTCTAAATATTAGAAATGCTATTACCCATAATCAAATCGAATTTAGTCATGATCAAATTAAATTATATATAACAGGAAGAAATATTCATTTAAAACATTATAAAAAAGGGAGTTGGATTCCTAAAGAATTTAAAAATAATCGAATTATTTGGGAAATGATTATGAATTATGAAGAGTTTTTACAAATGTTAGATGAATTATTTAGTTTTAGACAAATTCCTACAACCCTTCATTTATCTAAGTAAATTTTATTCATCTATTAAAACAGCATGAATGACTAATCTTTTGGTTCCGTTATTACTGCATGTCGATAAAGTGATAATTTTATCATCAGCTTCTACAGGTACATTAAAATTATAAATGCTACGATTTTTAATCATAGTAATAAATTCTAGAAAATCCTCATCTGTATCAAAGAATACCTTTAAATAGTCATTTGTATCGGGAATACGATAAATAGAAAATATTTTAAACTCCATGTTTTCATATAAAGTGTTATAAGTAATAATTTGATTTTCTGGGTTAGTATACCAGTTTTTATTTGCTACTTTATATAAAGTTCCGAACATGATCCCACTATAATACATGTTGTGTCCATATATGATATTATTTTTATTTAAATTCATCGAATCATTACGAAAATCTAAGAATATCCATCCATTGGCATTATTTTCTTTGTTAATATTATGATCAAGATAATAATCATTATCTTTAGCTTGAACTACTGGATAGTCTATATTAGTATTATTTACTGTTAATTTTCCAACAACATCTTCATTTACAGTTAATAGTGATGCCAATTCTTTGTTTGTAATCATTTTGATCTCTTCTATTGGTGTTTCATTTTCTTTTGCTTCTTCTAGGTTTTCTTCATTTTTTTGTTCAATAATAGGGGCTGGATCTGTCAGTTCAATTACTTTGGCTAAGTCCTCTTCGATTGATGAGACTTGCTTAAAAGAAACATAGTTAGAAATGCCAATATAAGTTACAATTAAAATAACTAAACTTGATACAATTAAACCGCAAACTTTTAAGGTGTTTGCTATAGCTTGCTTGAAAATGTTTTTATCTAAGTATTCTTTAGAATATTCTAAAGAAAGATAAATTTTATACTTTTTTTTGTATTGTTTGTTTTTATTTTTTAAATATAAAGCAATCTTTTCGTCTGTTATATTTTCATGAATAATTATTTTTAAATTATGACGATTATATTTGGTGAGTAAATTTACTAAATTTTCTAATTCTTGATTGATAAGACGATTAATATGAATTACTTTTAAATATTTATTTATTTCTAAGAAATCTTTTAAATCTTTTTGATCTTCTAAAGATAGAGGGAAGGTTATTCGTATGTTGGTCTTGTAATAAATGTTAGAATATCTTAAAAGATTATTTTTTTCCATGAAATTACTTAAATAAAGGATTTCACAACGGGATGTACATTTAATATTAAATTTATCTAGACGTTCGATCATAAAGGGTTGAAGATTATAACAAATTAAAGTATTTATATGTCCATTGCGGATTAATTCTTCACAAATTTGGTATGTTAGTGTCTCTTCTTCTTTTATTTCTAGGCTAGTAATTAAAGTAGCTTTATATAAAAGAGGTAAAATAGTAGAAGCTAAATCTATTTTAGTGATTATGGATTTTGTGATATGATATTGGACTGATAGTTCTTTAATGAATGATGATAAAATTTTAGAATTTTCTTTTATATAAATATCACTAAAAATTAATTCATTGTTGCTAATAATGTTAGTATTAATTAAATCACTACTAATTTTGCTGTTCTTTGTTTTATAAGAAAAAATAATTTGATTATTTTCGATGCTTATTAATATTTTTTTCACACTATTCACCATTAATATCATAACACAAATTGACACTTTTTTAAATATTTTTAAAAAATAACTGTATTTTTTACATTTTTGTGATATAATTAAGGCATAATAGTAAGGGAGAGATTAAAGAATGAAAAAAGTTATTTTGCTATTTGGTGTTGTTGCTAGTGTTTTTGTTTTGATGCCAAGTTCTGTTTATGCAGCGGAACCTGCCGGATTTGTGGAGACTAGTGATGGTGTATATGTTAATGAGCAAGCGATTAGTGCAGGTAGATATGGTACTTTTGAAGCTGGTGATGTCAGCTGGACTTATGAAAGTGCTGAAGATGAAGCTGATGGAGTTAAGACTTGGAATTATTACTTGACCGTTGGAAGTGTAGATTTTGAATTCTTATATATGAGTTTAGTTCCTACTGGTGTTGATATTGATGCTGTAACACCTGGTGATTCCTTTTTAATGGTTCATCCATCTAATGATAATGGAATTACTACTGTTTTATTACAAGCAACAGGAAGTTTAAATGAAGGGGATAGAGTATTATTATTTACAGTTAGAACTGTTGATCAAGATGGAGCAGAGGAATGTTTATTAGAGACAGCACCACTTAATTTAGATTGTAGTGTTAATGTTCCTGGATTCTATTTTGATAATGACGGTAATGAGATTAGCGCTGAGGAATATGCTCAAGTGTGTGGTAATGTAACACCTGATGATGGTAATGATGTTCCTAGTCCTGAGACAGGTAGCGTTATTCCATATATTGCTATCGGTGGGGGAATAGTTGCTCTTATAGCTGTATATTTATTGACAAGAAAATCAAGTAAAGTTTATAAGATTTAGTACCATTTGGTACTTTTTTATTTGAAGTTCTATTTGATTTATGGTATAGTTATTCAAGAGGTGAGGACCATGCGTGAGTTTACAGAGCAAGAAATGGTTAGAAGACAAAAATTAGATAAGTTAAAAGAATTGGGTATTGATCCTTTTGGACATCAGTTTACTGTTTCGGATTATTCTTTAGATTTGAAAGAACAGTATAAGGGATTATCTCATGATGAATTAGAAGATGAGAATATTATTGTTCAAGTAGCAGGAAGAATTATGTTTATTAGAAAAATGGGGAAAGCTAGTTTTTTCTCTATTAAAGATAAATTAGGGAATATTCAAGTGTATATTTCAATTAATGATGTTAAAGAAGAGGTTTATTCTTTGTTTAAAAGTGCGGATATTGGAGATATTGTTGGTATAAAAGGAAAGTTAATGCTTACGGGGACGGGTGAACTTACAATTAAGTGTATGGAATATACACATTTAGTTAAAGCTTTAAGACCACTTCCAGAAAAATATCATGGCTTAAACGATGTTGAAGAGAGGTTTAGAAGAAGATATGTTGATTTAATTATGAATGATGAGGCAAGAAAAATTGCTTTTGCTAGGCCAAAGATTATTCGTCTTATTCAAAATTATTTAGATCAGTTGGGCTATGTTGAAGTAGAAACGCCAATATTAGGGACAATTTTAGGTGGAGCTGCAGCTAGGCCTTTTGTTACTCATCATAATGCTTTAAATATTGACATGTATCTTAGAATTGCAACTGAACTTAATTTAAAAAGATTACTTGTTGGGGGAATGGACGCTGTTTATGAGATTGGCAGAATATTTAGAAATGAAGGAATGGATAAGAAACATAATCCTGAATTTACAACCCTTGAACTTTATAAAGCCTTTAGTGATCTAGAAGGAATGATGGATATAACGGAGGGAATTGTTAGTACATGTGCAATGGGACTTAATGGTACTTATGATGTAGAGGTTTTAGGTCATCAAATTTCTCTTGCCCCAAAATTTAGAAGAGTGCATATGGTTGATTTGATTCGTGAGAAGACAGGAATTGATTTTTTTCAAGTAAAGAGTTTGGAAGAGGCAAGAAAACTTGCTCAGGAAAATGAAATAGAGGTAGAAAGCCATTTTGGATTTGGGCATATTGTTAATGCTTTCTTTGAAAAATTTGTTGAAGATACGATTATAGAACCAACTTTTGTTTATGGACATCCAATTGAAATTAGTCCACTTGCTAAAAAAGATCCTAATGATCCCAGATTTACTCAAAGATTTGAATTGTTTATTGCTGGATGTGAATATGCTAATGCTTTTACGGAGTTAAATGATCCAATTGATCAAGAGCAGAGATTTTTAGAACAGTTAAAAGAAAGAGAACTTGGTAATGAAGAAGCGAATGATATGGATATTGATTTTGTTGAAGCGTTAGAATATGGTATGCCTCCTGCTGGGGGACTTGGGATGGGAATAGATCGGTTAGTCATGCTTCTTACGGGTTGTGAGTCTATTCGTGAAGTAATTTTATTTCCTTTAATGAAGCCAAAAGATTAGAAAATAAGCCATACTTTTTTCTTTTTCACAAAAAATTCACAGAAAAATTGTAAATTTTTCTTTTTTTTTAAAAAAAATTGTATTATAATCTTTTTAGGAGGGAATTTATGAAGAAGAAAGAAGAAAGAAGATATGGCTTATTAAAAGGCATTTTGATTATGATACTTATAGCTTTTGTTCTTACTTGGATTATACCAACCGGAGGTTATACTTCTACTGGTTATACTGAGATAGGGATGACAAGACTTGGCTTATATGATATTGCTTATACAATTTATTATGCTTTATCATTTGGCATTGATAAAATTGTTGTGTTAATTGCCATTGCTTTATTTTATGGTGTACTTACAAGAACAAGTGCTTATGATAGAATTGTATCAGGAATTGCCAAGAAGTTAAATAAAAAGCTGGCAGTTGTACTGTTTTCCACTATTATTGCTATTTTAACTAGTTTGTTAACACAGACTTTTGTTGTATTAATTTTTATTCCATTTATTATTTCCATTTTAAATCGAATGAAATTAGATAAAATTACTATTTTAGCTACAACATTTGGGGCTGTATTAGTAGGACTTATGGGAGCTACTTATGGAACTGATGGTATTTCTATGTTTAATTATTATCTAGGATTTACAACAGCTTCACCAGATAGTTTGCCTTATTCGATTCCACCAGCTTTACTTGTTAGAGCAGGAATTTTAGTTATTGGCTTGATTTTATTTAATTTCTTTACTTTAACTCATATAAGTAAACAAGATGAAAAAAATGAAGATGCATTGATATTTGATGAACAAGTTGATTCTGAAAGAGAGCTTAAAACTAAGAATAGAATTCCGATTATTATTATAGGGGTAATATTATTAATCTTAGTTGTTTTAGGGTTTGTTAATTGGAATGATAATTTTGGTATTGAAGTATTTGATGATTTTCATGAGTTAATAACTGAAGATATTAAAATTGGGGATGATTTTTATATCTTTAAAAACTTACTAGGTACAGGTCTAACTGCTTTTGGATCATGGAATAATATTACAATTAGTGCTGTTTTATTACTCTTTACTTTCATTTTAGCTTTATGTTATCGCTTTAAAGTTAGTGATTTTGTTGAAGCGTCTATATCTAGTTTAAAAAAGATTATTGTTCCATCTCTTTGTATCGTTGGAGCTTATATGCTTATGATTGTAGTTTATCAGTCTACTTATGTTGCTACAATAGTTAGTAAGCTTCTTACTATAACAGAGAGCTTTAATATCGCAACAATGAGTTTATCTGCTTTGATTTTAAATATCTTTCATACTGACTTAGGATTTACTGGTTGGGTAATGGGAGCATTCTTACCAGTTGAATATGTAGATTATATGAATCCAGTTTATACTATATTTACTTCTTTGTATGGTTTTGTTCAATTCTTTATTCCAACAAGTATGATTCTTGGAATTGGGCTTGTATCATTAAAAGTTAAATATAGTGAATGGTTAAAATATATTTGGAAGTTCTTACTTGGTATGCTTATATGCTTGCTAATTATATTTATTTTAATGTCAATTTTATAAAGGGGCTTATGCTTCTTTTTTTGGTTCTTAAACATTGAGGAGTGATGAAAGAAATTTTACCACTCTTTTATGTTTCTAAAAATATTAGTCGTAAGCAT
>CALVHI010000011.1 GCA_944327365.1 uncultured Bacilli bacterium
TGGCGCTCGTTGTAGGACTCGAACCTACGACCTAACGGTTAACAGCCGTGCGCTCTACCGACTGAGCTAAACGAGCAATACATGTACATTATAGTAAATATTATGCCTATTGTCAACAGTTTTATGTTAAATTTTTTTCAATACCTAAATATACCATTGATAATCTAAATAATAAATGGTAAGATAATTTAGGAGTAGTGAAGCTTATGGAGCAAACAATTATCATTTCAACTGAAGAAAATAAGAAAAATATCTTAAGAGAAAATAGCCAAAAGCACATTTTTCGTAATTTTAAGTTTTATACTTTTCAAGATTTAAAAAAGAATTTGTTTTTTGATTATGATTATAAAACAATTGCTTTTATTATGGATTATTATCATGTTAGTGTTGAGGTTGCTAAAATTTATTTAGAAAACTTATATTATTTGCAAGATATAAATTATGAGAAAGTACAGTTTTTGCTTCATTTAAAAGCTTTGCTTGATGAGAATCATCTACTTCTTTATCATGATAATTTTGTTGATCTTTTTAAAAATAAAAAAGTACTTGTTTATGGTTATTATGAACTTAGTAAAGAACAAAAGATTATTTTATCTAAATTAAATACATCCTATGAAGTATATCAAAAAGATAAAAAAGATTATCTTCCTACTATTTATGAAGCTGAAAATGAAGATGAAGAGGTACATTTTGTTTTAGAAGAAATAAGTAAATTAATTGCTAATAATATTCCTCTTCATCATATTAAAGTTATTGCTTCTAATGAATATGATAATATTTTAAATCGTTATTTTTCTTTATATCAAATTCCCTTTAATAAAAGAAGTAATCATTCATTTTATAGTACTATGTTAGCTCAAGATTTTTTATTACATTATGATGAATATTCTATTGAAGAAAATGTTTTGCATTTATCAGAGAAATATCAAAATGTAAATGATCTTATAAACATTATTAATCGTTCGGTATTTATTGAAGATAAACGTTTGCGAAGAGAATTTATTATTCATGATTTAAAGCAAACAAAATTAAAGGGGGCATTGTATGATGATGCTGTTCTTGTGACTCGTTTAAATTCAGTATTTGATGATGATGATTATGTTTTTTTATTAGGATTTAATGTGAATGAATATCCTAAAATACAAAAAGATGTAGATTATTTATCTGATGAGATTAAAGAAAAATTAGGAATAGATACGACGACAGATTGTAATGCTTATGAAATTAATTCTATTGTCAAGCAAATTTCGCATATTAAAAATTTAGTTATTACGTATAAACTTGCGGGAGTAAAAGGAAAATACTATCCATCTATATTGGTTGGTAAGTTTAATATTTCAGTTCAACCTATTAAAATAAATGTTAGTCATTCTTATTCTAGAAAGTTTAGTGAATTAAAGTATGCTTCCATGTTGGATGATTTATATAAGTATAATAGTGTTCATGAACACTTAGGGATTTATCAGAATACTTTGGATATACCTTATAATACTTATAATAATCAGTTTACAGGTGTATCAAAAGAACTTATTAGAAAAAAACTGAATCATGATATTACTTTATCTTATACTAATATGGAAATGTATCAAGAATGTGCTTTTCATTATTATGTTAGCAAAATATTACATTTGGATATTTTTGAAGAAACTTTTAAAACAATTATTGGTAATGTTATGCATCATATTTTAGAGGTTGGGCTTATTCGGGATATTGATATACCCACGCAAATTATGAAATTTGTTAAAGATAAGGGATATGTATTAAATGTAAAAGAACTCTTTTATTTAGAAAAATTTAGTGATGATTTAAAAAATATTTTACAAGTTATTAGAGAACAAGCGAAACATTCAAAACTACATAATTATTTATTTGAGCAGGAATTTTATGTTTATAAAGACCGCGATGATATGAAAGTCACCTTTAAAGGTATGATTGATAAAGTTATGTATACGAATAGGCATGATAAAGAAGTTTTAGCGGTGGTGGATTATAAAACAGGAAACACTAATATTACACTAAAAGATTTGGATTATGGGCTTCATTTGCAACTTCCAATTTATTTATATTTACTTAAAAAATCAGAACGGTTTCATGATGCTTTTATAGCAGGTTTTTATATACAAAAAGTTCTTCCTAAAAAAGAGAATATTCAGTTTAAAAAAGATGTGAGGGCATTGCTTCAAGAAAAACTTGCTTTACAAGGATTTACTAATAGTGATGAGGCGCTTATGGAAATGATTGATGATGAATATCAAAATAGTAAAAATATTAAAAATTTACAATTTAAAAAAGATGGACAAATTAGTAGTAAATCGAAAGTAATATCAGATGACGAAATGGATGAGGTGATTCTTAAAATTGAAGCGATTATCGATGAAGTAGTAAATCATATTTTAAGTGGGGACTTTTATATTAATCCGAAAGTAGTTGAGGGGAAAAATGTAGCTTGTACTTATTGTAAATTTAGAGATTTATGTTATAAGCGTAAGCAAAATGAAGTGGTACTTGGAGGTGATAGCGCTTGAAATGGACGAAAGAACAACAACTGGCAATAGATAAAGAGGGATGTAATTTAATTATTTCAGCTGGGGCTGGTTCTGGGAAAACAGCCGTTTTATCAGAGCGGGTTATTAGAAAACTTAAAAGTGGCATTGATATTAGAAATATTTTAATTCTTACTTTTACGAATGAAGCAGCAGGAGAAATGAAAGAGCGTATTAGAAAGAAAATGGAAAAAGAGGGTATGGTAGAACAACTAACCTTTATTGATGCAGCTTATATTACTACTTTTGATGCTTATGCTTTAAGTTTAGTTAAAAAGTATCATTATCTTTTCAATTTAGATGAGAATATTTCTATTATTGATTCTTCGATTATCAATTTGGAGAAAAATAGACTACTTGATGAGATTATTATGGAGTTATATGAGAAGAAAGATGAAAATTATTTAAAATTAGTTCGAGATTTTACAGACCGTGATGATGATACCATTAAAAGTGCTATTTTAAATATTAGCAATACGCTTGATTTAAGGTATGATAAACATGAGTATTTGCTTCATTATATAGAAAAGTATTATAGTGATGATTATATTGATAAGATTTTTTTGGAATATTTTGATTATTTAAAAAATCTATGTATGATGATTGAAGATGATTATTATGCTTTAGAGGGATTTTTAACAGAAAAGGTAAGTGAAAAGTGTTATGAGGCTGTATCTAGTGTTTTTAGGCCTAGAAGTTATAGTGATTTATATGGTAAAAAAATTGAATTACCCAGATTTCAAAATTTAGATGAAGAAGCGAAGGAATTAAAAGATGATTTAAAAAAATTGGTGACCGATTTTAATAATCTTACCATTTATAGTGAAGAGGAATTAAAATCACAAGTTAAAAGTACAAAAGAGTATGTTTTAGCTATTACTCATATTATCTTGAAGTTAGATGAGAAAATACATGCTTATAAATTACAGAAAAATGCTTTTGAATTTGGCGATATTTCAAAGATGGCCATCTCGCTTGTTAAAAATAATCCAAGTATTAGAGAAGAATTAAAGTTTAGTTATCAAGAAATTATGATTGATGAATATCAAGATACGAATGATTTACAGGAAATGTTTATTAGGGAAATCGAGAATAATAATGTTTATATGGTTGGAGATATTAAACAGTCTATTTATCGGTTTCGAAATGCTAATCCTGATATTTTTAGAGAAAAATATGAGCGTTATAAAAAACACATGGATGGTGAAAAGATTGATTTATTAGAAAATTTCCGCTCAAGAAGAGAAGTTTTAGCTAATATTAATGAAATATTTAATCTTATTATGATTCCAGATTTAGGTGGAGTAGATTATCAGGATCATCATGCAATGATTTTTGGAAATCTTCTTTATGAACAAAAAGGAACAGAAGAAAATCATAATTTAGAAATTTTGAAATATCAAGCTGATGATAATTTTGCTAATGCTGAGGTAGAAGCATTTATTATTGCTCAAGATATCAAAAATAAGTGTGATGCTCATTATCAAGTTTATGATTTTGATTTAGAAAGTATGAGAGATGTAAAATTTAGTGATTTTTGTATTATTTTAGATCGTGGTAAAGAAATGAGTCGCTATAAAAAAATATTTGAATATTTTAATATTCCAATGGAAATTTATAAAGATAGTAATTTAGTAGAACAAGAAGATATTTTGATAATTCGTAATATTATTCGTCTTATTTTAGCAATTTATAATAAAGAATATGATGCTAATATGCGTTATTATTTTGTTAGTATTGCGCGTAGTTATATTGGAAATATGGATGATGAAGAAATTTTTAAAGTTTTAGACGATAATACTTTTTATGAAACTTCTATTTATAAGAAAGCTTTAGAAATATCTAAAAAAATAGATTATATGACTCCTAATCAGATTTTAGAAGAAATTATTTTGAAATATGATTTTTATAAACAATTAATTACTGTTGCAAATGTATTAGATGCGATGGTTCGTTTGGATTATCTTTTGGATCTTGCTAGTTCGATGGAAGTGCTTGGTTTTACTATTTTAGATTTTGTAGATTATCTTGGTAATATGATTACTTCAGGAATGGAAATAAGATATAAAGAAGCAAAAGCGGGTGGAAATGCTGTTAAAATTATGAATATTCATAAATCAAAGGGATTAGAATTTCCCATCTGTTATTTTGCTGGATTTAAAGAAAAATTTAATTTAGGTGATTTACAAAGTAGATTTATGGTTGATTCAACCTATGGTATTTTAACTCCTTTTTGGGAAAATGGAATTGGTACTTTGTTTACAAAGGAACTTATTAAAAATAAATATATGGAAGAAGAAATTGCCGAGAAAATAAGACTTTTTTATGTAGCCTTAACAAGAGCGAAAGAGAAAATGATTATGGTTGTACCTGAATTTAAAAAGATGAATACGGTTAAGGGACATATCGATTATTTAATGGGGATGAAATATCGATCTTTCTATGATTTTTTAGCTTCTATTTCTTTAAATTTAAAAGATTATGTTAAAGATGTAGATGTAGCTAGTCTTCATTTGACACGTGAATATGAGTTTGGGATTCATAAAAATAGGCAAAAATATGAGACGGATGAAGTTATTCATTTTCATGATTTAGATTTAGATTATAAAATTTTAGAAGAAGAGCATGCCTCAAAAGAAGTTCATTCGCTTCTTACATTGAATGATCAAAAAACGCTAGATTATGGAACTAAAATTCATGAGATGTTAGAAGAAACCGATTTTAAAAGAGTGAAAAAGCCAAATATTTATGTAAAACATTTGCTGGATACATTTGATTTTCAAGAAGCTTCTATTTATCAAGAATTAGAATTTGTATTTACTTATCAAAATAGGGAATATCATGGTATTATTGATTTAATGCTTGAGTATGATAAAGAGATAAAAATTATTGATTATAAGCTTAAGAATATTGATGATGAGGCATATATTCGTCAGTTAAGTGTTTATTATGAATATGTAAAAAGTATTAGTGATAAGGAAATTCATTTGTATCTATATTCTATTATAGATAATAAAGTAAAACAAGTGGAAAAAATATTCTTGAGTTAATATAAAAACTATGGTAATATAATTATATAAGGAGGATTCAGTATGTGGGTAGCTATTGTTATTGTTGTCATTGTTGTTTTAATTCTTATTTGGGCTATTGCAACTTATAACTCTTTAATAGATTTTCGTAATCGAGTTAGAGATGCTTGGAGTCAAATTGATGTTCAATTAAAAAGAAGATTTGATTTAATACCTAATTTAGTTGAAACAGTTAAGGGATATGCAAAACATGAAAGTGAGACCTTAGAAGAAGTAATACAGGCTCGTAATCATTATATGACTGCTAATTTGCCAGAAGATCAGTTAAAAGCAGATGGGGAACTTACGAATGCTATTAATAAACTTTTTGCTCTAGCAGAAAATTATCCTGATTTAAAAGCTAATCAAAACTTCCAAGAGTTACAAAGAGAGTTACAACAAACAGAAGATAAGATTGCTATTGCAAGACAATTTTATAATGATATTGTGATGCAATATAATAATAAGATTGAAATGGTACCATCTAACATTATTGCAGGATTATTTAAGTTTAAACAAGAAAAATTCTTTGAAGCAAATGAAAAAGAAAAAGAAAATGTTAAAGTACAATTTTAAGGTTACCAGTAGGTTAACCTTTTTTTGAAAGGATTTATTATGATAAAAAAAGTTATTTTAGGTTTATTTGCTTTTTTGGCGCCTACTTCAGTTTTGGCAGTTAGTGTTCAAGTTACTGATTATTTGGTTGATGCTTATATTTTAGAAAATGGAGATTTAGAAGTTCATGAAATTATTGTAGCAGATGGAACATTTAATTATTTTGAAAGAGATTTGTTATATCAAAATAGTGCATTAGATGAAGGGGATAGCTTTTTTAATAATGCTATTTATAATGCGACTAATATTAGTGATGTAAAGGTTTTTTCTAAAGAAATTGATGATGTTTCTTTTGAAACTTTCTTGGATGATGATTTTGATTCTTTTTTCTTGGTAAGTCAGGCAAATGATGGAGATGAAAAACTTTATACAGAAAGTATACTTGCTAATGGGTATCGATATCGGATGTATGATTATACAAATCATCAAAAAGTTGCATTTTATCTTCAATATACAGTTCAAGATGTTGTTGTGATTCATCAAGATGTTGCAGAAGTTTATTGGACTTTTATTCCTGATGGGTTTGAAGATACCTTGAGGAATGTAGAAGTACAACTACATCTACCTAAGAGTGATTCTAGTGAACTTTTTCGTTTTTGGGCTCATGGTAATTTAGATGGGAATATTAAAGCGAGTGATCAATCAACAGTGATTGCTACAATAAAAGAGGTTTTGCCTGGAGAATCAATCGATTTACGTGTTACTTTTGATCCTAATTTGGTTATAGATCAAGAAGTTTTGAAACATAGTTATCAAAATGCTCTAGATCATATTATTGATGTTGAAATTTTAAGAGCAGAAGTAGCTAATAATTTGAGAGATGAATTAATAGAAAAGCGCAATATAGCTATTTCGCTTTCTTGGGTTTTAATTGGATGTGTTGTTATATTAGGAGGGTTTGTTTATCTTAAATATGGGCGCAGTCCTAAGTCTAGCTATTATTCTAAATATAATCGAGAGTTTATTGATGACTATAATGTTGAAGTTATTGATTATTTAATGAATCGTAAGATAACACCTAATGCTATGTCTGCTTCTATTATGAATCTTATTTATAAGAAGAATATTAAAGCTTCAGAGATTGTTTCAACAAATAAAGTTAAGAATTATGAGTTTACTTTAATTAATATGGATGGATTAAATGATAGTGAAGAAATGCTCGTTGAGTTTTTATTTGATACAGTAGGAAAAGGAAAAGTAAATGCTTTAAATGAAAAAGTGTTTACAACAAAAAATTTAAAGAGTTATGCAACTGGAACAAAGACTTGTTCTAAATTTATTAAAAGTTATACCCAATGGCAGCAAAACATTTTACAAAAGGGTGAGGATCAAAAATTCTTTTTTGTTAGTTCAACACCTAAAATTCTAGGTATTTTAGTATTGTTTGTTAGTATTTTTTTACTTATGTATATTATTAATCATAAGATTGATTATATTCCTAGTTATATTGCTATTTTATTAGCAGTTATCTTCTTTATTTTTACTTTAGTTGTTTATAAAAAGACAAAAAAGGGAAGTGAGCATTATGCAAGATGGAAAGCTTTTAGAAATTTCTTGAATGATTTTGGGTCTTTTGAATTAAAAGAATTACCAGAGATTATTTTATGGGAAAGATATTTAGTTTATGCTACGGTATTTGGTTTAGCTGATAAACTTAAGGAAAGTATGAATGTTTATATTAGTGAGATGGATATATCAGAGGCTTCTATAGATTATGCGCCTATGTTTTTCTATTTTAATATTGGCCCTATAATTAATTCTAGTGTAAATCAAGCGGTTAATAGCGCTTATCAAAGTCAAGCTGCAAATTATGCTAATACTCATTCGAATTATTCGAGTGGTAGCGGATTTGGTGGAGGATTTTCATCAGGTGGAGGCTTTGGCGGTGGAGGCGGCGGTGGCCGTTTTGGATAAAAAATACTAAGCTTTTGGCTTAGTGCTTTTTTAATTCGCTATAAATTACTTCATCAAAGATATGATCAGTACTTGTAATATTAGCATCCGCTGTTTGTAGTTCCTCGGTATCAATTAAAAAGTATTTATGATATAAATAATTACTGCCATCTTTACTTACTGGATCATCCCATGTAAGGTCTAAGTGTAACCATTCATCTTTGACTTTGACGGCATTCCAAATATGCCCTTCGGTTTTATTCGATGATTGCTTAGTTGTTGCCACTTTATAGTTGTCATAACCCATTTCTGTTAAAAAAATAGCCATCAAATCTGTATATCCATTACATGTTGCTAATTTATTAAATAAGGGGCCATAAGCAGTATAACTTTTAAGCTCTTTTTTATTTTCTAAATCATATTTAGTATTATTAATAATATAATCATGAATTGCTTTTATTTTATCATAATCTTCTGTTAAATCATCGGTGATTAGAGTGTTTATTAATTCTTTTACTTTAGTATTAATCTTTTTAATTTCTTCTTCTTGATATAAGTGATTTATTTTTATAATAATTTCACCAGAATCAGAGATGCTTGCTTCTATGCTTCTAAAAGAATTGTAGGGATGAACAAAATTATTTAAGTGAGTAAGAAGATTTTCGTCTTTGGTTAGTTTTTTCATGTTATCAATGCAATCGGTATATTCTTTAGGGCAATAAAAAGTAAAGCTAGTTGTTCCACTATTGATGATTGAATACATAATATTAATAATATCTTCTATTCCATAGGGGGTGTATTCATCTGTGTTAGAAGCAAAAATGTAGTTGTTTGTTTTATAGTATGCATTTTTGGTTTCAATCTTTGTAGTTTTATTGTGATTTAAAAAGAAGATTAGACGGTCTGTTATTACATCAACATTTAATAAGACAATTAAAATAGTGAATAGACATATTAGTGGTATTAATAATTTTTTCATTTCATCACCTTTACTATAAGTATAGCAAAAAAAAATGAAGCCAACAATCCTTTGTTACTTCATATTTTTTATTTTTGACGATAATCTAGATTTTTGTCTATCAGATGTATTTTTGTGTACTAAGCCTTTACTTACAGCTTGATCTAAATATTTTTGTACATCTTTCCATAAAAGACTTGCTTTTTCATAATCATTAGCACTTATTGCTTTTTCAGTATCTTTAATTAAATTTTTAACTCTGGCTTTAAGTTCATGATTATTTTCTGTCTTTTTTGCTATTACTTTTATTGCTTTTTTAGAGCTTTTAATATTTGCCATTTTAAACTCCTCCTTTTTTTGTCATTATTCATTTTATCAGAATATTTATTGTTTTTCAAGTTTTTTAGTAAAAAACTATGTTAAAATAGAATGATTTATTCCTTTTTTTCCATATTAATAAAGGGGTTAGAAATGAAAAAAGCGTTTATGGATGTATCTAAAACATTAAAAGAACATCGTTTTAAGATTGATGAAAAAAAAGGTAGAGGTTTTTCTGTACACCATTTTTGTGTGGATTATCAAAGTGAGAAATATATTAAGAAAGTAAGGGGAGATTATTATACGATTGTATTTGATTATGTAGCTATGCATGAAAAAAGGAAAATGATTAAAAATGAGTTGTTAAAAATATTTAAAGTCTTATTTAAAGATTTAAAGACAACTGATCCACTTATTATTGGTTTAGGCAATTCTAGTATTCCTTGTGATTGTTTGGGGGTAAGTGTGACGAATAAGGTTATGGCTACTAATCATTTTACAGACTTTTTAAATTTACCTAAAGTAGCTTTGTTTAATCCGGAAGTAATTGAAAAAACTGGTATTTCTTCTTTTCGGTTAATTGAAATGGTTGTAAAGAATTTAAAGCCTAGTATGATTATTATGATTGATGCTTTAGCAACTAATAATAAAGAGTATTTAAATAATTGTATTGAAGTTAATAATACAGGCATTATTCCTGGAAGTGCTATAAAGGATAATAAAAAGATTGATGCTAATACTTTTGGAATTCCTGTGATTGCAATAGGTGTTCCTCTTGTCTTTTTAATGCATAAGGAAATGTATACTACTTGTCATGTTCAAGAAGTGGTTGAAAAAGTTAGTGAAATTATAGCTCAAGCATTAAATGAATATTTTTTTTAAGAAGATTTTTCTTCTTTTTTCTTTGGTTCGACATAAACTTAGGAGGGAATATTATATAATCGTATTAGGTGATATAATGAGAAGATTTATTACAAAGAAAAAAATTAAGATACCTAGGTATAGACTTTATTATTTTATTTTGGCATTTACTATTTTTCTAGTTTTTGGACTTAATTTTATCGTTCATTTCTTTTTAAGAAATACGGAATCATCATTTATTGATTATTTTGTTGGAAATTCTTTTGGAAATGCTTTAAGGGATGATTTTATTAGAAGTGATAGTTTTCTTTTTTATACTGCATTAGGGATTGATGGCATTTTTTTAGATGATGGAGAAATAAAAGTTGGCTCGATAAAAGAAGTTGGGTCTTCTTTAGATGAGGTAGTGTATTTGTATAATACTTTTCAGACCGATCAATATCAAAGCCATTATTTTAATCGTTATAGTATTCAACCTTTTGTTGTTCAAGCTAGTTTTATTTTACAAGAATATTTAAAAAGTTATGGCATTGGAAGTGTAGTCGAAGAAGATAGTGTTGCTCAAGTATTAAAGAAGCAAAATATTAGTTATAGCAATAGTTATGCTGCATCAAAAATACTTTTGCAAAAAAGAACAGAAGAATTTCCTGGTTTAAAGTATTTTTTTGATTTACAAATAGCGGATGATGAAAAGAAAGAGACAAGTGTTGTAATTGAAGGAGAGGAATATGCTAAAATTTTGTTTGTTGTGGGAACTGATCAGGATAATTATCAGTTAAATCAGGCCTTTGCTACTCGTTTAAATGAGCTTTTGTTAGATAAAGAAAAGAATTTAACTAGGGGTATATCCTTAAGAGGAGGTGAGGGATATCAGGGAGTTTATAATCAAGATTTTTCTTCAAAAGCTTTATTAATTCAAGTGGGAGGATGTAATAATACTATTGATGAGGTTAATCGTAGTTTAAAAGTGTTAGCAGAAGTTATTGCTACTTATATTAAGGAGGATATTCATGAAGAAAAGTCAGAAAAGTAAATATTTCTTTCGAATTCTTTTTTGTTTCTTTTTGATTTTTGTAGCTCTTTTAATAGCATATGAATCTGGGTATTATGAATCGAAGATGAGTAAAAGGGCAGTTCTTACTGAAGAGGCGATAAAACAGTTTGAAGATGATGTTAAAAACGGGGAAGTTGTTGATGTTAAAGATTATTTAAAAAGTGAAAGTATTGATTATTCTAATGGGGTTACTAAGTTTGGAAATAAGGTTACTAATGGGATTAGTGAGGTTATGACTAATGGATTATCAGGATTGTTTAATGCTTTAAAAGGACTTTTTTGGTAAATTAAATATTCTATTGATTTATTTTAAAAAATAATTTAAAATAATAATAGTCATGGAGGACTATGAATGAAGAAAGTAATTAAAGTTTTAGCTTTGAGTTTATTTATGCTAAGTTTATCAGGATGTGAACAAGGTCGATTTTTGAATAATGAGGTATATACAACTATTTATCCGATTCAATATTTAACACAATATTTATATGGGGAAGAAGGAGAAGTTAGTAGTATTTATCCTAATGGGGCTAATGTTGAAGAATATCAACTTACTGATCGCCAAAAAGCAAATTATAGTGATGGCAGTTTATTTGTTTATAATGGTCTTACTTCAGAAAAAGAGTTAGCAAGAGAGTTTTTAGATATGAACCATGATTTATTGCTTGTTGATGTAGCTTATGGCCTAAATTATGAAAATAGTATAGAAGAATTATGGCTTAGCCCTAATAATTATTTGATGCTTGCTAAGAATATTAAAAATAACTTGATTGATTATACAAATAGTACGGTATTTGCTGAAGAGATAAAAGAGAGATATGATGAATTAGAAGTGACTTTATCTTTTATGGATGCGGAACTTCGAAGTGTAGCGATGGAAGCTAAAAGTGATGGGAATTCAACCATTGTCGTATCTAGTAGAAAACTTGCTTTTTTAAAAAATTATGGGTTTGATGTTGTTATTTTGAGTGAGGAAAGCAATGGAAAAGCGATAGAGGAAGCTTTTGATGATGGTACTTATACTGATTTTTATTTATGTGATACTGATGAAAAAACAGATTTTATTTCTTCCTTAGAAAGTGAATATGATGCTAATATTATAAGTGTGGATACTATGTATACAATAACAGATGAAGAAGCAAATAATAATGAAACTTATTTAACGATTATGCGTGATTTTATTGATCATATAAGAAATACGACGTTAGGCTAATCCTTGAGTTTAGCCTTTTTGTGTGATACAATATTTTTATTGGAGATGATATCAATGTTTGAATATATGGGAGATAGAATTAGTAAAGCAATTAAAAATATTCGTGGAATGGGTACAATTACCGAAGAAAATATTAGTGATGCTATGCGAGAAATTAGACTTGCATTACTTGAGGCAGATGTTAATTATCAAGTTGTAAAGGAATTTGTTAATAAAGTTAAAGAAAAAGCTTTGGGGCTTGATGTATCTAAGAGTTTAAAGCCAGATGAACTTTTTATTAAGCTTGTTAAAGATGAATTAGTAGAATTACTTGGGGGAGAATATGAGCCTTTAAAAGTAAATAATGGAACAACTATTTTAATGCTTTGTGGACTTCAAGGTAGTGGTAAGACGACTACAGCAGGAAAACTTGCTAATTATGTAAGAAAAAAATATCATAAAAAACCCCTTTTAGTAGCTTGTGATATTTATCGACCTGCTGCAATAGAACAATTAGTAGAAATTGGAAAAAGTTTAAATGTGCCAGTATTTACAAAAGGTAAAATTAGTCCTGTAGAAATTGGGCGTGAAGCATTAGAGTATGCTAAAGAAAATCAGCTTGATTATATTATTATTGATACAGCGGGACGTTTACAAATCGATGAAGCTTTAATGGGAGAACTTGAAGAATTATCGTCTAACTTTAAAATGGATGAAACAGTTTTAGTAATCGATGCGATGATGGGGCAAGATGCTATAAACGTTATTACGGGATTTAATGAGAAACTTAAATTAACAGGCACTATTTTAACAAAACTTGATGGGAATACTAAGGGTGGTGTTGCCTTATCCGTTAGGCATTTAACACATATTCCAATTAAGTTTGTTGGGGACTCTGAGAAAATGGATGGACTAAGAGAGTTTTATCCAGACCGGATGGCTGAGCGAATTCTTGATATGGGAGATATTTTAGGAATGCTTGAGAAAGTAGAAGGTTTAATCAGTGAAGATGATGCGAAAGATCAAATGGCGAAAATGCGCAAAGGAAAATATGATTTAGAAGATTTTTTAACCAATATTAAACAAATTAAAAAGTTAGGTCCTTTGGAAAATATTTTAAAAATGCTTCCGGGTGCTAGAAAAATGGGACTTAATAATGTTAATATTGACCCTAAACAACTAGCTCATGTAGAAGCAATTATTAGTTCTATGACACCAATTGAAAGACATAATCCAGAAATTCTTAAAGCTAGTAGAAAAAAGAGGATTGCCGAGGGTAGTGGCGTAAGTGTTGAGGAAGTGAACCGCTTACTTAAACAGTTTGAGTCTATGAAAGATATGATGAAACGTTTTAGTAACGGAAATATGAAAATGCCATTTTAAGTTTAAAAGTTAGGATAAATACCTATGCATGATTATAATTTAGTCATAAGATACACTAGAAAGGGAAAGTGATTGTCTTGAAAATTAATAATCGTGATTTTGAAGCTGTTAAAGAATGTAAAGCAGAAGAATATACTAAAAATGTTTGTTGTTGTGATATGAATATGGATATGCCAAATATGATGAGTGAGGCAATGCCTGGAGTTGTATGTCCTCCGGTGTATGAATGTCCACAAGAGAGTGTTTGCCATCGCTATATTTGTCATGAAGTTCCTCATATTATTCCTTGCAATACGAGAATTATTAATCATCATATTTATCGGCATACTTATATGCCTGCTTATTCTTGCTGTGAAGAAAATGAAGTACAAAATGTTTATGAAAGAAGATGTTGTTAGTCTTCTTTTTTATATTTCTTGAATTTAAAAAAATTATATGATATATTTAATGTAAGGAGTTGAAGTTTATGTATTGTTCAAATTGTGGAAAAAAATTGAAGATGATGCTTCTTTTTGTGCAAATTGTGGTAAGTCTTTAAAAGGGGATAATAATCAAAATTATCAAGTTGTTACTTCCCCGGGGACTGGAACTGCAACAGCTAGCATGGTGTTAGGTATTATTGCTGTTATTATTGCTATTATTACTCTTTTTATTGCTCTTGGTTTTGCAGCTTATGTAGATTATGATTGGTATGGGGTTGGTTTGCATAACGATTATCATAGTGAGCTCATAATTACAGCTGTTTTAGTTATTTCTTACCTGCTCTTTTATCTATTATTGGCTTTTGTTTAGCTGTTGGAAGTCGTAGTAAAATTAAAAATGGAGCTAATACTGCTGGTTTAGTTTTAAATGTTATTACTATTCTTTTATGTGTTTCTCAGTTTATGATGATTGTTGATTAAAAATTAGTTCTTGAAATTATTCTTTTTTTCATATATTTAATAGGGGGATTATATGGACCTAAGATTAATTTTAATGGGGTTTATTGTTGGAATAGGTAAAATTATACCGGGTGTGAGTGGAGCTATGCTCGCTATGTTTATGGGGATTTATGAAGATTTAATCAAGGCTATTACTTGTTTTTTTGAGGATAAGAAGAAGCATTTAAGATTGCTTGTTAATTTTGGAATAGGATTATTTATCGCTATTTCTTTTTTTAGTCAATTTATTTTATTTTTATTAAAAAATTATTATGATATAACAATTTATTTTATTTTGGGTTTGATTTTTGGAACGATTTTAAAGTTTCGTAAAAAAATTCAAATCCATGGGAAAGAATATATTCTGTTTTTTCTTTCTTTTGGTTTAGTTTTTTTAATATCTTTTATTTCTAATAATAATGTTTATTTATATCAGCAATCTTTTTGGGATCAAATTTATGTTCTTTTTTTAGGAAGTATTGATGCTTTTACATCAATTGTTCCTGGTATTAGTGGGACAGCTTTATTTATGATGCTTGGTTCTTATGAGTTTGTTTTAAGTGTTTTGGGATCTTTTGCTTCTTTTCTTTTTGTTTTATATATGATTGGAGTGGTTATTGGGGTTATACTAACTTGTTTTTTAATGAAGCTGTTATTTCATAAAAAACATAAAGAAACGAATGCAGTAATTTTTGGCTTTTCTTTAGCTTCCTTGTTTATTCTTTTTTTAAATGTTAGTGATCATATAAGCTTGTTTTTTCTTTTTCTTTTTACTATTGGGACTTTGGGGGGATATTTACTGGATCGTTAAAAAATTTTAGAATTACTCTTTTACTACTATCCCTTTAAAAATAAATGTGATATAATAAATAGGTAAAATTAGGAGGTAGTAGTGTGGATAATTATTTAATTCCTGCCAATTCCAAAAAGTCACAATTAATATTAGGTTTTTTTAGAGGGATTGATTTAATTTTGTTTGGCTCAGGAGTTGGACTTACACTTATTTTGTTGTTAACTATTCAAAGCGCTAACATTGGAATTATGATGCTAATATTGGCCCCAGCACTTATAACAGGATTTTTAGTGATGCCAATTCCTAATTATCATAATGTATTACAGTTTATAGTTAATTTATATACGTATTTTAGTGAAAGAAGAAGATACTATTGGAAAGGATGGTGTTATCAAGATGGCAAAGGTAAGTAGTTCTCCCTTTACAGAAGATTGGCTACCAATAAAACAAATTTTAAATGGAATGATAGAGCTTGATACTGGTGAGTATGTAACCGGAGTAAAGGTTCATCCTAGAAATATTTTTATTGTTGACCAAGGGTTACAAAATGCTATTATTGGTAATTTAAGAAATTTTTATAATTCTATTAGTTTTGAATTTTGGTTAATTATCGCTGATCGTCCTGTAGATATTGGACTCTATTTATCAAACTTACAAATACTTTACAATAATACAGATAGTTTAATAAGAAAAAAATTAATTATGGAAGATATTAATAAAGCAAATATGTTTATGAGTGCTGAATATAATGTCGTTGATACAGAGTACTTTATATTATTTAAAGAAAAAAGAATGGAATTAATTCAAAAGAATCTACATACTTTAATTAGTGGTCTTGCAAATTCTGGACTCAATTCCAATCAAGTATCGAATGATGATTTAAGAATGATTTTAGATAATTTCTTAAATGGTGGAGTACATACAACATTTGGGACGGTGATGAGTTAATGGCAAAAATTAAAAGTGAAATAGCACCAAAAGGGATGGAATTTAAACCAACTGAATTTACTTTAGGTGGGAAATTCTGTACTATTATGACGATTATATCTTATCCTAAAAGTGTTTATGTTGGCTATTTATCGGATATTACTAGTATTAGCGGGGTAAAAGTAGCTATTAAACATATCCCAATTGAATTTAGCACTCTTCAAAGAATGTTAAATAAGGAAATAGCAGATTTAAAATCTCGTTATCAAAATGAAAGAGATAAAACCGTTCAAGAACGTATTCGTCAAGATTATGAGTCATTAGAGCAGTTTATTTCTATGCTTGCGGCAACTCAAGCAAGGATCTTTGATTTTCAAATGCATATAATGATAAGCGCTGATAACAAAGAAGATCTAGAGTTAAAGAAAATGCAAGTAAGAACATACTTAGATGCTCTAGGTATGCGTGGTATTTCTTTGATGTTTGAACAAGAGAAAGTATTAAAATCAATTATTCCAATATTTCCAAGACAAGATACGGAAACAAGAATTGGAACACCAATTCCTTCTGTTACAATCGCTGCTATGTATCCATTTGTCTTTGATAGTATTAAAGATCCGGGAGATGCTACTCTTTTTGGTGTAGATTTTTCTGGTGGGGTGGTTTTATTTAATCAGTTTTTATATCAAATTAAGAAAGAGAGTAATCGAAATAATGCTAATATGATTTTACTTGGTACAAGTGGATCAGGTAAATCAACAGCAGCTAAATTACTACTTAGAACTCATCTTCGTAATGGTTGTAAAGTAATATGTATCGATCCTGAAGGTGAATTAGAAGAGATGGCGCATTCTTTGGGAGGGGATTTCCTAGATCTTGGAAAAGGTGGAAATTTTGGAATGATTAATCCTCTTGAAGTTGTTGTGGATGCAGATGAAGAAGAAATTGCTCAAGGATTAGGTTATACCATCTTAACTAGAACATTACAACAATTAAAAGCCTTTATGAAATATTTATATCCGGATATTGAAGAGGATGTTTTAACTATGTTTAGTGAAATCGTTCAAGATACATATAAAAGATATAGAATTGATTTTGATACAGATTTTACAAAAATAACTAGTGATGATTATCCAACATTTGATGATGTATATGCAACGATTAAAGGTCGTTTGTTATCGATGCCTGATGCTACGCGGGAACGCGATGTAATAGAGCGCTTAGAATTAAAGATAAGGCCACTTACCAAAGAATTACGTTACTATTTTACTGGCCATACTACACTTAGATTTAATAGTGATTTTATTGTCTTTAATATTAGAGAGTTAATGAATAGTGATGAAAATATTAAAAATACATTATTCTTTAATATTTTAAAATATGCTTGGGGGCTCACATTAGATAAAAATATCAACACTGTAATGATGGTAGATGAAGCTCACGTATTATTATCGAGCAGAAATGAATTAGGTGCTGAATTCTTAGCACAAATTCAAAGACGTTCAAGAAAATATAATACCGGTACAATTATTATTACGCAACAACCAACCGATTTTGCTGCACCAAATATGATTGTCCATGGTAAAGCTATATTTGATAATGCTTCTTATTATTTAGTAATGGGACTACGTAAACAAGCTGTGGATGATTTGGCTAAATTAATTGATTTAAATGAATCTGAGAAAGATAGCATTAAATATTATAATCAGGGTGAAGCTTTGTTTATTTGTGGAAATAGAAGAATGAGAATTACAGTTATTGCAACACAAGAAGAATTAGATTCATTTGGCTCTGGAGGAGGATTATGATCCTCTTTTTTGATTGTAAAAAAGAGATTGTTAATTTGATTTTTATGATATCCCCATTTAGGTATGAGCATCAGTGAAAGAGGAGAAGAAATTTTATATAAATTTATGTATTTAAAATAATTTAATTAAATTATTAAAGTTACTAAAAATTATTGCATTTTTATTAAATTTGTGATAAATTATAAATGAACACGAAAGTGTTTTTTTTAAATACTTAAATTAGAGAGGAATTTATATGGCTAAAAAAGAAGAAAAAAATGTAAAAAAAGAAAAGCAACAAGCAAAAAAGAAAAAAATTAAAAAAGAAAGTTTTGTAGTTGGATTAAAGCAAGAGCTTGCTAAAGTAAAGTGGCCTACGAAAAAAGAAGTATTAAAATATACTATTGCAACTTTAGCCTTTATTATATTTTTAGTAATATTCTTTGTATTGCTCACTTTACTGATGTCTGTAATACAGGAGGTATTTTAATGGAAAAAGAGTGGTATGTTGTTAATACTTATTCAGGTCATGAATCAAAAGTAAAAGAAAAATTAGAAGCTAGAACGGAATCAATGGGAATGCAAGATTATATTTTTAGAGTTATTGTTCCGGAAACAACTGAAGTTGAAGTAAAAGATGGTCAAAAAAAGGAAAAAAAGAAAAAAATGTTTCCAGGATATGTTTTGGTGGAAATGATTATGAGTGATGAAGCTTGGTATATTGTTCGTAATACACCTGGAGTTACAGGATTTATCGGTTCAAGTGGTAAGGGTGCCAAACCAACACCGCTTCTTCCATCAGAAATTGATAAGATTTTAGCAGGTATGGGTATGAGTCGTGTTAATATTGAATCAGAAATGTCTATTGGAGATAAGGTAAGTATTGTTGATGGTCCATTCAAAGGTATGATGGGCAAAGTGGATTCAATTGACTTAGAAAATAATCGTTTGAATGTTTTAATTGATTTATTTGGGCAAGAAACACCAGTTGAAGTTGAAGTTTATCAAGTTAGTAAAGCATAATGGCAGATTTATTTGATATAATTGGAAATATTATTGCGGAAGGATTTTCTAAAGTTCTTGAAACAAATTCTAAACCTTTTCGAATCTCTTTCATAGTTCTTTTTCTCCTTTTTGATTTAGGGATTATATTTATTTGTATTTATTTGGGGATAATTTTATTAAAAGACAAGATAATTATTTCCTTAATCCTTTTAGGCATAGCTTTCTTATTTCTTTTATTATTAATTTATTTTATTATTCGAATAAAAAGTAAGAAGCCTTTAAATTAATTAAATAAAAGTAGACAACTATCTTTTGGGTATTGTCTACTTTTATTATATCGCTTCAAGAAAATTTTTACTTGTTATTTTTTAAACAAAAAAAATGAAGCTGCCCCCTGAAGACAGCTTCTTAAAAGAATAAAAAGGGGTTGACTAGTGTGATACTAGCACCAATTCGCCTGTTAAGTGAATTGGTGATTGTTATATTAAACGATAAATGCTTTTTTGTCAACACTTTTTATGAAATTTGTTAAAAAAATTTTAAATTAATTTACAAAGAGATGTTTGTTTGTTAAAATGATAATGGTAGGTGTTTGTTATGATCATAAAAAAGCCTTATGCTTTTCTCATTAAACATTTTCGTCTTATTCATTTATTATTATTAATTCCCATGATCTACTTGCTTACGCAGACAAGACAAATTGTTAATTTTTTTGTAGATTATGTATCAAATAATTATACCCTAACAAATAATATGAGTGCTTTATCTTCATTATCTAGCAATTATATTAATATATGGATGTATATTGCCGTTATAATTATTATGCTAGTTTTAATTATATTATCCCTTGTTTTACAAAGAAAAAATAAACCTACAAAGTTTTATAATATCAGTATAGTTTATTATTTAGTTATATTTATTTTAATAACTGTAAGTTTTGCTATCTTCAAATCAATAGAAAATGATACATTAGATGTTGTATTTGCTATGTTTGTTCGTGATATTGCAAGAATTATCCACTATAGTGAATATATCTTTATAATCTTTATGGCTATTCGTGGAATTGGATTTAATATTAAACAATTTAATTTTAAAAATGATTTAGATGAATTAGAGATTAGTAGTGAAGATAATGAAGAAGTTGAGTTTTTAATTGGAATAGATGCCGATAAAGCTAAGAGAAAATTAAGACGTTTTTTAAGAGAGTTAAAGTATTATTACAAAGAAAATAAATTTATTTTTATTATGATTATTATCATTATTATAGGTGTTATAGCTACACTTTTATTCATGAAGCAAGAAGTATATCAAAGGATATATCGAGAAAATGATGTTATCGCTTCAGGATATTTAAATTTTAAAATAAAGGATAGTTATGTTTCCAATTTAACTCAAAACGGAATGGTATTAAATGAAGATAAGTACTATATTATTTTACAATTAGAAATTACAAATCGTTATCGTGAAAATCATGAATTTAATTATGCTAATTTAGAATTAATCATTAACGATAAATATTTTTTGCCAGATTTATCTAAAGCCAATTATTTTAAAGATTATGGAGTTCCTTATAATGGCACTTACATTAAAGGGAATAGTTCTAATGACTATATACTAGTATATGAAATTGATAAATATTTAATTAATCAAGATTTTATGCTAACAGCGACATCCTATTCTAATAATCAAATTGGAGGAATAGGAGTACCTAATAGCCGTATAGCCTTAAATCCAACTTTTATTCAAGAAGATATTATATCTAGTGAAATAAATATGGGAACTAAAATTGATTTTACCAAGACAAACTTAGGTGCTTCTACTTTTTTAATTAACCAATATGAATTTACTAATCGCTATCAGTATACTTATGAATATTGCCCTAATAAAAATCAATGTTTTAGCTTAACAGATAATATTTCTCTTGATTATACTGGTGGAGGACACCAAATGACACTTTTAGTCTTAGATTATGAGTTGTTTTTAGAAGAAGATATTCCTTATATGGATATTACTAGAAATTATCGTTCATTTTTAGAAGATTTTGCTAAGATTGAGTATCGTATTGGTAATGATAATTATGTTGCAAACATTGCTATTGTTAATCCAAGTTCTTATGATGAGAAAATTGTCTTACAAGTTCCAAAAGAAATAGAGGATGCCAGCGAAGTAGAACTAGTGATAACAATTCGCAATATATCATATTGCATTAAAATGATTTAATTAGGAATGTCTTGAAAAAGTACAAAAATTAAAGTATAATTAAAACAATAGGAGGAAGGCACTATGAGGAAGATTATAGCAGGTTTAGATATTGGGTCTGACACAATTAAACTAATTGTTGGCGAGTTTATTAAAAATAGACTAAATATTTTATGTACCTCAGAAGTTCCAAGCAGGGGAATAAAAAAAGGCTTAATCTATCATAGTGATGAGGTAATTCCCGTTTTAAAAGAAGCTTTTCATAAAGCTGAAGATATGCTAGGTGTTGCAATAAAAGAAGTTGTATTATCTATTCCTGCATATTATATCGAAGCTCAAATTTCTGAAGGAGTTAGTACGATTACTAATGAAGATCATGTCATAACTTATCAAGATTTAATTCGCGCTATGCATGCAACAAGTTATCATAAGATAGGGGAAGATGAAGAATTAATTTCTATTTTACCTATTTCATATAAAGTAAATGATGATATAGTTAAAAATCCTATTAATATGATTGGCAATAAATTAGCAATTAAAGCAGTATTAATTACATCTCCTAAAAATATTGTTCATGATTTTTTAAAAGTATTGGAAGCGATTGGAATTAAAGTGGTTGATGTAGTTATATCATCTTTAGGAGATTATGCGACAAATCGATTCAAAGAATCTGGCAGTAAGATTGGTGCAATAATAAACATTGGTGAAGAGACTACAACAGTATCAATTTATAATAAAGGAATATTAACAAGAGCAGAAATCATTGAATTAGGTGGAGCAAACATCGATAATGATATTGCGTATATTTATAAAATTACTAAAAAAGATGCTAGAGAATTAAAGGTAAGAATTGGTCTAGCTTGTAATGATATGGCTAGAGCTGAAGAAAAATTAATGGTTACTGATCGTTTAGGAGAAGAAGTTGCTGTTAATCAAAAAGATTTAAGTGAAATTATAGAAAGTCGTTTAACAGAAATATTGGAGTTAGCAAAAAAACAGATTAACCTCTTAACAAAAAGAGAAATTGAATATATAATAATAACAGGAGGTACTTCTGAAATAGGAGATTTTAATAAATTGCTCGATAAAGTCTTTACTAAACCTTATATTCTTGGTAAAATAGATATTGTAGGTGCTAGGAGTAATAAATTTAGTACAGCAATTGGAGCCATTAAATATTTTAATGGAAGGTTGAAATTAAAAAATAAAGAATATTCGGTATTTAGTTTAGACGAATTAGAAGTATTAAGTGGTACTCATAAAAAAGTGAGTATTAATGAAAATTCGATATTAGGTAAATTATTTGGATATTTTTTTGATAGTTAAGGAGAGTGCAATATGAACGGTTTAGAAATGGATCAAATAGCTAAAATCAAAGTCGTTGGTGTTGGTGGAGGCGGAAATAACGCAGTAAACCGAATGATTGAAGAAGGAGTAAAAGGTGTTGAATTTATTGTTGTAAATACAGATTTACAAGTATTAAATGCTAGTAAGTGTGAAAATAAGATTCAAATTGGGGCAACAATTACGGAAGGACTTGGAGCAGGAGCTAATCCTGAAATAGGTCGGGCTGCAGCAATAGAATCAAAAGTCGACTTAGAAGAAGCAATTAAAGGCGCTGATATGGTCTTTGTAGCTTGCGGTATGGGTGGTGGAACTGGTACCGGGGCTGCTCCAGTAATCGCTGAGATAGCTCAAGAATCAGGTGCTCTAACAGTAGGTATTGTAACCAAACCATTTAGATTTGAAGGAAAAAGAAGAATGGAAAATGCTTTGTTGGGGCTTGAAGAATTAAAGAAAAATGTTGATACTTTAATTGTTATTCCAAATGATAAATTAAGAGATATCATCGATAGAAATACATCATTTAAAGACGCATTTAAAGAAGTAGATAATGTTTTACATCGTGGAGTTCAATCAATTTCTGATTTGATCGCGGTAACAGGTATAATCAATCTAGACTTTGCCGATGTTAAGACTGTTATGCAAAAAAGTGGAACTGCTATTATCGGTATTGGATGTAATGCTGGTGAGAATAGAGCTATAGAAGCTGCTCGCCAGGCTGTTGCAAATTCGTTATTAGAGGCTACTATTGAGGGAGCAACGAATGCAATTGTAAACGTTACGGGTGGATCTAATTTAACTTTATTTGAAATTGAAGATGCTGTAGAAACGGTTCGAGCTGCTGCTAATAATGATGTTAACATTATCTTTGGTGCTATTCAAAATGATAACTTAACTGATGAAGTAATTGTAACGGTTATTGCAACAGGTTTTGAAGATCAGGGTGAAACAGATGAAATGTTATTTAGTGATGATAATAAAATGCCAAGACGTCGTCCTAAAGAAGAGACTTTAGATGATGAATATGATATTCCGCCATTTTTAAGAAATAAAGATAATAGATTTTAAAGAGTGATGAAAATCATTCTTTTTTTAACACATAATTGTAATAGTTGAATAATTTTACTTGAATTTTAATATATTAAAAATTATAATGTTGTATAGATAATAAAATATCAAAAGAAAATTTGTTTTTGATTATTAGGATTAGGGAGAATAGTCTATGAAATTTTATAGTTTAAGTGTAGATGAAGTTTTAAAGTTATTGAAATCCAATAAGAATGGTCTTTCAAATGAGGTTGCTTTAGAAAGGCTTAGAAAAGATGGTAAAAATAAAATATTAGATGTAAAGAAAAAATCTAAATTATCTAAATTTATAGATGAATTTAATAATTTGATGATTATAATTTTAATTTTATCAGCAATAGTATCATTTATATTATCTTTTATAAATAATGAACCATTTACAGATAGCATCATAATTTTAGCTATAGTTATTTTAAATGCAGTACTTGGATTTATACAAGAGTTGAAAGCTGATAAAGCAATTGAGTCTTTAAAGAAAATGCAAGTTACAAACGTTAAAATTATGAGAAATCATAAAATATTTGTTGTTAATAGTGAAGATATTGTTAAGGGAGATATTATTCTTTTAGAAGCTGGTGATAAAGTTCCAGCAGATGCTAGAATAATATGGCAAGTTGCATTAAAAGTTGATGAATCTTCATTGACTGGTGAGTCAGTGCCAGTTGAGAAGAATGTTCTTTCTTTGCCAGAAAACACTTTAATATCTAAAAGAAGTAATATGATTTATTCTGGGACTAGTATTGTTTATGGTAAATGTCAAGCTGTTGTATGTGAAACAGGTATGAATACAGAGTTTGGAAATATTGCAAAATCTATAGCATTAGAAAAAGATGAGTTAACACCTTTACAAAAAAAGATAAATGATATTAGTAAATTTTTGTCTATTTTAATAGCTATTATTGTTTTTTTGATGTTTATAATTGGTATAAATAAAGAAATGCAAATAATGGATATTATTATGTTATCCATATCCTTAGCAGTTGCAGCTATACCCGAGGGACTACCAGCAATTATTACAATAACTTTAGCACTTGGGATGAGTTCAATGGCTAAGAAAAAGGCTATTGTAAGAAAGATGTCAAGCGTAGAGACACTTGGCTCTACTGAAATTATTTGTTCTGATAAAACGGGAACTATTACGCAAAATAAAATGAAAGTAATAGAAGTTTTTTGTGACAATAAAATAATTTCTATAGATGAGTTAAAAAGTAATCATGTTCTGTTAAAAATAATGGCATTAAATAATGATGTGGAAAAAAATAATCATAATTATATTGGGGAACCTACAGAAATTGCTCTTTATGAGGCATGTGAGACTTTTTTTAATATTGAAAAGCTTAGAGATGAATATAAAAGGATAGATGAAATTCCTTTTGATTCAGAGCGAAAAATGATGTCTACTATCAATCAGAATAATGATGATACTTATATATATACTAAGGGTAGTTTTGATTCAATAATTGCTCAGTGTTCTTATATTTTAGAAAATGATCAAATTAAAAAATTGACAAGTAAAAAGAAAGCATATTTAAAAAAAATAGAGAAAGAAGAATCTAAAAAAGCTTTTAGAGTTTTAGCTTATGCGTGTAAAAAATTAAGTGAATTAGATTATAAAAATAAAATAATGGAAAATGATTTAGTATTTGTTGGTATGACATCAATGATTGATCCACCTAGAGAGGATGTTAAGATGGCAATTGATAAGTGTAAAATGGCACATATCAAGCCAATTATGATAACTGGTGATAGCTTAGATACAGCAGTGTCTATTGCAAAAGAAATAGGTATATTAAATAAGGATGAAGAAGCTATTACTGGAGAATATTTGGACAAAATAAGTGAACAAGATTTAGTAAAAAAAGTGCCTAATTATTCTGTCTATGCAAGAGTTAGTCCATTAAATAAAATGGCAATAGTAAATGCTTGGAAGAAAAATGGTAAAATCGTTGCTATGACGGGAGATGGGGTCAATGATGCTCCAGCTTTGAAGTGTGCTGATGTTGGGGTAGGAATGGGAATTAGTGGAACAGAAGTGTCTAAAAATGTTTCAGATATTATTATTTCTGATGATAGTTTTTCGACTATTGTCGTTGCTGTTGAAGAAGGTAGAAGAATATATGATAATATTAGAAATATTTTGGTGTATCTTATAGCTGGTAATATTGCTGAAATTTTAATTGTATTTATTGGAATGTTATTTGGAATTGAAATATTTTTGCCTATTCAGCTATTATATGTAAATTTGATTACTGATTCTATACCTGCTATATCTTTGGCTTTCGAAAAAAGCGATAAAGATATTATGAAACGTGAAGTTAGAAAGAGCAGTAATACTTTCTTTACCCCTTTTTTAATTGCTAAAATTGGTGTATCCGCCATTTTAAAAACTATTGCAGTAATACTAGTATATTTTGTTAATTTAAAAATATATAATATCGAAATTGCTAATACTATGGCATTTTTAACTTTAATATTGTTAGAAACTATTTATGCTTTTTCTTGCAAAAATTTAAAAAATAGTATGACAAATAAAAATATTTTTAATAATCATTATTTAAATAGGGGAATATTCTTTTTAATGATATTTCAAATAATAATATTTATAACTCCATTAAAAAGTATTTTTAAAATAAATAGTTTATCTATAATTCAAGGTGTATATTGTTTTTTGATAGTATTGTTAATGTTTGTTATTGATGAATTTTCTAAAAAAATAATAAATAAATTGTTTAAAGATTAGATGGGTAATAGAAAATATAAAATTATTTTTTAATTGTAAAGTATAGATAATTTTGTTATACTTTAGATGGTGGAATATATGAAAATTTTAGTAGTACCTTCATGGTATCCCAATGGTAAAGATATGCTTATGGGAGTATATCATAAAGAATATTGTAATGCTTTAGCAAAAAGAAATGTACAAGTAAATATGCTTTTTATTGAAAGAGAACGATTAAATAATCCATTAAAATATCTTTTTATGAAAAAAAGTTATGTGATACAAGAAAAAGGGTATAAAACGTATGTAAAAAGAATGCTAAATGTAGAAAAGATTAGTTTTGATTGGCAAATGAAAAGATATACCAAAACTTTAGAAAAAGCTTTTAAAAAATATTTAAAGAATAATCCTAAACCTGATATATTACATGCTGAGGTAACTATTCCTGCTGGATATGCTACTTCTGTAATTGGGAAAAAATATCATATACCAGTGATTATTACAGAGCATGCTTCTTATTTTGGAGATTTCTTTAAAGACCCGTATGTTAAATATACTAAATATGCTTTAGAAGATAACTATTTTACAACTGTAAGTAGATTTATGCTTCAGGATTTACCAAGTTATATTACTAAAACGGATGTTATTCCTAATTTAGTAGATACCGATAAATTTAATTTACCAAGAAAAAAAATAAAGGGATTAAGAATTGTTAGTATATGTGCTTTTAGAAAAGGAAAAAGAGTAGAAGATTTACTTGTAGCCTTAAATATTATTATTAGCGAAAAAAAATTTAGTGATGTGAAGCTTACTATTGTTGGCGATGGATATTTAAAAGAGTTTTATCAAAATAAATGTCATGAATTAAAGTTAGATTCTTATGTTGATTTTGTTGGTCGAAAAAGTAAAGAGGAGATTATAAAGATTTTAAACCAACATAATGTTTTTGCAATAGCAAGTGTTAGTGAAACTTTTTGTATACCCGCGATAGAAGCGCTTGCAAGTGGAATGCCAGTTGTATCAACGAAATGTTTGGGACCTGAGGAATATATTACTGATAAATGTGGAAAACTAGTAGAAGTTGGTGATGTTCATGCTCTTGCTTGTGCTATAATGGAAGTCTATCGTCATATAGATTCTTATCAGATTCAAGATTTAAGAGCTATTGCATGTCAATATAATCATCAAAATGTTACTGATAAGGCAATAAAAATTTATGAAAAAATGATAAATGAGGTGAAAAAATGAGTATTATCAATTATGCTTTAAAAGGAAATTTAAAAAGCTTTAATCAAAAAATTAAGGAAATTGCTAAAATAGAAAAGCGTAGTGCTTTTAAAATAAAATTGAATTTTTTAAATTGTTTTCGCCTAATTGGATGTGGATATAGTGATTATTTAAATTATGAATTATATCATAAAAGTAAAAAAGAAATATTAGAATATGTTTCTATTAAAGATCAAGATAAATTTTATGAAATAGTAAGTCCTGCTAAGTATAAAACATTTTTTACTATTAAACCTAATTTTTTAAGAAATTTTAAAAAATATATTAAGAGAGATTTTTTTGCTGATGGTACTTTAGAAGAACTTAAGTCATTTTTAAATAAGCATAAATGTTTTATGATAAAACCTTATGATGGTTTAGGGGGATCTGGAGTAAAAAAGATGTATACAGAAGATATTCGGGATATAGATCTTTTTTATAATAAATTAAAGAGCGAAAAATTGTTTTTAGAAGAATATGTAATACAACATCCAGAAATTAGTAAGTTATGTTCTAAAAGTGTTAATACTATTAGAATAATGACTTTTTCGTATAATGGTAAGAGTGAGATTTTATTTGCTGCAATTAGGATTGGAAATGGTACTTCAAGTGTAGATAATTTTCATCAAGGGGGAATGGGTTGTTTAATTGATTTAGAAACGGGAAAGTTAGTTGGTAAAGCTTTTAATAAAGAATTAGAATATTTTGATGAACATCCAACAAGTAAAGTAAAGTTTGATGGATTTCAAATACCTAATTGGGATAAAGTAAAGAAAATGGTTTTAGAAGCTTCTAAAGTGAATAAAAATATTCATGTTGTTGGTTGGGATGTTGCTGTTACTGAAGATGGGGCAACGTTTATTGAAGGTAATAGAAGACCTGGTTTTGATTTAGTTCAAGTTTTATCTAAAAGAGGTAGAAAAGATATTATGCGTCATTGTTTAGATATTATAAATGCTAAAGAAGGGACAAATTATAAAATTTAATTACAAATTTATGCATTTTTTATAGCATATCCCTATATTTTTTTGTATAATTAAAAGAGGTGACATAGATGATATATTTAGATTACAGTGCAACTACACCAGTAGGTTTTGAAGTACTAGATACATATAATAAAACAAGTAAAGATTTTTTTGGTAATCCTAATTCTTTGCATGAACTAGGGGTAAGAACTAAAAATTTAATGAATAGTGCTACTAAACAAATTGCAGAAATTTTAAATGTTAATGAAAAAGAAATTACTTATACAGGTGGGGCAACAATGTCTAATAATATGGCTTTAATTGGGGTAGCTATGCATTATTATAAAAAAGGGAAACATATTATTACTTCTAAATTAGAGCATCCATCTATTTATGCTATATGTAATTATTTAGAAGCACTCGGTTATGAAATCAGTTATGTGAATAATGATGAAGAGGGACTTATTGATTTTGATCATTTAAAAGAATTGATAAGAGAAGATACTATTTTAGTTAGTATTTGTGCCGTAAATAGTGAACTTGGAATTAGACAACCTCTTAAAATGATACGGCAAATTATTAAAAAAGAAAATTCTCAAACACTTTTTCATTCTGATATGACTCAAGCTATTGGAAAAGTATCTATTAGTATGCATGATGTTGACTTAGCTACATTTACTGCTCATAAAATATATGGACCTAAAGGAATTGGAATTTTATATAAAAATAGTAATATTCAAATATCTCCCATATTATATGGTTCTGGAAAAACCAATTTGTTAAATCCAGGAACTCCAGCAGTACCTCTAATTGTTGCTTTATCAAAAGCATTAAGACTTGCTACAACGGATATTGAAAAAAGAGAAAGATTTATTGAAAGATTGAACGAAAAAATAGTAAATGCTTTAAAAAAATACAATGGTGTTATGATAAATAAGACTAAGTATAGTATTCCTCATATTTTAAATATAAGTTTGAGAAATATTAAAGCCGAAACATTTTTGCATGCATTAGAAGAATACGAAATTTATGTTAGTAGTAATACGGCTTGTTCTAGTGCTACTTTATCTAGTAGTGTTATGGCTGTTTATCATGATAAAGTAAGAGCATCTTCTACTCTTCGGATTAGTTTATCACATTTAACGACAACAGATGAGATTAATAAGTTTATTTATTATTTTGAAGAAATTTATCGTAAATTAAGTGGATTACATGATAAAATGTAACCAGGATAAAAGCATGAAAATAAATTAGAATAGTAATTTTCTTAAGTAAATAAAAGGGAAATTACTATTTTTTATGAT
>CALVHI010000012.1 GCA_944327365.1 uncultured Bacilli bacterium
GGTAGCTATGTATCAACAAGATGAGACAGGTGAATATATAAGCATAGATACAGTACCAACAAGTGGATACACACTAAATGAGAGTGAAAGTTATTGTGAAATAAATGATACAAAAGATAATACCATAACGATAGAATATCAAGATGGGAAAGTTAATTTTTTAGGTTTAATGAAAAAGGGAACAAAATGTTATTTATACTTTGATATAGAAAGAACCTTAAAAGATGCAATCCTAGCCGGAAAAGACATTCAAGAAAGGACAAGCTTTAGTAGTGTACTTACAACCAATACGAATGGAATAATTTATCAAGAAGATACAAGTGATGGAACAAGTTACTTCTTTGCAGGAAATACAACCAACAACTGGGTATCCTTTGCTGGATATTACTGGCGAATCATCAGAATTAATGGAGATGGATCAATAAGAATAATCTATAATGGAACAAGTACTAGTACAACCGGAAGTGGAACCCAAATACAAACTAGTGCTTATAATAGTAGTTATGATGATAATGCCTATGTAGGATATATGTATGGAAGCACGGGGGCAAGTAGTTATAGTGCAACCCATACCAATACCAATAATAGTACAATCAAAGGAATACTAGATAATTGGTATCGAGATCATATTGTAGGAGAATATGAAGATTATATTAGTAAAGAAGCAGGATTCTGTGGAGATAGGACAAGAAGTACAAGTAGTAGTTCACTCAATAATTCAGGAGGAACGGGAACAACGGAAACCTATTATGGAGCATATATTCGATATTATAATAATGGAACACCAACGTTTGAATGTAGTGATGAAGCATATGATTTGTATACTGCACAAGAAAGCAGTAAAGGGAATCATGCCTTAACATACCCAATCGGATTAATCAGTATGGATGAAGTATGGTATGCAGGAGGATATCAAGCAAGTAATAGTAGTTATTACCTATATACAAACAAATATTACTGGACCATGTCTCCGTCTCGCTTCAGCAATGGTGATGCTTACGTGTTCGCTGTGTATTCGGGTGGCAACCTCGGCCACTACCGCGTGGCTTACACGGATGGTGTGCGCCCAGTATTAAATCTGGATGCTGGTGTAACAATAAAATCAGGAAATGGCACTTCTTCTAATCCGTATGTCATTTCAACGTAAATCATTTGTAAAGTGGGTTTATTTGCCCGCTTTTTTATGTTATGATATATTATGGTGGTAACAATGGATAATGTACTAAAAAGAATAGAAGATTATGCTTTAGAAGAAATTATGGGAGAACGTTTTGCTTCTTATGCTAAAGAAATTATACAAGATAGAGCAATCCCTGATGTACGTGATGGCTTAAAACCTGTTCAAAGAAGAATATTATTTGCTATGTATAAAACCGGAAATACTTATGATAAGAAGTATATTAAAAGTGCTGCAACTGTCGGTGATGTATTAGGAAAATACCATCCTCATGGAGATTCTTCTGTATATGATGCCATGGTTAGAATGAGTCAGTGGTGGAAGCAAAATACACCATTAATTGATATGAAGGGAAATAATGGTTCGATGGATGGTGATCCTGCTGCAGCCTACCGTTATACAGAAGCCCGTCTTGCTAAAATAAGTAATGAACTTCTTGCTGATTTAGACAAGAATACCGTCAATTTTGCTCCAAACTTTGATGATAGACTATTAGAACCCACTGTTTTACCAGCTAAATTCCCGAACTTACTTATTAATGGAGTAGTGGGAATAAGTGCTGGGTATGCAACAAATATTCCCCCTCACAATCTAGGTGAAGTGATTGACGCTACCATTAAAAGAATTGATAGCCCTAATTGTTACTTAGATACAATTTTAGATATTGTAAAAGGGCCTGATTTCCCAACTGGTGGTATAGCTTGTGGTATAAATGGTATACGTGATGCTTTTAAAACAGGAAAAGGTAAAATTATTTTACGAGCTAAATATGATATTGTAAAAGAAAAAGGAAAAGAAAAGATTGTTATTACAGAAATACCTTTTGATGTTAATAAAGCAATATTAGTAAATAAAATAGATGGAATAAGAATAGATAAAAAGATTGATGGAATGAGTGAAGTTCGTGATGAATCGGATAGAGAAGGACTTCGTATTGTTATTGATTTAAAATCAGGAGCCAATCCAGATTTAATCTTAGGGTATTTATTTAAAAATACAGATTTGCAAATTTCTTGTAACTATAATATGGTAGCTATTGTAAATCATGTACCTAAAACCCTAGGTTTATTAGAAATACTGGATGCTTATATTGCTCACCAAAGAGAAGTTATCGTAAAACGTAGTGAATTTGATTTAGCTAAATATGAAAAAGAAATGCATATTGTTGATGGTTTGATCAAATGTTTATCCATTTTAGATGAAGTTATTAAAGTAATTCGCGCAAGTAAAAATAAAGCTGATGCTAAAGATAATTTAGTAGAAAAATTCGGTTTTACGATGGAACAAGCAGAAGCTATCGTTACTTTACAACTTTATCGTTTAACAAATACAGATATCTTAGAATTACAAGAAAAAAGTGAAAAACTTGCTAAGTTAATTGAAGGATTAAAAGCTATATTAAATGATGAAGAAGTTTTAAAGTATGTTATGAAAAAAGAATTAAAGTTAATAAAAAAAGAATATGAAACGCCAAGAAGGACAAAGATAGAAGAAAATATTTTAGAAATTAAGATAGACACTAAAGAAATGATACCTAAAGAAAATATTTTAGTTGTTGTTACTCATGAAGGATATGTAAAAAGAGTGAGTAGTAAAAGTTATGCTGCATCAACTGAAGATACTACTTTAAAACCCGGAGATTTTGTAACGGGGCTTTATGAATGTACAACTCTTGATACTCTCGTTATATTTACAAACTTAGGAAATTATTTATACATACCAACCTATAAAATACCAGATATGAAATGGAAAGAACTTGGAAAACATGTAAGCAATATTATTATGCTTCAAGAAAGTGAAGAAGTAATCGCATCATTTATCTATCATTCAAAAGACACGTATATTCTTGCATCGAAAAACGGTATGATAAAAAGAACTAAGGCGAGTGACTTTGAAGTAGCAAGATGTTCCAAACCAATGACAGCTATGAAATTAAAAGAAGAAGATCGCTTAATAAGTGTAAAAAAAGACGTAGGAAAAGTTATATTAGTAACCGAAAATGGTTATTACTTAAATTATTTAAGCAAAGAAATTCCATTAGTTGGAGTAAAAGCAAGTGGTGTAAAAGGTATCTCTTTAAAAGAAGATGTAGTAAAAAATATGTCTAGTTATAGTGAAGAATCTGAATACTTAACTGTATTTACTGATAATAAAACAGCGAAAAGAGTAAAGTTAAGTGAATTAGAAATTCATAGTAGAGCCAAAAAAGGAAGTTTACTTTTAAAGAAAACCAAAACAGTCACTTACAAAGTATTAACAGCTTTTACGACAACATCAAAAGATTTAATTTTAACCAAAGCGGATAGTGATATCAACTTCTTTAAAAATAGTGACATAGCAATTATGGATTTAACATCAACAGGGTCTAATATCAGCAAATACAAACTAGATTTAGCAAGTATAGTTGCCCTAAAAGAAAAAATACAAACCGAAACGCCCAAGAAAGAAGAAAAAGGGGAAGTAAAAAAACTATCCATGGAAGACTTTTTAGACGACTTTAAACTATAGGAGTGAATTTCACTTCTTTTCTTTTGGATAAGTCATATAATGTAGTGGTGATAAAATGTCAAAAAAAGAAGAGTTTAAAGAGTTTGCTAAAAGTCATCCTGAACTAGTTAAAAGTGTCCATACAGGAAAATCTACTTGGCAAGAATTATATGAAATATATGATATATATGGACAAGATGATCGAGCTTGGAAAAACTATTTAAAAGATGATAGTGCTACTAACATAAATAATATAGCAGATATTATGAAAAAAATAGATATGGATTCTGTTCAAAAACATATTAATACAGCACAAAAAGCTTTAGGGTTAGTGGGAGAATTAACAGGCATGAAGGCTTCTACTCCACCCAATCAGCCACCTTCTCCTCCTCGGCCAATTAATAAATTTTTTGAGGATTAAAGATGCAAGTTAGTGCTCTTATAGAATTAAAGAAGGATGCTAAAATGTTTGATCTTCTAAAATATAACTCTTATTGGATTAAAGATTTAAATCGTGATCCTTATAACTTTAAAAAATATAAAGAAAGTATGAAAATTAAATATCGAATGCGTACTACTGATAAAATAAGTGATGCAATAGATAATATAGACATTATCAGTAATGTTTTAAGTGCCTTAAAATAGAAAGGGGGAAAAATGAGAGAAGAAGTAGTTGTAAATACGACAATTGCTAAATATATGCCAGAATTTCATAATCCAATCTATGAAGCTGCCAAAAGAGTTGAACTCATTAATCAGATTAAAGATGGTAATTTTCTATCTTTATATCCCATACTTATCCAACTTGATTTAAGAGAAAGAGAAATTCTTGATATTGCCTCTTCTTGGTTAATTAAGCAAAATTATCTTTGTATTTCACTGTATTATGATCATCTTTTAAATAAAGATTACTTAAAAATACGAGATATGGATGAAATATATGATCATTTAATAAATGAAAATGGACAAATTAAAAGGAAGTGATAGATACTTAGCGTTTTTTTTGATATAATTAATATTGGTGGTAGAAATGGATCAATTTATTCCTGATATGTATCAAAAAAGTATTTACGATATTGATTATAATAAATTAAAGAAAAAGGGAATTAAATGTCTTTTGTTTGACTTAGATAATACACTAGTACCAGTGAATGTGGCAGTACCAACGAAAAAGGTGAAAGAATTATTTGTTATGTTAGAGCGTGATTTTAAAATTATTATTTTGTCGAATAGTGGCAAAAAAAGATTAACGCCATTTAAAGAGGGGCTAAATGTTGATGTATCAGCATCTAGTCGTAAACCATTTAAAAAGAAATACTTAAAGATTATCTCTTTATATCAATTAAAAGTCCATGAAATGGTAGCAATAGGGGATCAGCTTTTAACCGATATTTATGGTGCTAATAGGGTAGGGATTACTTCTATTTTAGTTCATCCAATTGGAGATTATGAGAAATGGTGTACTAAGATCAATCGCTTTTTAGAAGGATTTGTTTATCGAAGATTAAGAAAAAAAGGGATATTAATAAAAGGAGAGTATTATGATTAAGAAGTGCATTGGTTGTGGTCTTGTTTTGCAAAATGAAAACGAGGATGCTTTAGGGTATACTCCTCTTTTAAAAAATGATTATTGTCGTAGGTGTTTTAGATTAAAAAATTATGGAGAGAAAAACAAAGAATATGTAGATGAACAAAGTGTTTTAAAAAGAGTAAATGATAATGGTAAACTTGCCTTTTTTCTTGTTGATTATTTAAATATTAATGCTTATACCATAAATTTGTTTAACAAAATAAATATTCCTAAAATACTAGTGATTAGTAAATGTGATATATTAAGAAAAGAGATAAAGCAAGAAAAGATTATTAAATGGTTAAATCAAGTCTATAAAATAAAAGAACAAGTTTTATTTGTTAGCAGTAAACCATTCTTTCCTTCTCATAATCTATTTAAAGCAATGGATCAACATCAAGTTCATACAGCTTATATTTTAGGTATTACTAATGCTGGAAAATCAAGCTTAATTAATAAATTATTAAAAGAACATCATCTAAAAAAAGAGATTTTAGCTACAAATAAGCCTAATACAACCCTTGATTTTATAAAGATTAAAATAGGAGAATATACATTATTTGATACTCCTGGTTTTTCTTATGAAACACTGATGCTTGATGGCGAAATCAGGCCAATATCTTACAAAATAAAATCGGGAACAACTTTAATGATAGCGAATTATTCTTTCTTTTTTTTAAAAGATAATAAAGTAGTTTATTATGGTATAAAACAGATAAAACGAAAAATTGTAAATACGGATGGCTTACCCTTAAAGGTTTTAGCGAATCATGATATCGTTTTACCAGGAGTGGGGTATTTAAATGTTAAAGAGGAATGTCAAGTTTTGGCGAATCAAGATCATTTAGAAGTTAGAATGGATGTAAGTGAGGATATATATGAGTAAAATTCATGTTATGAGTGAAGCTTTAGCGAATAAAATATCTGCAGGTGAAGTCGTTGAAAAATGCTCTAGTATTGTAAAAGAATTAGTTGAAAATAGTATTGATGCAGAGGCTAGTGAAATAAAAATAGAACTAGTTAAAGGTGGGCTAGATTGTATTAAAGTTACGGATAATGGCGTTGGTATGGATAAAAAAGATGCTTTACTTGCCTTTTCTAGACATGCGACTAGTAAGATTTTGCGAGATGATGATTTGTTTTTTATTGATACAATGGGTTTTAGAGGAGAAGCACTTCCTTCTATTGCAAGTGTTGCCGAAGTAGAACTCAAAACTAGTGATGGGGTTGCCTCAACGTATCTTCATATTAAAGGAGGAGAAGTACTTGAAAATACAAGTGGAGATCTCCGTGTGGGAACAACACTTACCGTTACCAATCTTTTTTATAATACACCAGCTAGACTTAAATATTTAAAAGCAGAAAATACTGAAGCATATAACTCAATTAGTTTAATTGAAAAACTAGCTTTAGCTCATCCCCAGATTAAATTTACTTTAGTAAATAATCAAAAGATAGTATTAAAAACTACAGGCTCAAATATTTTACTTAAGACGATTCATGAAATATATGGGTTAAATATTTCTAATAAGATGTTAGAATTTAAGGCTGGAAATAATGATTTTGATATTTATGGTTATATTTGTAAACCTGAAGTTTTACGCTCTAACAGAAATGATTTTAATACTTTTGTAAATGACCGGGTAATTCGTAATAGTGAGATTAATAAAGCAATAAATGATGCTTATTATACATATAAACCTGATGGTAAATATCCAATTGTTGTATTAAAAATTAATACGGATCCAACCCTCATAGATGTCAATATTCATCCTACTAAACAAGATGTTAAGATTAGTAAAATGAGTGAATTATATGATTTGATTTATACTACAATTAAAGATACCCTTTATCAAAATTTATTAATTCCTAATGCTTTAAAAGAAGAAAGTGTAAATATTATTAAAGATAGTGTTATAGCAAATATTGTTTCTTCTATGACTAAGGAAGAAGAGCCAGTTCAAACCGAACTTAATTTTCAAGTAGAAGTAAAAGAAGAGAAAAAAGAAGTGAGTGCGCAAGAAGATGCAATATTAAATAAAGAGATGAAAAGTTTAGTATTATATCCGGTAGGACTAGCTTTAGGTACATATATTATCGCTGAAAATCAGGAAGGTATATATTTAATAGATCAACATGCAGCCCAAGAGCGAGTAAACTATGAAAGATATTTGCATGCTTTAAGAAAGAAGGAAGTTACAACTACTTATCTACTTATACCAATTACAATTGAACTATCAGCATCAGATTTTTTAATTTTAAAAGATAATTTATTTGTTTTAACTAATATGGGTTTTATTATTGAAGAATTTGGAGTAAACACGATTATAGTTAAAGGGCATCCTACTTGGATACTTATAGACCATGAAGAAGAAAGTATTAGAAAGATTATTGATTTAGTTATTATGATTAAAGATAAGTTTGATCCTGTTAAGTTTAATGATCAAATGGCTAAAACGCTAGCTTGTAAAATGAGTATAAAAGCTAATATGAGAATAAGTCATGAAGCCCAAGAAGAACTATTAAATGAATTAGTATGTTGTGATAATCCATATAATTGTCCCCATGGAAGACCCACCATTATTAAGTTTAGTATTTATGATTTAGAGAGAATGTTTAAAAGAGTAATGAATTAATTCACTTTTAGTAAACTTTATCTTGCTTACATGAGAAATTTATCCTATAATTATATCATAGATTTGTCAAAAATAGGAAGTATTACTTCATAGTAAAAAATCTCATAAACGGGTAAAATAATAGTGGAGAGTGAATATAATGACGACATTTAAAAGAGATTTTACTTTTAGAGATGATGTAATTGAAGTAGTAGCAAGAAATGTAAGAAAGTATCGAAAGATTGCTGGGATTACTCAGGAACAATTAGCAACTGATATAGGGATTTCTAATGATTTTTTAAGGAGATTTGAATCTACTTTTGGTAAAGAAGGGATGAGTCTTAATACTTTATATAAAATATCTGTTGTATTAAATGTTTCGATGGATAAATTTTTTATAGAATAATACTTCCTAAATTAAGAAAATAAGTGTACAATATAGATGAGGTGTGCTTATGAGAAAAACGTATGAGTTTAATTTAGAAATGTATAAGACAGTAGCATTAAATGTAGGGAAATATCGTAAAGAAAAAAGGTATTCTATTGATGAATTATGTAAATATGCAGAGATTAAGAAAGAGTTTTTACAAGAATTTGAATTAGCAGATAAAAATATGCCTATATCTATTTATGATTTATATAAGATTAGTGTTATTTTAGATGTGAATATTAGTAAATTTTTTGAAGAAATATAGTTAAAGCTATATTTTTTTTAACGTTTATTTGACTGAAATATTGAAAATATTATTGATTTTTATTCAAGGATATTATATACTAGAAATATATAGTAGAAAAATAACACAAAGGAAGTTTTGACAAGTTTTGTCGAATAGCTTTTATTATAAATCTACTTGTTATAAAATAATAAAAGTAAAGGAAGATAGGGATGAAAAAGAGATTAAGTATTATAGTATTAAGTTTAATAGCAGTAATAGGAGTATCTTTAGCATATTTTACTGTATCATCGTTAATAAGTGGAAATGGATCAAGTGTACAAGGGACAACGGCAACTATACAGGGAAGTACTATAACTGTAGAAGGAACACTAGAATTTAATGATTTAGATATATTACCAGGACATAAAAATGTATCAAGTATCAAGATAACTGCAACAGGAGATAATACATTAATACCATATAATGTTATATGGAATGGAGAAAATACTCTTAATACACCCTTAAATTATACAGTATATAAAACAAGTAGTGAAATAGAAGTAGATAGTACATGTAAAGATACAAGAGAAGTAGTAGATGGGGCATACATGTATTATGAAGAATGTGAAATAACAAACATAGAAGAGTTAGGAACAGCAATAAGTACAGGAACAATTAATACCAGTGAAGAAAAAGTAACACTAGTAAAAGATGAGTTTATCACATCAACACCATCAGGGGATGAGATGTATTACTATATTATATTAGAATATCCAAACTTAAATGAAGCTCAAAACATAGATATAGGAGGATCATTTAATGGAGAGATAACAATAGAAGAAAGTAATGTAGAACCAGATATAAATATTATAGCAGCATACATCGAACAAGAAGATGGAACATATGAAGAGGTAAGTGATATACCACAGAGTGGATATACAATCAACACTGAGAAAAGTGTATGTAGTAATGGAGCAACACCAACTGGAAACACACCAAATATAACAATTAATAACTTAGCCAAAAGTGGGACAAGTTGTTATTTATACTTTGATGTTTCATTATGTCCAGAAGGAGCAAATGGATGTAACACAATCCTAGCTGGAAAAGATATCCAAGATAGAACAAGCTTTAGTAGTGTACTTACAACCAATACAAATGGAATAATTTATCAAGAAGAAACAAGTGATGGAACAACTTATTACTTTGCAGGAAACACAACGGAAAACTGGGTATCCTTTGCTGGATATTACTAGCGGATCATAAGGGTAAATGAAGATGGATCAATAAGAATGATCTATAATGGAACAAGTACTAGTCGAACCGGAAGTGGAACCCAACTACAGGAAAGTACATTTTCCATAGATGGTAATACATACAATAATGCCTATGTAGGATACATGTATGCATTAAATAATGTCCATGGAACAGGAACAGATAGTGGAATAAAGAAGATAGTAGATAATTTCTATCGAGATCATATTGCTGGAGAATATGAAGATTATATCAGTAAAGAAGCAGGATTCTGTGGAGATAGGACCTCAACAACAACAAATGGTGGGGCACCAAATGATACAGGAGGAACGGGAACAACACCAACTTATTATGGAGCAAGATATCGGTTATACACAAATAAAACACCAACGTTTGAATGTAGTGATGAGGCGCATGACTTGTATACCGCACAAGAAAGCAGTAAAGGGAATCATGCTTTAACATACCCAATTGGACTCATCACAGCCGATGAAGTAGCTTATGCCGGAGGAGTAAATGGATCAAATAATACAAGTTATTACCTATATACAAACCAAAATTACTGGACCATGTCTCCGTATAGTGTTAATAGCAACCCTTGGGCTTACGTGTCCTTTGTGAATTCGTATGGCACCCTCAACAGCAACCGCGTGGATAACGCGTATGGTGTGCGCCCAGTATTAAATCTGGATGCTGGTGTAACAATAAAATCAGGAAATGGCACAGCAGATTCTCCATTTGTAGTTTAATTTTCATCCAAAAAGACAAATATCAGGAGCAAAGCGCTCCTTTTTGTTTGTGCTAATTTATGGGTTTTGTTCATATATTTTTATAGGTGATACTTGTGAAAAAGTTTGTAATGCTTTTCTTTGCTTTAATTATATTTCCTGTTCAAGTTTTTGCTATAAGTGCTAATAAAGCAGTAGTTATGGATTTAAATAGCGGAAGAGTATTATATGATTTAAATAAAGATGAACCACAGTTAATTGCTAGTATCACGAAAATTATGACATGTTTAGTTACAATTATGTATAGCGATTTAGATAAAACAGTAGTTGTTGATGAGGATGTATTAAAATCTTATGGTTCTAGTGTTTATTTAGAGGTTGGAGAAGAAATTAAGTTACTTGATTTATTATACGGCTTAATGCTTAGAAGTGGTAATGATGCAGCAACCCAGATTGCTAAGACAGTCGCTGGAAGTGAAGAAGCTTTTGTTTATCTTATGAATGAATATGCTAGTACTATTGGTATGACAAACACTCATTTTGTTAATCCCCATGGTTTGGATAGTAATGGAGTAGGGAATACTTCCACTGCATATGATATGGCACTGTTAACTAAAGTAGCGATGCAAAATGAAACATTTAAAACTATTTTTAAAACTCAAGAATATAGCGCGAAAAGTAATTTAAAAACTTATCATTGGGAAGGAAAAAATAAATTATTTTCCATGTATCCATATACTACTGGCGGTAAAACTGGATATACTGATGCGGCTAGAAGAACCCTTGTTACAACAGCTAGTAAAGATAATAAGAATTTAGTAGTTGTTACTTTAAATGATGGTAATGATTTTAATGATCATAAAAGTTTATATGAAACTTATTTTAACCAATATATAAGTGTACTTGCTATTGATAAAGATCATTTTAAAATAGAAGAAAATATAGATAAAAATATAGAATATTATGTTAAAAACAATTATTATGCTTTAGTAACAGAAGAAGAAAAAGATAAATTAAAGTTAGATATTATTTTATATCAATATCAAGATATTTATGATGGAATAAAAATAGGAGAAGTAAAGGTTATGCTTAATGATACCCTTTTACATACAGAAAGTATTTATGCTAAAAAAATAAAAGAAGAAAAAGAAGTAAAGAAAGAAAATATTTTAGCTAAGATATTAAGGTGGTTTTCTTCATGGTAAATATAGTATGGGTTAGCTTAATCATTATTGCTATTATTTACTCTTTATTTACGGGCCAAATTGATACTATTAACAATGGGATATTAACCCATGCTCAAACAGGAGTTAATTTAATACTAGAAATGATGCCACTTATTGTGCTTTGGACAGGAATTATGAAAATTGCCGAAAAATCAGGTTTGCTCAATGTATTTGCAAGAGCACTAAACCCTATTCTTCGAAGATTATTTCCTAGTTTACCAAAAGATCATAAAGCTTTAGGGTATATTGCATCAAACATTGGAGCTAATATGCTAGGACTTGGAAGTGCAGCAACCCCATTTGGTTTAAAAGCAATGGATGAACTGCAAAAAGACAATCCTAAAAAGACAGAAGCAACGGAGGCAATGATTACTTTTCTTGTTTTAAATACAGGTGGTGTTACATTAATTCCTACTACGGTTATTGCTCTTAGAATTATGCATGGAAGTATGAATCCAACAGAAATTATTATTACTAGTATTTTAGCTACAGCAGTATCTAGTATATCAGGCTTATTACTTGATTACTTTATTAGAAGGAGGAATCATCGATGAGCTTAATTAGTAAAATAGTAATTCCTCTTTTTGTTCTATTTATTATTTTTTATGGAGTAAGAAAAAAAGCCAATGTTTATGATTCTTTTTTAGAAGGAGCAAAAGAAGGTCTTATTTTAGTTTTTCATATTACTCCTACTGTAATTGCTATGGTTTTTGCTATTAATATATTTTTAGATAGTCATTTTATAGATGGTATATTAGGTTTTTTAAAACCACTATTTAATTATATTAATATACCTATTGATATTTTACCAATGGCCATATTAAGACCAATATCTGGAACTGCATCTTTAGCAATTATGAATGATATCTTTACTAATTTTGGTCCAGACAGTTTTATAGGTAGGTTAGCTTCAACTCTCCAAGGTTGTACCGATACAACAATTTATGTATTAGCTCTATATTTTGGTAGTATTAAAGTAATCAAGACCAAATATGCATTACCAGTTGGTTTATTTGCTGATTTAATGGGAATAATTGCAGCTTTTATTATAACTTTTATCTTCTTTGGTTAATTCGACAATATTTTCTTAAAAAATATGATTTAATAATAGTGTGATATATATGAAAGAAAATATAAAAATATTTATAATAGCTTTAATTATAGGAATGGTTGTTGCATTTTTTCTTTCCTATAAGTTTCGAGATGATATTGTCTTTGCTCTCCATCCCGAAGCAACGATCTTTTATGTAGCATCTTATAGCGATATTGATTTAGCAAATAACAAAGCAAGCACTTACCAAAATAGTGTAATATATTTTAATGGTGAGATTTATAAGGTAGTAATTGGTGTTTTTTATGATGAAAATGTAATTAATTTAATGGATAGTTATTTTAAAGATCAAGGCTTATCTTTTTTACAAGAAAATATTTCTATTGACAGCATATTCTTAAAAAATATTAAAAATTTAGAAGAATTAATTAAAGCTAGTGATCGAAGTTACTATGAAAATATTAATGCTTCCCTTTTAGATTTATTTCACGAATATATGCTAAAAAAAGCAGAATAATAATAATGGTGATGGATATGCTTAAGAAAAACAGCTTTATTTTAGTTATCTTAATCATTTATCTTCTATTTTTATGTAAAGATCCTATTTTAGGACGAATAAATAATCAAGAAGATTTAAATCAAGTAATCGCGGATCTAAAAATCGAGTATTATAAAAAAGAATATGAAGATATGGCTAAAATTATAGATGTTGATACGAAAGATTATGACGTTATATATAGTAGAGTTTTATTTCGAGATATCTATCAGTTTTATGATGAGTTTACAATTAGTAAAGGATCAATAGATGGTGTAGAAAAAAAAGATTTAGTATTAAGTGATTTAGGGGTAGTAGGAATAATTAGTCGAGTAAATAAAAATACTAGTACAGTTTTAATGCTTACTAGTCCTGAAATAGAGCTGTCAGTGAAAATAGGGGATGCTTATGGTATATTAACGAGTGAAGATAAAAAAATCATAGTTAAGAATATTGCTTTAGATAAAAAAATGAAGGTTAATGATAAAGTATATACATCGGGTTTAACAAATATTCCTGGCGATATTTTAATTGGGGAAGTAAAAGAAGTTTCAACGGATTCTCTAGAATTGGAATATTTATTAGATGTAGAATCTCTAGCTTATTTAGATAAGATCAAATATATTGCAATTATAAAAGGAGAGGAGATATGATTTTCCTTTTTATTGATGTTATTCTCTCTTTTTTTAGTACAGTTCCTACTTTCTTTGTTTTATTAAGCCTTCTTTATTATCCAAAAAACAAATTCTTTTCTTTCTTATCTATTCCTATAGCTTTAGATTTACTTATAGTTAATACTTACTTTTTAAATACTATCCTATTTACAATCCTATTTTTCTTTATTAAATACCTAAAAATAACTAAAACAAGTTTTTTAAACTATCTAATTCTTATTTCTTTAATATATGTTATCTATATCTTTTTACTAGGACTTATTCATTCCTATAGCTTATCTTACATGATTAATTTTATGCTCCATAATTATCTTTTTAACTTTATTTTTTATGCTCTAAGTTATAAATTATTACACACCTACATAAAATTATCTAGGTGATTAGGATGAATGAAATAGAAGAGGCTAAAAAAAGAAATAAACTTAGAAGACTTCAATTTAAGTATGATGAAAATATATATGAAAAAAGAAAGAGACCCAAAAATATAAAATATATAAAGGGACTTATTTCTAGGAGTTTAATCGCAGTTATATTTGTTTTGGGAAGTATAATTTATATTAATGGATCAGAAGATAATAAAAAGTTATATCAAAGTGTTGTATTAGAAGATTCCCTTCCCTTTACAAAAATTAATGAGTTATACACTGATCTATTTGGCTCAGTTGATTTAACCGAGGGAAAAGAAGATGTGCCTGTATTTGGAAGTGTTACTTATACAAGTATTGAACCTTATAAAAATGGAACTAAATTAACAGTTGGAATGAATGAAGTAATTAATGTAATCACTAGTGGAATAATTGTTTATATTGGAGAAAAAGATGATCTTGGAAATACCATTATTATTCAAGGAAATGATGGAGTAGATATATGGTATTCTAATATTACTGATTATGAAATTAAAGTGTATGATTATGTAGAAGCTGGTAGTATACTTGGTACTAGTAATGGTGATGATATTTTACTAACGATTGAACTAGATGGCAAATTTATTAGCTATGAAGAATATTTGGCATCTATTTAAAATTCATCCTGCTACTTATATACTTATTCTTTCTTTTTTATTCACCGGTTTAATTAAAAATATTATACTCATTTATCTTATTATATTCATTCATGAACTTGGCCATGTTTTCATAATAAAAACCCTTAAGTATAAAATACTTCAAATAGATATATATCCAAGTGGGGGAGTTACTAAAATTGATAAACCTATCAATACCAAAATATCTCATGATTTATTAATAGCAAGTTTTGGTATCTTATTTCAAATTATTTTGTCTTTAATCTTTAAGCTATTATTTTATTTATCCTATATTAGAATAAGTACTTATGAGCTGTTTTTAACTTATAATACCACCATTTTAATCTTTAATTTATTACCCATTATTCCCTTAGATGGCTATCAAATCTTAAGATGCATAGGAGAAATATTTTTTCCCTATCAAAAAGCTTTTAAAATAAGTTTTATTATTAGTGCGATATCTATTATTTGTTTTGCTACTTATACTAAAATACTGTCTTTAAATAATTATCTCATCATTAGTTTTCTTCTTTATAAAATAATTATAGAATTAAAAAATTTTAAGTATCAAAAAGTTCGTTTTGAATTAGAAAGACATTTATATTATTATCCCTATCAAAAAATAAGATATGAAAAACTACTTAATTTATCTCTTTTAAAGAAAAACACTTATCATTACTTTAAAAGCAATAATACTTATCTTAGTGAGAAAAAAATACTAAAAAAGAAATATTCCTCTTTACATTTCCATACATTCAATTTATAATTTATATAGGGGAGGATGGTTATGAACGATAATTTAAGAAAAATTATTTTAAGTATAAAAGAAGATAAAGGGAAAATGCTAAATAAACTTATTTCTTTAGGAATAATAAAAAAAGAGGAGCTAATAAAAGAAGTTTTAAACATAGACGATAATAATATAACGTTTAATGTAATTTATTATATTGAAGATATTGCTTATGATCAATTGCTTTTAAGACTTCTTGCTAAAAAAGATTTTTATAAGTTAAATTTATTAATTGAAACAAACTTTATTACGATAGAAGAATTAACAAAAATCGTGATTGCTACAAATTGCAGTGAAACTATTTATTGGTTTTGTTATGGAATTAAAAATATTTGTATTAAAGAGTTAGAAGATGAAATAATTAAACTTAATGATTTAAATTTTATTTATCTTTTTGCAAGAGATATTCCCGGGGCAGATAAATTAAAACTTGCTAAAAAAATAGTTTTAGGAAAAGAGCCAAAATACATTTATAATTTTGCTAGGGACGTTGAAGATGCGTCAATTGATTATTTAACGGATGGTATAATTGATACGAAAGCAAATGCTTTTATTTTAAGCTTTGCTAGAGATATTCCTGGTGTTTCTTTAAAAAAATTAGCAGATGCAGTTATTGCTAATAATGATGTTAAATATATATTTTACTTTATCTTTATGAAAAATGTACCTAGAAAAAAACTGATAGAAGCTGTTTTATCATCCCAAAATCCTTTGTATATTTCTCTTTTAATATCACGATTAAAAGAGGCTCCTATTGAAAAAATCACAGAAGCTTTATTAGCAATTGGAAATGATGAATATATTTGGCCTTTAGCATTTATTAAAGGGGTAAATAAAGATAAAATTATTAATTATATGCTAAAAAGTAAATCAGCGAAGGATATTTATGATTTTGCTTGTGCATTAACAAATAAGTCTAAAACTAACGAAAAAGAGCTTATTGATAAATTAGCAAAAACTTTTATTGCCTTAACATTTAATGACCCAAACAGTGGAAAATTAATTTATGAATTTGCTAAAAATGTTAAAGGAGCACCTATTATTGATTTAGAAGAAGCTCTAATATCTACAAAGGATTATCGGTATATGTATATTTTTGCTCGTCAAATTAAAGGTGCCCAAATAGATAAATTATCTTATGCAGTTGCTCAAAGTAAAAAGGGGGATTTAATCATTGCTTTTGCCCAAAATGTTAAAGGAGCTTTAATTGATGTTTTAGGAAGAGGAATTATTGAGACGAAAGATGCAACAAGTATATATAGTTTTGCTTCTTTAAATAATGCATCAATTTATGAATTGGCAAGAGGGATAATTCAAACAAAAAATAGTGAATATATTTATCATTTTGCTTGTGATTTTAAGGATGCTCCGTTAAAAGAATTAGAAGAAGCTATTCTTACTTTAAAAGATGCTCAATACTTATTCTTATATGCTTACGGTTTAGATGTTTCATCTATAGATAAATTTACAGAAGCAATAATTCAAACTCAAGATGTTTATTATATATATTTATTTGCACGTTATGTTAAAAAAGCTTCTATAAAGATACTAGAGCAGGCAATTATAGCTAGTCAAAATGCTGAGTATATTTATAGATTTGCTAGAGATATTAAAGGATCCTCACCAGTTAATTTAGCCTCAGCTCTTGCTTTAACTAATGATGATGGATATATTTTAGAATTTATGTTTGATATAGAAGAAGCCCCAATTCCTATTTTAATGAATCGTTTAATAGAACTTCAAAGTTATCGTAAAATAACCAATATTTTAATTCATATTTATCTTGATGAACAAGAGCAATTATCTAATATTGGGCAATATATTATGGATAATTTAGAAATGCTTTATCAAGTAATAGAAAAATGCGAAGATGTTTCTTTATTAGAAGAAGGATTTGTTTATGCTAAATCGAAAAAAATAAGAGATCTTTTTGCAAAAATCTTATTTACTAAAGATAAACTTGCTAGTATATCTGATAAGAATAAATTATTATATTTAAAGCGATTATATGAAAACCAATATTTTTCATTAATTGAACAAAATAAATATGTATTTAGTAGTTTATTTGAAGATAAAGAAGAGAAAAGGCAAAGAAAATTAGTTTGACAAACAATAATCAAAATTTATTTGACAAATGTTTAAACTTTTGTTAGAATTATTCATGCGAGTAGCTTTATATTCGTAAAAAACCACTCTGAAATGGTTATAAAAGTTTTACTTACCATCAAGGTGCGTCTTAAGAAAAGGAGGAATGAATATGAAGGCAGTATTTGAGACTGGTGGAAAACAATATTATGTTGCAGAAAATGATGTGATCTATGTTGAAAAGTTACCAAATGAGGCTGGAAGTGAAGTTACGTTTACCAAAGTTTTAGCAGTAGATGATAAAATAGGGAATCCATATGTTTCTGGTGCTAGTGTTGTTTGTTTAGTTGAAAAACATGGGCGTCAAAAGAAGATTAAAGTCTTCAAATATAGACCTAAGAAGAAATATCGTAAAACTCAAGGTCATAGACAACCATACACTAAATTAGTTGTTAAAAAAATTAATAAATAAAAATGATTAAAGTATATATTAAGAAAAATGAAATTGTTATTGCTGGTCATGCTGATTTTGATTTATACGGTAAAGATATCGTTTGTGCATCCGTATCAAGTGTTGTGATTACAAGTGTTAATGCATGTCTTAGAATTGATGAGAAAGCTTTAACTTATAAAGAAGATAAAGATAAACTTACGATAAAAATAACTAGTGATAATACCAATGTTTTATTAATCATTGAAAATATGATTGCTATGTTAAGTGAATTAGCACAAACTTATAATAAAAATATTAAAATAATAAAGGAGGATTAGACCATGAATTTTATGAAGCTTGATATTCAACTATTTGCTCACGTTAAAGCTCAAGGTTCTACACGAAATGGTAGAGATTCAAGAGGACGCCGGTTAGGTGCTAAGGCTAGTGATGGTGAGATGGTAACAGCAGGTTCTATTCTATATCGTCAAAGAGGCACAAAAATTTATCCAGGAGTAAATGTTGGAATGGGTAAAGATCATACATTATTTGCAAAAGTAAATGGTGTTGTTCGTTTTGAAAGATTAGGTCGAGATAAAAAGAAAGTAAGCGTTTATGTAGCATAAATGCTTTTTTTAAGAAAAAAAGATTCGCTAGTCTTCGAATCTGGCATCTAAATAATAAATTGGTCTTTTTTCAGTTTTGTTATAATTCTTTTCAAAATCAGTCATAATATTTGGTATTTTTCTTTCATCATGATATAGATCAAGACTAATAATTTTAAATGTGTACCAATATTTTGATAAGCTTTCTAAAGAATATTGAAAAAGAATTTTATTATCTGTCTTTAAAATAATATGTTTTTGTTTTTTAAATATTTTGTCATAAATTCTTAAATAAGATTCATGTGTAAATCTTTTCTTTTCATCTTGTTTTTTAGGCCATGGCTCAGAAAAAGTAAGATAAATAGTACTAATTTCTTTCCCAAAAAATTGATCGAGATCTTTTGCATCAGCACAAATTAATTTCAAATTAGGTAAATGTTGGCCTCTTAATCGTTCAACAGCTTTAACAAGTTGAGAATCATATAATTCCAAACCAATAAAATTAATATGAGGATAAGCTTTAGCCATATTAATAATAAATTCACCTCTACCAGTACCTAATTCTAAATTAATAGGATTATTATTGTTAAATAAAGCATTCCATTTATTTTTATATTCACTAGGATTACTCACTAAATAGGGGCTTTTTTTTATAATAGAATGGGCATCTTTAATTACATTATAGCGCATAATATCACTCCCTATAAAACATTATATCATGCTTTAGTTTTCCAAACAATATAAATGCAAAAGAACTTTAATTAAAGTATATTAAAAGAGGGGTTGCAATATTTAAATAATTAGATTAAAATAAAAATATAGAACAAAAAGAAGTACGGGAGCAAATCTCGTAAGCAAGACCTGTGGTGTAAAAAAGTGCTACAGAAAAAAATGAATCGTGAGGCTCAGTGAATTAACAAAAGTTAATTTTTGTGTTTCGGTAAACGATATTTTTTGTTTGTTATTATCATAATTTATGATATACTTATTAGAGAGGTAAACGATTATGGAAGAAATAGTATTACAAGTGATGGAACAGTTTGGCTATTTTGGAGTGTTCTTTTTAATAGCGTTAGAAAATATATTTCCACCCATTCCCTCAGAAGTAATTTTGCTTTTTGGTGGTTTTATGACAACATTTACAGAATTAAATGTTGTTGGGGTAATAATTGCAGCGACACTTGGGTCATTGCTAGGAGCGATCGTTCTATATTATATTGGAAAGATATTTAATAAAGAAAGATTAAAAAAGATTGTTTCAGGTAAAATTGGTAAAGTTTTAAGACTTAAAAGTAGTGATATTGAAAAGGCAGATCATTGGTTTGATACAAAGGGAAATAAAACCGTATTCTTTTGCCGGTTTATTCCAATAGTTCGCAGTTTAATTAGCATACCAGCGGGAATGAGTGAGATGCCGATGGTAAAATTTATTCTTTATACTATCGCGGGTTCTTTAATATGGAATTCTGTATTAACAATTGTTGGAGCGCAAGTTGGAGATAATTGGGAATCTTTATTAGGTTTTTTTGATCGTTTTTCTCATCTTGTCTTAATCGTTTTAATAATTATCTTTATTATTATTATATCTATATTCTATTATAAACGATTGAAGAAAAAAGCAAAGTAGGTGATAAGATGAAAAGAGGCTTTGCTCTTTTAGAAACAATCATTGTCATCACTTTTGTATGTGTATCACTTCTAATGTTATATGCAACATTTACAAATATGTTTGATCATAGTAGACGTAATATTTTGTATGATGATAGTGCCAATATTTATAAAATGTTTTATTTAGAGGAGTATTTAGAGCTAAATGGTCTATCTCACATGATAAATGAAGCATCAGTGGTTTTAACTTGTAATGATTTTTCTTTTTCGAGTTGTTCTCGTCTTTTAGACACGCTGAAAATTGAAAATTTATATTTAGTTAAAGTTGGAGTAAAAGAAGAAGATGGTTTTTCTAAGGGCTTAATTCGTTATTTAAATACATTATCAAACGATGTAGAATATTCTTATCGCTTAATTGGGGAATTTTTTATCGATGGAGAATATGCTTATGCTAGTATAGGAGTGAGTGAATTTGCATAAAAAAGGATTTACTATTTTAGAAGTGCTATTAAGCATTGTCTTAATCAGTATAGTTTTGCTCTTACTTTTGCGAGTAATGATGTCTTTAGAAAATATTGGGCATGATCCTAGTTATGCTAGTGATGATGAAATTATTCGAACTGAAATTATAAAAAATATAGAAAGTGATTTTTTAACTTATCATTTAAATGGACTTGAAGTAATAAAGAGTGAAAAAAACACAAAAATTGTTCTTAAAATGGATCAAGAAAAAGAAATTATTATTGAAAGAAAGCGACTTATTTATAATGATGAAGTCTATTCATTAAAAAGTAATAATGCTACTTATGATTTATGCGTAACTTATACATATCAAGATTTAGAAAATGATTATTATTTGTTAGAATTAACCATTCCTGTTTTAATTGAGGGGGAAAATACAACGCATCATGATGATTTAGTTTTAACTTATTTGGGAGTTAAAAAAGAAGATACAAACTATTTAGATTTTAGTTGTTAAAATATTAAAACAAGAAAAGAAGCAACAATAGTATTTAGTATTCTTCCCTTTAGAAAATAATGATATTTTATTTTTGTATCTTCTAATATAGCTTTTATTTGCGTATGAATACTTAATCCACCAAAAGAGATAATGACAACAGCAAGTATCTCTTTTAATTTGCTAAATATAGATAGATTTGCTAAATGATTTAAGCCATTTGTGATTTCTAAGAAGCCAGATATTAAAGTAGTAAAAATCGGTTTATTGTGAAGGAAAATAGCAATTAAATAAGTTAAGATCGTATAAAAAATAATTGTTCCTAAAATCATAAAAAGAGTACTCATACTTTTATTAATACTTTTAATTAAAATTCCCTTTTGCTGTTTTTCTCTAAAAAAAATACTATTAGTAATAGAAGGGGCTTTTCTTCTCATGATAAATGCTATAATTAAATTTGATAAATAATGAATGCTAATAATTTTTATAGAAGTATTTAAAGTAAAAATAGAAGATAGCATGATAATTAAAAATAGGGGATTAGAAAAATAAGTAAATAGTAAATAATGGTTTGCTTCTTCTATACTTATTTTATGATTACAAACCAATTCTTTTAATATATAGGCATTACTTGGCGTACCGCTAATAAGACTCATAATAAAACAATAAGAAGCAATACCACTTGTGTGAAAGAGCATTTTCCAAGGACGATTAAATATTTTATAAAAATAATAAGGAACATTTAAATGAATAAGTATATCATTAATAATAAACATAGGAAATAAAGAAACAAACACTTTATTTAAAAAGAGATTTATAGCATTTAAAATTAATTTTGCTACTTCATTATTATTTTTAAAAATCAAGTAGATAGAGCCAAAACATAATAAACAAAAAGTAAAGTTACAAATTTTTTCCTTCATATTTGCCTCTTAATTTGATATAATTTATTAGGTGATATTAATTGTTTACTAAAATATATGAAAAAATAAAAAGTTTTATTAAAACAAACTTTAAAGAATTAATTATATTAGTTGTTATTGTTTTATTATTTACGATAAGACTTCCTTATTCGATTTATACGCCAGGAGGGGCTGTAAATTTAAATGAACGGATCGTTGTAGAGGATGGATATGAGACGCATGGATCGTTTAATATGGCTTATGTTTCTATGGTTAGAGGTTCTATTCCCTTTTTGTTAATATCTTATATTATACCTGATTGGGATATTGTTCCAGCAGAAGATATTACAGCTGATGGGGAAGATTTAGATGAAATGTTAGAGCGAGAAAAAATATATATGCAAGAATCAATGGATGCTGCAATTATTAACGCATATCAAAAAGCTTCGGCTAAGATAGAAATAACAGGTGTGATAAATGAGGTTGCCTATATTACGGAACAGGCTGATACAAATTTAAAAATAAAAGATCAAATTATAGCTGTTAATGGAAAAGAAATTCATTCTCTAGCGGATATGCAAAAGATTATTAGCTCTTTAAATGAAGGAGAAAAAGTAGAATTACAAGTTATACGAGATAAAAAAGAAATTACTTGTGATGCAGTTACATATCGAGTTGGCGCTGAAGCTAAAATTGGTGTTAGTTTAGTTACGACTTATGAATATGAAACAGATCCAGCGGTTAGTATTACAAGTAAGGCAAGTGAAGCAGGATCTAGTGGGGGACTTATGATGAGTTTAACAATATATAATCAACTCGTAGAAGAAGACATTACTGGAGGAAAAAAGATTGTTGGAACGGGAACGATTGATATTCTTGGTAATGTAGGAGAAATAGGGGGAGTAAAATATAAATTAATTGGCGCAGTTAAAAACGATGCTGATATATTTATTTGTCCTGAAGAAAATTATGAAGAAGCAATGGAAGTTGCAGAAAATAAGGGATATGATATTACAATTATTAGTGTTAGTACTTTTGATGAGGCAATAAAAAAATTAGAATCGTTAAACTCATCTAATTAAATTATAAAAAGGAAATGTACATTCTTATCACATTTCCTTTTTACTATTAATTATTTTTATCTTCATAATCATCTAAGAAAAAATATTTTTTATCTTCATCTTTGTATCCTAATATTTGATTTAAGTTAATATTTTCCATACTTTTAAAAATATTATAATCAATATAGGGATTAATTTTCCTTAAATTATTAATTAAATTTTTTATTTCTTTCCTTTTACTCTTATCTTCATCAATCTTACTTTCTAAAGTCATTTTACAAGCACAATTTAGGAAAGTTAAATGATTATACTTAGCCCAAGCAATAATATCATGTTCTTTCACTAAATACATTGGTCTAATAAGTTCTAATCCTTTAAAATGTTCACTGTATAATTTAGGCATCATCGTTTTAATTTCGGCACTATAAAACATTGATAATAAATTAGTTTCAATTACATCATCAAAGTGATGACCTAAAGCTATTTTGTTACATCCTAATTCTTTTGCTTTATTGTATAAGTGACCTCTTCGCATTCTTGCACACATATAGCATGGACTCTTATGATGCATGACTTCAACTGAAGCAAAAATATCACTCGTAAATATTTCTATTGGAATATTTAAAAATTGAGCATTGTTTTTAATTTCTTCTAAATGTTTGTCGGTATAACCAGGATTCATTACGATGAAATAAGCATCAAAATGCACTTTCCCGTGTCTTTTAATTTCTTGAAAGCATTTCGCCATTAAAAAGGAATCTTTACCGCCACTAATACATACCATAATTTTATCATGATCTTGAATTAATTGATAATCTCTTATGGCTTTTGTAAATTTGCACCAGATCTCTTTGCGATATTTCTTAATAATACTTCGCTCTATTTCCTGATATTTTTCCATGAAGCACCTCTAATTCTTTGTATTATAACTTAAATAAAAGTATTATGCAAGACATGAGATGAAAAGATTTATGAAGACAAAAAAAGCCTTAAAAAAAGCTTTTCAATCACTAAATGGTGCACGTGAAGGGACTCGAACCCCCATGGAATGAACCGCTAGATCCTAAGTCTAGTGCGTCTACCAATTCCGCCACACGTGCAAGTCTGGTGGACCTCGTAGGACTCGAACCTACGACCGCCCGGTTATGAGCCGGATGCTCTAACCAACTGAGCTAGAGGTCCAAATTTATACGCATTAACACTATATCATTCTTAGTATTTAAAGTCAAGTTTTTTTCATGATTATTTTTAAAAAAGTTGCATTTACTTAAATTCCATTTAAAACTTAAAATAATAAATTTTTTTTACAAGTATAGTAATTTTGTGATATACTTTTAATAGATGAGGAGTGAAGAACATGGAAAATAAATATTATTTAGCAATAGAATCCAGACCTAAAAATTATTTTCCAATTAATTTATTAGATTTAAGAATATCTAATGGATTTACTACTTTCCATTTAGAAGAGCTAGATGCTTTTACACAAAAATTTACTAAAAAAGAAATTATTGATGCTATAAGGAAAGCTAATTTGTTGGATGTAAGAGAGGATATGTCTTTAGTTGTGATTTATTATGAAAATAAGTATACCCGAAAAATTGCCGCTTTAACAAAAGATAATCAGTATGATATGTGGGCTTTATTGCAAGAAAAATATGGTGATAAAATATTTTTAAATAAAGTAGTTAATTTTTTAAACCATAAAATCGATGATGAAGTTTTAAAGAAAATTAAAAATAGTCACGATCTTAACGAATTTTTAAGTTTGATTGAACATCTTTCCTATCCGGTTTTAAGAAAGCTTTATTTGTATTTGTATGAATAGTTATATCCAATCTTTTAAAGAGTATTTAGAATTAGAACTTAATTATTCTCTTAAAACAATAAAAACTTATGATGAAGCTTTAAAAAGATATCAAGATTTTCTTACTATCCACCACCTTTCTTTCTTAAGCGTTACTAAAGACATTGCTACAAGTTATAAAGCTTATTTAGTTAAGGAAAATTATGAAGCGAAAACATCTTCTTTATATTTAAGTGCTGTTCGTAGCTTTTATCACTATTTAGTTGAGATTAAAAAAATAAATATCAATCCTTTTGCTCATCTAAAAAATCCCAAAGTATCGAAAAAACTTCCTAGTTTTCTAAATGCCAGTGAAGAAGAAAAATTTTTTTTAGAAGAAAATACGGATGATGATTTAAAAGTAAGAAATTATTTTATTATTCTATTTTTGTACACAACGGGACTTAGAGTAAGTGAATTATGTCAAATTAAGCTTGAAGATATGCATTTTAATGAAAAGAAAGTTAAAGTAATGGGAAAAGGAAGTAAAGAGAGAATTGTTTTTTATAAAGCTATGCCCGAACATATATTAAAATATTATATTGAAAAAGTAAGACTAAGAATATTAAAAGATATTAAGAGTGATTATTTAATTGTGAGTAAAACAGGGAAATTAAGTAGTAGGAGTGTTGAAAAAATTGTACATGAATATGCTTTAAGTAAGCACATTAAAAGTAAAGTGACTCCCCATACATTGAGACATACTTTTGCAACAGATTTATTAAATGAAGGAGCAGATATTAGAAGCGTTGGTCAAATGTTAGGGCATGAATCATTAAGTACTACTCAAATATATACTCATGTTAGTGCGGAAGCTTTAAAAGAAGTTTATAAACATACTCATCCCCGCGAATGACAATTTATGCTTGCAAAAAATCATTTCTTTTTTTATAATTCTAATAGGAGGTAAAATTTATGAATAAGAAAAAGATAATAGGGATAGTAGTTATTGTTATTGTTTTGCTTGTTTTAATTTGTTTTGCTAGTTTTTATCAATTGAGTGATTCTCATTTGCGAAGTGAAGGAATTCGTGTTAGAGTAAATGAAGGAGCTTTAGTAGTAGATGGCTGTGATGAAGCAAATGCGATTTATTGTAAAAAAGTAATGAATGTTGGGGATGAAGAAGCTGTATTAGAATTTAAGTTTTTGAATTTTAAAGAAAATGGTTATCCTGGAAGTATGGAAGCTTCTATTAATGGTCATTCTTTTTATAAAGAAGATGGACTTAATATTGAAGAAAATGGTAGTCTTGATTATAAAATATTTTTAAACTTTCATGTTATGGATGATTTAATTATGTTTACTTTTACAGATGGTACAGCCGGAAGAACAACTACTCTTTATGCTATAGATTTAGAAGGGAATATTATTTTAGAAGAAAATGAAATGGATGAAGATGATATGTTAATTAAAGACTATACTGATTTTATAACATATAAAGATAATGTAGTTACAATTTATGCAACAAGAGTAGTAGAAGATATTAATTATAAAGGTGTTAGTGTATGTAAAGCTCCTCATGAAGATATTTTAGAAGCATATTATACATATACTTATGAAGATGGTGAATTTACTAAAGAGTTAATTGATGAAATTGATTCTGATGAATTTATTGAAAATGTTGGAATTAAATGTGCAAGTAGAGAATGATAATTCATTCTTTTTTGCATTTTTAATCTTTATAAGATAAATCTTAAAATAAGACGAGATCTATGATGGATTAATATACAGCAAAAACGAATTGTGAGATTCAGGAAATTAGCATAAGTTAATCCTTATGTTTAAAATTATTATAAATTGATCTATTGATAATGGACTTTGCTTTAGCAATTTGGTACAATTATTTTGGTGATTGAAGTGAAGTTTGTTTATCAATTAGAAAAGAAAGAAAAACATACTAATGCAAGATTAGGATCCTTTATGTATAATGGTGTTAAATATGAAACCCCAATGTTTATGCCTGTTGGAACACAAGCAACAGTAAAAACATTATCACCAGAAGAATTAAAAGATGCTCATACTGGTATTATTTTAGCAAATACTTATCATTTATGGATAAGACCTGGAGAAGATGTGATTGCTCATGCTAAAGGATTACACAAGTTTATGAATTGGGACGGGCCCATATTAACAGATAGTGGGGGATTTCAAGTATTTTCTTTAGCTAAACCAAAAGATATAACTGAAGAAGGAGTTCATTTCAAGAATCAATTAAATGGGGATAAACTTTTACTTACTCCTGAAAAATCTATTGAGATTCAAAATAAACTTGATAGTGATATTGCCATGAGTTTTGATGAATGTATTGGGTATCCTGCTACATATGAATATTGTAAAGAAAGTACCGAAAGAACATTAAGATGGGCAAAAAGAGGAAAAGGTGTACATCATAATCCAAATCAAATGCTATTTGGTATTGTACAAGGGGGTAATTTTGAAGATTTAAGGAAATATTGTGCTTTAGAGTTAGTAAAAATGGATTTTGATGGATATTCTGTTGGTGGTACTAGTGTTGGTGAAGACAAGAAGACAATGTATCAAATGGTGGAATATGCAACTAAATACTTACCCGATGATAAGATACGTTATTTAATGGGGGTTGGAGATCCAATTGATCTAATTGAAAATACGATTAGAGGAATAGATATCTTTGATTGTGTTTCACCAACAAGATTAGCAAGACATGGGCATGCTTTAACTAAATATGGTAAAATTAATCTTAAAAATGCGAAATATAAAGAAGATTTTACCCCTATTAGTGATGAATGTGATTGTTATGCATGTAAACATTATACGAAAGCTTATATTCGTCATTTAATTGTTAGTAATGAAGTTTTTGGAGCAAGACTTTTATCCATTCATAATATACGCTATTTAACGCATCTAATGGAAGAAATTAGAGAAGCTATTAGAAATGATTGTATTCTTGAATTTAGAGATGAATTTATAAAAAATTATTATGGAGAACATGATGAATTATAAAAGAACAATAATATTAACTATAGCAATTATAATGGGTATTACATTAGTTCCTACAATTTATAAAATTCATGAAAATCATAATGATAAATTATTGCTAGTGGTAAAAGAAGAATTTCATTATTATGCAAAAAAATGTTACTTAGAAGATAAGTGTAGTAATGTTGTTACTTTAAAAGATTTATATGATAAAGGATACTTAAAAGAAAAGCTTACTAATCCTATAACAAAGAAATATTATAATGAAAATTCATCAATACATTTAGATACTAATGAAATAAATTTAATTTCTTAGTATTTTTTATTTATGTAAAATATATGTAAATAATAATACGAAAATAGTAACATTATATCTAACTATGTTGATAAATACTCAACTATACTTTATACTAGAAATATAAGTAGAAAAATAACACACAGGAAGTTTTGACAAGTTTTGTCGAATAGCTTTTATTATAAATCTACTTGTTATAAAAT
>CALVHI010000013.1 GCA_944327365.1 uncultured Bacilli bacterium
TTTGGATTTCTCACTCGTGGGGTTTACCGCGTTCCATTTCCACCGTTTCCAGTTTGTACGTTACTATGGCACTTTATCAGATACTTTTTCATGAGTTTCCTTTTAGAAATTTCTCTGGCCGTTAGATTACCTACCCTAGGTTATTTTTTCCCTAAGCACGAACACTACAGCCATCTCAGGTCTGTGTGAGCATGGACTTTCCTCTACATATATCTATGCAGCATTTGTCCAAAAATGATTATTCATATTTTCCAAAGACTACTTTTTCTAATTGACTTATTCTTCTTAATAGATCAACATTGTTAGGATTAGCATGATTATTTGCGGACTCACTTGCCACTAACTCTTCTCTTAAAGAACGAATTTCAGCTTTAAGTTTAGCATTATCTTCCGTTAAATCCTTAATCTCCCGCTCATTCCTTTTAATAATATTTCCAAATTCTGTATAATCACGAATGATCATATCTAAATATTTATCTACTTCCTGAGGTCTATATCCCCTAGCATCAATTTTAAATTCTTTATCGAGGATTTCTTGAGGAGTTAAATAAATTTTATCACTATACACTTTATCACATCCTTAGCACATAATTATTATAATATTTTTTGATATCTTTTGTCAATCTATTTATCTAATTTGTCAAATCTAAGAATGTCAATCTAAATTGTAAATCAATGTTAAAACGTAGATATTTTAACACTTTTATAGTATAATTATATAAGGTGAAGCACATGAAGTATCCTAACAACATTAAAAAGGAATATAAAAAAGAAATTAATTATAAGAATCGAGGCATGGAATTAGAGTATCTTATTAATGAAGCTTGTCTATATTATATAGAGAATGGTTTGGCTATTATTTATAAAAAGCCAACTCCCATTGGGATTGTTGATGTTGATTATAAAAATGGAGCGGTCATTCATAAAGCTTACTTTAAAGAACCGTCTACCCTTGATTATAATGGGATTTATAGAGGGAAATATATTGAATTTGATGCGAAAGAGTGTAAATCAAAAACTAGTTTTCCTCTAAGCAATATTCATCCTCACCAAATTAAACATATAGAAAGAGTTATTAAACATGGAGGGATTGCTTTCTTAATCATAAGTATGAATGGGCTATATTATTTGTTTAAAGGTGAAGATTTATTGGCTTTTGAAAAAAATAATACAAGAAAAAGCATTCCCTATGATGTTATTAAAAAATTAGGTTATCTCATAAATTATAATTATAATATTGGAATTGATTATTTAAAAGGAATTGATCAAGCTTATAAAGGAGTTGGTTATGTTGAAAAAAATAAAGAATAAAGAAAATAATGAAAAAAAGATAAAAAAAAGTAGGCCAAAAAAAGAGAAAAAAGTAAAAAAGAAAAAAATTAGTAAAAAAAATACTATTTTAATAATATTAATTGGTTTAGGTATTATTATTGCATCAAGTATTCTTGCTTTTGCTTTATATATTATTATTACTTCACCAGATTTTGTTGCAAAAGAGTTATATACAAAAGAACCTACTGTTATTTATGATGTAAATGGCGAGGAAATTACAAGAATCGGTAATAAAAATGTTGAACTTGTAACTTATAGTGATTTACCTCAAGTACTGGTTGATGCTTTAATTGCAACGGAAGATTCAAGATTTTTCCAACATAATGGATTTGATGCGGCAAGATTTATCAGGGCTAGTTTAGGACAACTTGCTGGTCAAGATGCAGGTGGAGCATCAACATTGTCCATGCAAGTAATTAAAAACACTTATACCGATGGGTCTTTAACGAGTGGTATTAAAGGAATTATACGTAAGTTTACTGATATTTATATGGCAGTATTTAAACTTGAAGCTAGTTATACTAAAGAAGAAATTATTGAGTTTTATTTAAATAGTCAGTGGCTTAGTGGTGGGACAACTAACTATGCTTCTATTAATGGTGTTGAACAAGGTAGTCAATATTATTTTGGTAAATCGGTTTCTGATTTAACACTTGCTGAGGCAAGTTTGCTTGTTGGCATGTTTAATAATCCTTCTTTATATAACCCTTATACTAATCCAGAGGGATGTACAAATAGACGCTCTACTGTTCTTAGTTTAATGGTAAGACACGGATATATTACGGAAGAAGAAAAAGATTTTGCGGAAGACATACCGGTTCAAAGTTTGCTTGTCGATCATAATGAAAGTGAAGATACAAGTATGTATCAAGCATTTATTGATTATACTTTATTAAAAGTACAAGAAGAAACTGGGGATAATCCTTATCAAGTTCCAATGGAAATTTATACAACGTTAGATCCTGAAATTCAAGAAACCTTACATTTACTTGAAACCGGAGAATTATATACTTTTGCTAATGATAAAATTCAGTTTGGTATGGCAGTAACCAGTACAGAAGATGGCTCAGTTTTAGCTTTATCTGGAGGAAGAAATTATGCTCCGCAAGGTCTTAACCATGCTGTGGGATCAAAGTATAATGGTATTTCCAGACAAGTAGGTAGTACGGCTAAAATCATCTTTGATTATGGACCATATATTGAATACTTAAATGGTTCAACTGGTCAATTATTTTTAGATGAACGATGGAGCTATTCTGGAAATGGTGGTTCAGTAGTTAACTCCGATCGACAATATTGGGGCGAAATAACCATGCGTAGAGCATTAGTTAACTCCCGAAATGTTCCGGCAATTCAAGCGTTGCAACAAGTAGCAGATGAAGTCGGAATGGATCAAATTGGAGAATTTGCTCATAGTTTAGGTTTTGATTATGGTGAAGACTTATTTGAAGCTGCTGGTTTAGGGGGAGCTGGAGGTTCTAATCCTCTTAGTATGTCTGCTACTTATGCAGCATTTGGTCGAGGAGGTATTTATATTGAGCCATATACCTTTACTAAAGTTGTTTACATTGAAACTGAGGAAGAATATAATCATGCCGTGGTACAAGAGCGAGTAATGAGTGAAGAGACTGCCTATATGATAACGGATATTTTAGTTGACGCTGGAAGAAGTGGTGTTGGTGGTAACTTTAGTATTAGTGGTACAGACATAGCTGCTAAAGGTGGAACATCAACCATTGATAATAAATCAGCTGATTATTATGATATTCCAAGAAGTGCAACTCCAGATCACTGGAACATTACTTACTCTCCTGATTACTCCATTGCTTTATGGTTTGGATATAATAATCATAGAGAAGGTTATCTAACAAGTGGTACGGGTTATAATCCTAGACGGCAAATTATGGCGGCAGTAGCTAGAAGAATTTATGAAACAAATTCTAGATTTGAAAAGCCAAATGGTGTAGTAGAAGCAACAATAGAGCTAGGAACTTACCCATTACAACTTGCTAGTGAACATACACCAAGCAATTTAAAATCAACTGAACTATTCAAAGCTGGATATGAACCAACGGAAGTATCAAGTCGTTTTGATACCCTTGAGGATCCAATAAATGGAACTGGCACTTATGACGGTTCAACTATACGTATTACTTGGGATGCTATAGACACCCCTGATGCGATTGATCCGGATTATTTAGAAGAATATTTCAATGGATATTTTAGTAATTACTATAGTGAGTATGCGGAAGAATATTATAATGACAGAGTTACTTATAATAATTCAAATATTGGTACAATTGGTTATCAAGTATATTTAATAGATGATAGTGGTAATGAAATTAGTCTTGGTTATACAACCAATAACAATTATACATATACCGCAAGTCCTGGTACTAGTTATACCTTTGTTGTTAAATCAGCTTATAGTATTTTTAAAGATAATATGAGTGAAGGTTTAACAATTACTGTAGATACAAATATAGATAGTACTATTGAGGATATGGTTGATCCAGAAAATCCAGAAGAACTAGAAGAGGAAGAAGAAACCCAAACAACTGATCCAGATATCAATACTGGTTTAGAATAAAAAAGCAAGCTATAATTTCATAGTTTGCTTTAATTTTTTTATCACTTTTTTTTCAATTCTAGATATATAACTTTGCGATATTCCTAATTTTTCTGCAACTTCTTTTTGCGTATATTCTTCAGTATTATTTAATCCATATCTTAAAGTCATTATTTCTTTTTCTCTTTCATCTAATAAGTTTATTTCACGATTTAATAATTCTTTATTTAATGTTTTTTCATATTCATTAGGAACATAATCTATATCAGTTCCTAATATATCTTCTAAATGTAGCTCATTTCCTTCAGCATCATAATTTAATGCATCTTCAAAACTAATCTCTCCTCTCCTCTTCTTATTTTTTCTCAAAAACATCAATATTTCATTAGAAATACAACGAGATGCATAAGTTGCAAGCTTTATGTTTTTATCTAACTTATAAGTATTAATTCCCTTAATTAAACCTATAGAACCAATACTAACTAAATCTTCTACATCATAACCAGTATTTTCATACTTTTTCGCTAGAAAAACAACCAATCTTAAATTATGTTCTATTAATTTATTTTTAGCATCACTATCCCCTTTTAAAGCTTTTATAATACAATTTCTTTCTTCATTTTCATCTAACGGAGGGGGAAGCTTATCTGATGATCCAACAAAAAAACACTCACTATACTTTTGTTTTAACCATATTAATATCTTATTAATCATAAATCCTCCAATATTTTATAATTTAACAAACAATCTATACCATTTAATTTAAAATGCTCATCACTTAATCCAACCAAATAATTAGTAAGTTTTTTATTATTAATTATAATATATGTTGGTTTAATACACTCTAATAATCCATGATGATTTAAAGCATAATAAGGAACTAACATAGGGCTTCTAATATGAATATCACTCTTTAGCTTTTTTTTATCTATTAATATAATTGGTTTATTTGTTATAGGATCAATTAATTTATTTCCAGTATCTAGAAATCCTGTTAAAGTATAGCGCTTATCATTAAAATAAATATCTACTTTATAATAATAATTTTTAATTTCTTTTAAAGCTTTTATACTTAAAATAAATATAATTAATATAAGTGGAGATAAAACTAAGACGATAACATAGTTAACAGCAAATTCTATATTTAAATAATAGATAAATCCTCCTAAAATAATACTAGTCATATATAAATAAAGAATATTATATAAAGTATATTTAATGTTTTTATAACCAAAAGCAATTAATACCATTATAATACCCATTATTACTTTTAATAGTGTTAATAATAAACTAGATATCGGAATAAATAAACTTAGAAGTGTTAATTCACCAAAAAGTGATGCTAGTAATAATTTATAAATTTTTGTATATCTTTTTAAAGCAATATTTACTGTTAAAAGAATTAGTAAATCAAATAAATAGTTTACTATTATTAATATGTCTATATATATAATCATATGCTTCACCAATATGATTATATACTAGAAGATTTAAAAAAATTGTCAAACTATAATCATAAATTAATTTTTATTTCATTTCATCATTATAGTATTGTAAACGAAAAGACAGTTCAAACAAACTAAAACTGTCTTTTTAAAAATCAAATAAACTTAACTGACTTGTTTCTGGTAAATTGCCAAATACTCCTAAACTTTTTAATTTATCTACCGTTGTTCCATTAACATGGCCTCTAATACTAAAGTCTTCAATACTATAGAATGGCTTAATATTTCGTTCTTCAATGATTTTGGCTGCAACACTATCTCCTAGTCCATCTAAAGTTCTAAATGGGCAGATTAACGTTACGCCATCATCAGCAAGAATAAAATTTTTACCATCACTTTTTTCAACATCAATATTTCCAAATTTAAAGCCTCTAGCTGTAGCCTCTAAACTAAGCTTCAATGTTTCTAGAACACTGGATTCTTTATTTGTAGCATTATATCCTTTATTCATTATTTCATTCATTCTCGCTTTTATCGCATCATACCCTTTCACCATGGTTTCAAGTTCAAAGTCATCAAATCTAGTTGAGAAATAAGTAGCATAATAGATGCCTGGCATATGAACTTTGAAATAAGCAATTCGAAATGCACTCATAACATAGGCAGCTGCATGGGCTTTAGGAAACATGTATTTAATTTTTTCACAAGAATTAATATACCAATCAGCGATACCGGCATCCTTCATTTCAGCTTTAAACTTAGCCCATCCTTCGGGATCTTTGCTTGCTTTTCCTTTACGTACAAATTCCATAATTTTAAAAGCTTTAATTGGAGCCATACCATTATACATCAAGTACACCATGATATCATCACGACAACCAATAACTTCACTAAAGGGAACAATATTATTCTTAATTAATTCTTGGGCATTGCCAAGCCATACATCCGTACCATGAGAAAGTCCGGATATTTTGATTAGTTCGGCAAATGTTTTTGGCTTGGTATCAACAAGCATACCAATCGTAAATGGGGTTCCAAATTCTGGTACACCAAGCGTTCCGGTTTCGTTCATAATTTGTTCTTTGGTTACACCAAGAGGTTCGGGAGACAAGAAAATGCCCATTGTTTCTTTATCATCCATTGGTACTGTCGTTACATCAATACCCGTTAAGTCTTGTATCATTCTCAGTTGAGTTGGGTCTGTGTGTCCTAAAATATCTAGTTTTAAAACATCTTCATCAATAGCATGATAATCAAAGTGCGTTGTTCGCCATGCAGCATCGATGTCTTCAGCTGGATATTGGAATGGGGTAAAATCAAAAACATCCATATATCCTGGTATGACAACGATTCCTCCTGGATGCTGACCGGTTGTTCTTTTAACACCAGTACAGCCTTTAGCAAGTCGTTCTATTTCCGCATTATTTAAGATAATTCCTTTTTGTTCGGCATACCCTCTTACAAAACCAAAAGCTGTTTTTTCAGCAACAGTACCAATGGTACCTGCTCGGTACACATTATCAACACCAAATAATACTTTGGTATAATCATGAGCGGACGCTTGGTTTAAATCAGAGAAATTAAGGTCGATATCGGGAACTTTATCGGCATTAAATCCAAGGAAAGTAGCAAATGGCATATCTTGACCATCTTTGGTCATTAATGTTCCACATTTTGGACAAGCTTTATCGGGAAGATCAAAACCACTTTTATAAATACTACCATAAGATGTTCCATCATCATCTTCAAAACTGGAATATTTACAATTTTTACAACGATAATGGGGAGATAAAGCATTTACCTCAGTTATTCCCATCATTGTTGCAACAAAACTAGAGCCAACCGAACCACGAGAACCTACTAGAAAGCCATCATCATTACTTTTCTTAACTAGTTTTTGAGCAATTAAATAGATAACGTCAAATCCTCCACCAATAATACCACCAAGTGCTTTCTTTACTTTATTGTCAATATCCGCTAGAGAATCGGTTTCTTTTTCAGCTTTTATTTCAGCTTCTAAAGTTTCTTTTTCTTCGCTTTCTGCATTTTTTATTTTTTCTTCCAATTCAGCTATTTTGGTTGTATGTTCTTTTTCTAGTTTTAATATTAACTCATCTTTTACAACCTTTTTTACTTCCTCAAAGCCTTTTAAAATAGTTTCATGAAGAATACGAAAAGCTTTTGTTGTCAGTTCATCGCCACTTAAGTGTTCCACCCTTTCTAGTCTTGTTTTAATACTTTCTAAGACATTATCACCATAAAGTTCTTTTGATATGCGTTCTTCGATGTTTAGAGGAAGCGGATCGCCATACCAATCAGTTGCTTTTTTATAAACCATCTTTGTTACCGTTTCCACTGAATTTTCAATTCTTGGTGAAAATGGAACACCACCTGTTTGAATAATAACTTCTACTTCTTCAATCATATCTGCTATTTTATTGGTATTTTCGACTACAATTTCATATGCTAAGTCACTACCTAAAAAGGCAAATTCTTCTAACATTTCTTCCGTTGTACGAATATGCATATCTGGTTGTTCTATTCCTCTTTTATTTAAAGGATGTAATTTACCGTTTGATTTTTGGGCAATAATAATATCGCGATAAATTTTATCTTTTTTAGTTAAATAATGAGCATCACTGGTTGCTACCACTAATTTTCCAGCATCACGAGCTACCCTAATAATCTTACGCAAATGTTCTTCTAAATCATTCATCGTTTTAAAACCGCTTGATTCCATTTGCAATAAATGTTTAAAAGCACTAATAGGTTGAACTTCAATGTAATCATAAAACCCTATTAAATTAGCTAGTTCTTCATCATCTTTGGTTTTCGCTTCTTCAAATATTTCTCCATTAATACAACCACTTCCAATTAAAAGACCTTCACGAAGTTTTTTTAATTCCCCTCTTGGAAGTTTTGGTTCACTATTTTTAAATAAATAAGTGGTATTCGCATAACTAATGATTTTAAATAGATTTTTTAGGCCAACCTTATTTTTAACTAAACAACATAAATGGAATGGAAATGAAAATTTAATTAATTCATTCGCATCAACAGAATTAAATAATTTGGTTGTTGTTTCAATGTTTCTAGAATCTAGTTCTTCACACATTTTATGGAAAGCATGAGCTGTTCCTTCAGCATCATAATCAGCTCTATGATGAGCGTCTTCATCCCATTCGATTTTGTATCTTTTAACTAAAGTCGTTAGTTTATGATTTGGCCATTCTGGATGTAACATACGAGCCATACTCATTGTATCTAAGACCGTATTATTAAATTCACCAAGATTATATTTTGAACATGCTGCTCGAATAAAACCAATATCAAATTTGGCATTATGAGCAACCATAGGAAGATCCCCCGTCCACTCTAAAAATCTCTTGGTAACAACTTCCTCGGAATCATGACCCGCTAGCATATCATCAGTAATACATGTTAGGTCAATAATCTTTTGAGGTAATGGTCTTCCCGGATCAATAAATTCATCAAAACGGTCTAAGATTTCCCCATCTTTAATTTTTACAGCCCCAATTTCAATCATTTGGTCAGAGCCAACATAAAAACCAGTTGTTTCGGTATCAAAAACGACATATTCTTGATGAAGTAAACTATAATCATGAAGATTAAAAATAAAATCAATATCATCATTGACAACATTTAATTCAGCACCATATAATACTTTAAATCTTTCATCACCAGTTTTTCCTTTATTTACATCATTAACCGCATGAAATAAATCAGGATAAGCTTGAACTGCATTGTGATCCGTTACAGCGATAGCTTTACATCCTAGTTTTAGGGCATGAGAAACCAGTGATTTTGCTTCAATTACGCCATCCATCGTACTCATCATCGTATGAGCATGCAATTCTACTCTTTTTACAGGAGCATTATCAGTAATCTCTTCTTCTTTAGAATCAATAATTTCAATATTCCATAATTGTAACACCATTTCATGAGAATAATTGTCAAATTCTACATTTCCAGAGAAGCGAAACCATTTGCCCTTTTTCATAGCGCTTTTAAGGCCATTTTTGATAAGAGCAAACTCTTTTTTATTCTTCTTAAATACTTTCGCTAAAATACTGTTTGTGTTATCGCTTATTTTTAAAGTCATAATATTAATCGTATCTTTTTCTAATAATTCGTCGCCAAAAACATAAGCTTCGACAATAACATTCTCTATAGCCCCTAAAATATTTTCGAGAGGTGTTACACTTCCTTCTTTGTGTTCACCAAGAATAATATTAGGATTTTCATTTTGAGGAATAATAATTTCTCGGTTTTCAATACGCTCAATATTTCTAATGCTCATTGCTAAACATTTGGAATAAGAATCAAAATCTATATTACCATTTAAACGAAACCAATCATCTTCTTTTAAAACTTCTTTTATTTTTAAATATTCATCCTTATCTTTAAAGAATGCTTTAGTAAGCATACTTTTAGAATTATCATTCACATTTATGGTAATAATATTAATATTTTCTCTTTCTAAAACAGATAGTGATTCTATATAACCCTCAATAGTAATATTTCTACCTACATTATTGATAGAAACTATACTTACTGGTTCTTTGGTAATCGCTTTCCCCAAAATAATACTTCCTGGAGTAAATTCTCTTACAATTTCCTTATATTCGATTGGAGCTTGCACTTCTTCTAGCTCTTTAGATACATTTTCTCTTAATTCTTCATTTAATTTCGTTGTAATAAAGAAATCTTTTAATCCATATTCATTTAATATTTTTAAAATATTATTTTCTTCTTTTTTGATATTTTCCTCTTCAGCCGGACTCATTACTTCAAAAATGATAATATCATCATCGATAAGAGGAGTACGTTCGACTAGACTAATTAATGATGGCTTTTTATCTACTAATCGCTTTACAATTGTTTTAATATAATCTAGGCATTCTTCCTCCGTTACTTCATCATAATTTATCATAATATTACATTTATATTCGCCATTTATTTTATTTTTCGAAGCTTCTAATAAAGCATCTATTTCTTTAATAGGTAAAACTTTTTTATTATGAAGATAAATGTTAAAAACCTCTTCTTTTTTGTTTAAAACTACTTTTTCAATCTCTATTTCATCAAAATTGCTTGTTTCAGGCACAAAATTGATACTTTGGAAAAATGAATGGATATCATGCATGATTATCACCTACTACTTTCTGTAATCCATTAATGTTTATTTGATAGCTATCAAATCTTTTGGTTACTAAACCTTGTACTACTATTATATCACCTTTTTTTATATTTTTAATCAAAGAATAACCATTTGGAAATAAAACAAATTCCCCAATTCCCGTCTCATCACTTCCCGTAATAAAAGCCATTTTATCACCCTTTTTAGTTTCAATTGTTTTAATTTTTTCTATTAAAACAACACTTTTAATTCTTTTATTAAAATAGGGGGCAATATGTTCTAGTTTCATAATACTTTTATCATTGTATTTGCTAACTGGATGATTGGTCACATAAAAGCCATAAGAATTTAATTCCATGTTTCTTAAAGTTTCTTCATCATATTCTGGATATTCGCTTATCATGGGCTTCATGACGAACTCGGCATCTAAATCACTGATTAGGCTAGCATAATTAATCGCCGCATCCAAGTTTTCTATCATCGTTTGTTTGGTTAAGCCAAAATGATCTAAGGCACCCGCTTCAATTAAAGAAGTAATGGTCTTTTTATTATTACTCTTGCCATAAACTCTGGAGATAAAATCTAAATAATCTTTAAATTCTTTATTTTTTCTTTCTTCTAGTATAGAAATAGATGCCGTTACACCTAAATTTTTAATACTACCTAAAGGGAGCATTAAAGAACTTTTTACTACCTTATATGTTTGCATGGCCATATTAACATCTGGTTTTAAGATTTTAATTCCCACTTTTCTTGCTTCATCAATATACTCTTTGGTTTTAATTTCACTACCTAAGCTCATATTTAAAAGATTGGTAATAAAGTAAATGGGGAATTTTACTTTTAAATAAGCCATCCAATAACCAATTAGGGCATAGCATACTGAGTGAGCTTTATTAAAGCCATAATTAGCAAATTTTAAAATTAAATCATAAATTTCTATGGCAAGCTCTTTTTGATATCCTCTACTTATAGCGTTATTTAAAAAATGCTCTTTATCCTGTAAAATAACACTCTCCTTTTTTTTAGACATCGCTCGTCTAATATTGTCTGCTTCTGCATAAGAATATCCCCCTATTTTAACAAGTATTTGCATAACTTGTTCTTGATAGACAATTACACCATAAGTTTCTTTTAAAATTGGCTCTAAATCAGGATGTAAATAGGTCACTGATTCTATTTTATGTTTTCTTCTCACAAACATATCAATATTATTCATTGGTCCCGGTCTAAATAAGGCGACACTCGCAACTAAATCTGAAAAACTAGATGGTTTTAGTTTTTTCATTAAGTTTTTCATACCACTACTTTCATATTGGAATATTCCCTCTGTATCTGCATTACAAAAGAGCTTAAATATTTCTGGGTCATTTAAGTTAATCTTATTTAAATCTAACTCTTTATCAGTATTTGTTTTAATTAATTCTAAAACATTGGCAATAATGGTAAGATTTCTTAGAGCTAGAAAGTCCATTTTAAGTAATCCCAAAGGTTCTAAATATTCCATGGTAACACCGGTCATAAAGTTTCCAGAATTATAGTTTAGTGGGATTATTTCATCTAGGGGAACACTTGATATGACTACACCGGCAGCATGCGTTGATATATGTCGTTTGAACCCTTCTATTTTTAAAGCAATTTTATATACTTCTTTTAAAGATGCATTTTGATGTAAAAATTCTTTTACCTCTATCTTTTCTAAATTTTCTTTTAAAGAAGTTTTAGCATCAATAATACTAGCAAACTTATCCATTAATTCGGGGGGTATTTCAAGAATGCGCCCCGTATCTCGTAAGGCTTGTTTTGATGCTAGTGTCCCAAAAGTCATGATAGGAGCAACCATTTTTTCCCCATATCTTTTTCTTACATAGTCAATTACTTCGCCCCGTTTGGTATATTCAAAATCTATATCAATATCCGGCATTGTAATACGTTCAGGATTTAAAAATCTCTCAAAAAGCAAATTATATTTTATAGGGTCCACATCTGTAATACCAACACTAAAACTGACTAAGGAACCAGCCGCACTCCCTCTTCCGGGGCCAACAAGAATATTATTTTTTTTGGCATATAAAACATAGTCATAAACAATTAAAAAATAATCAACAAACCCCATTTTCTTTATAACCGAAAGTTCATAGTTTAATCTTTCTTGATAGTCTTTTGGTATGTTTCCATTTAATCTTTTACTTAACCCTTTTTTAGCTAAAGAGCTTAAATACTCATAAGAATTAATTTCTTTATTATAAATAGGAATATAATAGCCTTTTTGATTTATATCTAAGTTTATATCTTGAATAAATTCTTCAGTTGTTTCTTCGTCTTCCTTTTTTACAAATAAATTTAAGTGATAATTCTCATAATTATTTGTTATTTCCCTAGCTAAACAACCCTTATCTATCGCTTCTAAATATTTTAAATAAACAGTATCTTCTTTTAATAAACATCTCGCTTCTTTTATATAAAGAGCTTTTTCAGTTTTTAATAATGCTTCAATTTTTTCGGTATCATTTCCGTAACTTAAATAAGCATCTGGAAAAATATTTAATAACTCATAAGAATTATGTGGTAAAACTATTTTTATATTTGCTAAATATTCTTTTATAGTTTCCAAAGTCAATTCTCTTGTTTCTTTTAAAGTATGAATTTTCAGTAAATTTTTATAACCTTCATTATCTTTAGGATATAATATGATTTCATAATTATCTATATTTAAATCTAGGCCAATGATAGGCTTTAGATCACTTGCCGTCATTTTGGTAAAAAATTCCATTACCCCATATAAGTTTTCATCACATATCGCACAACTGGTGATATTATGTTTTTTTAAAAATAGAATTAAAGAATCTATTTTGATTGTACTTTTCAGTAAGCTATATTCTGTTTTAATTTTTAATGGTACAAACATAATATCACCCCACTATAAATATTATATCAAAAGTGGACATTAAAAAAAAGAGTTTGCTACTCTTCTTTATATGTTTTTATCGATTTATATCATTTAAAAAACTTAAATTTTATAATTTAAGCTCTAGATGAGTATTTACCATCTTTGGTAGATACAATTATTTTTTCTCCTTGGCCAATAAACAATGGCACTTTTACAATATAACCAGTTTCAATTTTGGCATCTTTTTGCGCATTATTAGTCGTATTGCCTCTTACAGCTGGTTCTGTTTCAATTACTTCATATTCTACTTTTTCAGGTAAAGTAATTCCTAATATTTCCCCATCATAATAATCAACAGTAATTTCCATACCTTCTTTAATAAATTTTACTTGATCACCAAGTACTTTGGTAGAAATTTCTACTTGTTCATAAGTATTATTATTCATAAATACATAATTATCACCAGCAGAATATAGATATTGCATTGGCATTCTATCTATATGTGCTTTTTCTATTTTAATATTGGTATTATATGTATCTTCTGTAATAGAACCAGTTCTTAAATTACGAAGTTTCATACGAACAAATGCTGATCCTTTCCCTGGTTTTACATGCTGGAATTCAACAATTTGATATAAATTGTTATCCATGATAATAGTCATACCATTTTTAATATCATTGATGTTGATGTTCATTTTTTCACTCCTCACTTTTTTTAAATATACCAAATCTTTTTTTCTTTTGTCTTGTCATTGGCTTAGTTGTTAAATTGGAATTTACATTTTCATTTTTGCTTCTACCATAAACTGCTATAATGGTCGGATAATTTCTTACTGTTGGTTTTTTTAAACTATATTTTTTCTTACTCATAACTCAATCCACTTTTCTTATTTTTACTTCTTTTCTTTTACTACTTGATGTTGACGACATTTTGGACAATACTTCTTAATTTCTAGACGTTCAGGAGTATTCTTCTTGTTCTTACTTGTACATCTTAGTTCTTCACCACATACTGTACATCTTAAAGTTACATAATTTCTATTTTCATTTTTTGCCATGAGGACACCTCCTTTTAATCAAAGCTAGAAGTATTATAACATTAAATCAGTCACTTGAAAAGAGAAAATCGTTAATTCTTCTAGCAATTAGGCGATTTACGGGTGAGCGATAAGTACTATGGCTATCTAAATTACTCGTATTAGGACTTATTACAATAATCGAATACTTAGGATTTAAAAAAGGGGCATACATTAAGAAAGTATTACTTAAAACAAATGATTCTAATGTGCCATCATGATCACTATCAATATATGATTCACTAGTACCTGTTTTTCCCGCTGCATTAATATTTTGATTTATATACCAATATCCCGTACCACTTCGCATGACACTATTAAAGCCCTCTTGTATACGCTTGAAATACTTTTCTTCTAAATTAACTTTATTTAGTTCCTTAACTTCATTTGTTAAAATTACCTCTTCATTATTTTTAATACTATTCATGATATTTAATTTTAATCTAGAACCAGATGTAGCAATGGTATTTATGTATTGGAGCAGTTCTACGGGGGTATATAAATCATATTGACCAATTGCTAAATTCATGAGTAAATCTGGGGCTATCGTACTTCCCCTTAGACCAGTGCTTTCATTAGGTAAATCAATTTCCGTTTTAGCCCCTAAACCAAATTCAGCAAAAGTACTCCTATAAGTATTAAAATGTTCTTCTGTAGCAACTGCCTTCATATTATATGTGTAATCATAACCCATAATACCTAATGCAATAATAAATTGATAATAATTAGAACTTAAAGCTAGAGCTTCAATATCATTTAACGTACCTAGTCTTCTATAAGAACATTTAGCCGGCATATTAGCAAGTTTTACACAACTATCCGTAATTTTAGTACCAATATCAATAACTTTCTCTTTATATCCGACACTCATTGATGCCCCTTTTACCGCGCTTCCTACGGTATAAGCATTTTTTATCACATTGATACTGACATCTTGAAAAGAATACTCTTTGCCATTCGTTATTAATCGAATTCCAGCGATAGCTTTAATATTTCCTGTTAAAGGCTCACTTACCAAAGCAAAACTTTCTTTATAAAATTCTGTATTCGCTGTTTTTTTAGCTTTTAACATTTCTTCTTTCATAATACTTTCTAATTCTAACTGAATATTAATATCAATATTTAAAACTAAATCATTTCCTCTTTTAGCTTCACTCACTAATTCTAAAGTATTATTGCTTCCTACTTTATAAATCGCTTTTTCTCCTTTTAAATACTCTTCATAATATTCTTCTAAACCACTAGTTCCTACTTTATCAGTTAAACTGTAGCCTTCACTCAAAAGATACTCTTTTTCTTTTGGCAGTGAATTACTAATAGAACCAAAAACAGTTTTTAGAGTATCATCATATAAATATACCCTCTTCCATTTTATTTCACCAAACACTCCTGGCAAGTTTGCTTCTAGTATACTTGCATAATCTTTATCACTTACATCGCTTAATAAACATTTATTATCATAAATATAGCCATCATTCATTAAAAAATAAAAATAGGAACTATATTTTTCTAAATCAGACATGTTGTTTAGCATTTCATCAGTAATTCTTTCTAGTTTTCTTTGCTTTAAATCAGAACTTGTCAGTTTTCTTTCATTATATAATTTGTATTCTTCCCTTGTTATTAACAAGTCTACTTCATCACTATATTTTAGCATATAAAATTCTTTTAATTTAGATTCATTATATTCATATTCAAAATTGGTTAATTTAGCTAAAGACTCTGCTATACTTAATTCTTCTCGTAATGTAAGCCCTGGTTGTCTATGATAAAAAATCGCGTTTACTCCAATATTGTCTACTAAAATATTACCATTAATATCAAGAATTCTTCCTCGAGGCGCCGAAGAACCTTTCACATACACTTCATTTATATTTTTAGCCTCTTTTAAATAATATTCTTTCTCTTTATAAGCTAAATGATAAACCCGAATGATAAAAACAGCAAATATTAAAGTAAGTAATGTTATGATTAAGACTAGTTTTTTAGGCATAAACTTCACCATTATTAGTATTTAAAAAATACTTTTTTTCATACAATATATTAGGTGATATGATGTATAATTTAATTAAAGCCTATATGGGAAGAATGACTATACAAGACGTTAATAATTTTGCTATTAGTAAAAATATTCATTTAAGCGCTGAAGAACTTAATTTTGTCTATGAATTTTTAAGCAAGAATTGGGAACAGATCATAAAAAATCCTAAACTATTAAACTTAGATCGTTTTCAAGATCATTTTAGCGAAGAAAACTTTAGCAAAATAAAAAAATTATTTTTAGAATACAGTGCTCGTTATTCTTCCTATATTTAACTTCTTTTTAAGAAGTTTTTTTATAATACTCTCTAATATCTTCCATCATATTAGAATTAAATTCTTCTTTTTTAATCATAGCAATTTCAAATTTATAAGGGGGATATATTCTGGACTTATCCGTATTGCTGTCTCCAATATAAGGAGTTTCTAAAATTTTAGGAACTTCTCTTAACTTTTCATTCATAATTATTTTTAGCAAAGAAGAAAATCCAATAAAACCGTACCCAATATTAGCATGACGATCTTTATGAGAATTAACTGGATTTTTACTATCATTAACATGTATGCATTTAATATAAGATATACCAATCATTGTATCAAACTGTTGCAAAAACGTATCAAAATCAGTCATATCATATCCAGCATCATTTAAATGACAAGTATCAAGACAAACACCAATATTATCCTTTTTTACTACATTATCAATTAAATATTTGATTTCATCTAAATTACAACCTAATTCAGTCCCTTTACCTGCCATTGTTTCTAAAAGAATGGTTACTGAAGAGTTATTCTCTAAAACTTTATTTAATGCATAAACAACATTATTTAAAGCTATTTCTCTTGGAATGCCAACGCTTGATCCAGGATGTAATACAATATATGATATACCCATTTCTTCACATCTTTTTATTTCTTCAGATAAAAAATGAATACTAAAAGCATATTTCTTTTCATCCAAATTATTTGCTAAATTAATAATATAAGGAGCATGGCAAATAACTTTATTAATATCAATGCCATTTTCTTGCATGATCTTTTTTGCTTTTAAAGTAGATAAAGGATCAATTGGATTGCGAAGAGTGTTTTGAGGTGCACCAGTATAAAACATAAAGGTATTTGCGCCATAATCAAGGGCTTCCTTTACACTTCCAAGCAAACAATCTTTTTTAAAAGACACATGACAACCTATAATCATTTTTACCACCTATCTAAAATATTCGAGAAAAAAATCTAGCATAACCTAGATTTATTTACTACACGTTGTAGATGCCGTATCTGCTGATGCTTCAACTTCATCACTAGTTATATCTGGGGCAAGACCATTAATTATATATTGGCCATTAGAAAGCCATATTTTATAGGAATATCCCCCATTTTCGTTTCTATCTATTGAAATACTTCCGGTATAACTATCATCTTCTTTTTCAATTAACCCAGCACTAATCAGCTCTTCATAAGAAAAGCATTCAGAATCATAAGAACTATTTTGAACATATAATGTTTGAGCAGCTGTAACAAGGGTATTTGCTTCAAGCGCTAGCACTTGTTTTCTGGCACTATCAGCCATAGGAACAACAGCATTCGTGGCAATCAAAACAATAACTGATAATATTACAATAACACTTAATAATTCTACTAAAGTAAATCCTTTTTTATTTAATTTTTTCATCCTTTCACCTTCTAAAACAATTATATCAAAAATCTAATTTTAGTCAACTCTTAAATCAGTATTTTATTAGTTTTGATGAAAAAAATTAATATTTAACAGGCTTCTTTAACAAATTCAAGCATCCCTATTGATGATTTTCCTTTAACTGATGAGATTCAAACATTTCGCTATTTTCTTTTATTCTTTTTATTACTTCTTCTCTTGTTAAGCCATAACTTTTTAATTCTTTCATTAATTCTTCTATTTTATTAAGTAATTCTTTAATCTTTAACTCTTTCGCTTTTTCTATATTATCGCAAATAAAGAAGCCTTTAGTTGATTTAGAGATGATCAAACCATTTTCCTCTAAAATATCATATGCTTTTTTCACCGTATTTGGATTAATTCCTAAATCATAAGCTAAAGAACGTACACTAGGAATTTGATGATTAGGAACTAAAACTCCCAGTGTAATCTGCTTCTCTATTTCTCTTACAATTTGTAAATAAATGGGCTTCCCTGTTGTATAATCAATATTGATAATCATACTCAACACCTTGACTTTGATATTCCTCTAGCAATCTTTGATATTCTTCTTCATCTTCTATCTTCTTTTTATATTGCAAAAACTCTTCTTTAAATTTAGATGCATCACTAATTGTTACTTTATATACATTTTTATCATAAATAGCAATGGAAATACCTTCTTTATCTATATCAATTTGATTATCATATTTTAAATAATTGATGAAATCTAATTTATTGCTGTTAATAACATAATCAAATATATAACTATCTTCTTCAATAAAATAACTTGATTCATAAATATTTAAAGTAAAATAAGGATTTTTAGAAGTTTGTTCTAAATAATCGATAAATTCTTTATTTTGATAAGTAAGAACTTCTTTATATAATTCATCACTTATTTTTATTGGTATACTTATTTTTTCATAGGTATGATCTTGGTAAGAATATAAATCTAAAATATCTTTTTGTGATAAATCATTTAAGTTAAATTCATTTAATTGATAAATATTTTCTAGAATAATATCTTTGATTTTATTAGTTACAGGAATATAAATATTTTGATACTCAATATTATTAATTTCTTGAATAGGGAAACTTTTAATTTTTTCTTCTTGCCATTTTAAGTATTCTTGTTCTAATAATTCTTTTGTACTAGCTGAAACATTTACTCCAAGCTTATACTCTTTATTATCTTCAATAAAAATTATATCATAGTAGAAACTGTCTTCTTCTCTATTTCGTTGTATTAATGAAGACGTTATTTGCTTTTTTAAAGAATCGTTTTGAATCACCATATCATCTACTATAATTTTATCAAAGTGACTAATTACTTTTTCTTTGTTTGTTAAAACATCAAAATTTAAAGCATAACCTCCCGTAAACACTAAAAACAAAAGAATACTTATTGCGGTTGATTTAACTGGTTTATACATTTCTTTTCTAGTAATTAAATCATAAACTATAGAATAAATTATAATCGTTAAAATAGCAATTAACCAACCGATAAAATCAGTTTCTTTAATAATAATATAAGTAATGAAACATATTGGAACAAGAGTTATTCCTTTAACTAAATGATGAATAAGGGGCTTTTTAAAACTTGTTATATTATTTTCCATTTTTCTCTTTTGAAAAGCAATATACCCAATTATAATATAGATAATACTTAAAACAATCATTTTAATTATACTAATCGTATCATAAAAAGAGGTAGATGAATTAGCAATAGCAAGTGGAGCAGTAAAATGATAATTCATAAGAAAAGCTGGATAAATTTGATATTCATTTTTTTTCAAATGCTTTTCACAAGATTGATCTTTATAACAATAATAATTAAAATCATCACAATATTCATCATTACATGAAATATAATATTGAACATTTTCTTCATTTAAATAATGTACTAGATGATAAAAAGGAACAAACAAAACTATACATGCACATAAAACAAAACTAGTAAGCATATTTCCTGCCAAAATCATCGCTAAATTTAAAACAATAAACATAAATAAATAAGAAATAAACCAAAAGATAAAATAATCTAAAATAAGTTTAAAAGGAATAATTAAATCTGCAAATAATAGACCAAATAAGCCAAAGATAAGAGCATTTAATAAGCAAAAAAGTAAAATTAGGAAAATTCCCCCGATAGTGTTTGTAATAAAAAGGCTTCTTCTATTTAAAGGCTTAGATAATATAAAATCAACACTTGATTTTCTAAACAAAAAGGAAAACAAGCTTAAAGATAACCCTAAAGGAATAAATAAAATACCAACATAAGTAAAGAAACTTAAAGAATTAAAGGTAAATAATGTACTTTGATTAATATTTAATAAAACAATTAAATAAATAATATTAATTACTGGAATTATTCCAAGTAAAAAGGCTAAAATTCCCTTAGATTTTCTTATATTTTCTTTTAAAAAATTAAAACTAAAGAATGTTTTCAAATTCATAACCTAACGCCTCCATTTGATAAATAAATACTTCTTCTAAAGTAAGTGGTAAATAATCTAAAATCATGGGATTTAAACTTTCTAAATACTTTCTACTATCTTTTCCCTCTTCATTAATAATTAAAGTGGCTACACTACCAATCTTTTTATAAGATAGTATTTTTAATTTTTTAAATGTTTTTCTATCAAAATCTTCTTTTAGTGATATTTGAACTTTAAACATATTTGTCTTTAATGTGTCAATATCACTCTCAAATAATATATTTCCTTTATATAATAAACCTAAATTATCACATATATCTTCTAGCTCTCTTAAATTATGTGAAGTCATAATAATTGTCGCGCCATTCTTTGACATAGCATCCGCTAATAATTTTTTAAAGAATTTACGAACTACTGGGTCTAAACCATCAAAAGTTTCATCAAAAAATAAATATTTTGTATTACAAGCTAAAGCACAAATTAACGCACATTGTCTTTTCATCCCTTTAGAAAAACTACTTATTTTCGCATTAGGATTTAACTTTAATTTGGTAGATATTTCTATTACATAATTCATATCAAACTTATGATATAATGACTCATAATACATGGCCATGTCCATTAAAGAATACCCTGGATAAAAAAATAAATCATCTGGTACAAAGACCATTTCTTGTTTTATCGCTTCATTATCATAAGCATTTTCATGATCAATTAAGATAACCCCATGATCGGGAGTATAAATGCTATTAATAAGACGAAGTAATGTAGATTTACCAGCCCCATTAGCACCAACTAAACCATAAATAGCGTTATCATTAATTTTACAGTTCAAATTTTCTAAAACATAATCTTTATCATTAAACGCTTTAGATAAATTTTTGATTTCAATCATAACATCTCTCCTCAACTGTATTATATGTACTAATACAATTATAATATAACACAAAATAAATAAAATTACAAGAAAAAATGTAAAGAATATTAATCTTTACACTTTAAGACTATATAATTTTTTAACTTCTTTGATAGTCAATTTTCTATATTCTCCACTTTTTAAATTTCCTACTTCTAAGCAAGCAATCTTAATTCTAGATAGACGAATTACTGGATGTTTAATACTTGCAAATAATTTCTTCACAATATGATTTCTTCCTTCTATAATTGTTAGTTCTATTAAAGATGTATTTTTTTCAATATTTTTATCAAGAATCTTAAAATTTTCTACCTTGACTTTTCTTTCATCTATAAAAATCCCATTTTTAAGCCGATCAATATCATCTTTATTTAATAAGCCTTCTATTTTGGCTATATAAGTTTTAGAAACTTTATTAGATGGATGCATCAAAATATTAGCAAGATCACCATCATTAGTAAGAATAATTAATCCGGTTGTATCATAATCTAATCTTCCTACTGGATAAATTCGCTTATCTGTATTGATGTAATCTACTACCGTCTTTCTTCCTAACTCGTCTTTTACACTAGAAATAACTCCTCTGGGTTTATTTAAAAGATAATATTCTTTAGCTCTATTAAGATTTATCATTTTCTCATTTACTTCTATAATATCATTACCATCAACTTTTGTTCCAAGTTCAACTATAACTTTACCATTTACACGAACTTTACCATTTATGATTAATTCTTCAGCTTTTCTTCTTGATGTTATTCCTGCCTCAGCGATTACTTTTTGCAGTCTTTCCATAACTACCTCAAATACCCAAATAACATATAACTTAAAAAGGCAAGAAGAAGAAGAAAAACGATTGTTCCGTTAATTTGATCACTTCTCTTTATTTTTCCAGGAACACCTACAATCATAGTAAGAAGATATCCTCCTACTAAGCCTCCAATGTGGCAAAAATTGTCAATTCCTGGAACTACAAAACCAATTAATAAGTTTAAAATAATAATTGGTATAACTTGTGTTTTTAAGACAGTCCCTAAATATAAACGATAATGATAGCCAAAGTATAAAAGTGAACCTAAAAGGCCAAAGATAGCGCCACTTGCTCCTGCCGATATGCTAGAGTGAACAACAACAGATAATAATGATCCTACTATGCCACTTCCCAAATAAATGAGCAAGAACTTCCATTTCCCGAGGAAACCTTCTAATTGTTTGCCAATAATTAAAAGAGAATACATATTGACAACTAAATGAACTAACCCAATATGTAAGAACATTGATGTAGCAAGACGCCATATTTCGCCACTCTGTACCAAAGGCCTAAAATTAGCTCCAAACATAAGCAATGTAATACTATCTTCACTGCCTCTACCCCATATATACATTGAAATAAACACTAAAATACATACAGCAACAATAATTGGTGTTACAATCATCTTTTTTGGCTCAAATATTTTTGTAAATATTTTATTATCTTCTGCCGTTTTAGCATTAATATCACTAGTTACATTAACAATTAAATCAATTCCCTCTTTATCTTTAATTAATTTATCTTTCATACTTGGAAATATTTTAACAATATTTTTATCTTTTAATATTTCATCAATATTACTAAATTTAATTGAAGATATATTTTTATTTTCTTCTTTATTTAAATGAACATTATCTCCAAGATTTAAAAAAATATTTAAAGTATTCATACTTAATGATAAAGTCTTCTTCTTAATTTGTTCAACAACTTTTTGCGTTTTAAATAAATCAAATCGATATTGTTCATCATTATGAATATAATTAGAATTAATACGAATAATACGATATGGGCCATCCAAATTTTCTAACCAAATTTCATCTTTTGTCCCTTTTACAACAATAGGAATATAATTTTCTTCTGTAATAAAATAATGAACTAAAGACATTATAATTTCATCATTCTTATTTAATATATTAAAATGCATAATTTCACCTCACCAGTACTTTTATTTTATAACAAAACATATATTTAGTAAAGAGGTGAAGAGATGAGTTTATTATTTTCATTAACATTTGTTCTCCTTATATTTATGGTAGTTTATTATTTTATTATAGCAGAAAATTTAAATTATGATCGTTTATTTACCATCATATTAAACTTTCTTTTACTAATTATTTTACCTCTATACTATTTATATTTTAAAGATCCTTTTTATAGTTTAATAATTAGTATTTTTCTCTTTCTAAGTGCCTTTTTCTTAAATATTAAAATAAAAGAAATATTTCATAAAGTAAAAATATTACCATTTATTTATTTTCTTTTAACAAGCATTATAGTTAGTACAATGATTTATTTAATCTAGCCCATCTAAAAAGTCTTGAAAGTATTTTGGAAGTGGACATGTAAATTCCATTTCTTTTTTTGTAATTGGATGAATAAAATTCATTTTATAAGAATGTAAAAATTGTCCAAAACTAGTTGCTTCTTTATTTGCATAAACAGGATCATTATGAATTGGATAACCAATATAAGCCATATGAACACGAATTTGATGGGTACGACCAGTTTCTAGAATACATCTCACTAGTGTGTAATCTTGATATCTTTTGAGCACTTTCATATGAGTTACAGCTCGTTTTCCATTTTCTACTACAGCCATTTTTTCTCGATTATGCTTATCTCTTCCAATAGGTGCATCAATAGTGGCACTTCCCTCTTTAAATACTCCATTAAGTAAAGCAATATATTCTCTTTTTATTCTTTTGTTTTTAAAATCTGACGCTAAAAGTTCATGAACCTTATTTGTTTTAGCAACCAAAATAAGCCCACTTGTGTCTTTATCAATACGATGAACAATGCCAGGGCGCACTTCTCCACCAATATCACTTAATTTTTTTGTATAATATATAAGCCCATTTACTAAAGTGTTATTATAATTTCCATTCCCAGGATGAACAACTAAGCCACTAGGTTTATTAATGATCATTAAATATTCATCTTCGTAAACAATATCCAAATCCATTTTAACTGGCAAAATATCTTCATCACTTTTTCTTAATTCATCATGAATGATAATTTCATCATCTAAATTAACCTTAAAACTAGCTTTTATTACTTTATCATTTACTAAAATAAGATGATCATCAATTAATTTCCCAATATATTCTCTTGATTCATCTAAAATGCTTGCTAAATACTTATCTATACGAATATTTTGTGTATCACTTACTACTTTCTTCACGTTTATCTTCTCCTTTTATTACTGCAATAATAAGCAGTATCGCACCAATTACAATAGCAATATCAGCAATATTAAATATAGGATAATTATAACCAAATATTTTAAAATCCAAAAAATCTCTTACATAACCTAAAAAAAGCCGATCAGCTAAATTAGAAAATATTCCTCCAAAAAGAGAAGCAAAAGCAATGTTATTGCGCAAATTATTTTTAAAACCAAACATAAATTTAATTAAAAGCACTATTGCTACTAAACTAGCGATTATAAAAAGATAGCTATAATTACTAAAAATACTCCAAGCTCCTCCTGTATTATGAATGACAGTAATATAGAAAAAATTATGGATTACTTGAATACTTTCATTTAGGTTCACAAATATTTCTACTAAACTCTTACTAAATTGATCTAAAATCAAAATTAAAACTGCTATAATATATGTTTTTTTATTCAAGTGCATCACCTCTTAAAGTATACCACAAAATCATAAATCTACCAAGATAACATCAGTACCAATTTTAACAATTTGACGTATTGTAATTGTTATTTCAGCTTCTCCTTTAAACAATCGCTTAAAAAAACGTTTTGACATTACTGAAAAATAAAGAATTTGACCAGTTTCATTAACTTCAGCATCAATAATTGTCCCTAAATGTCTTCCGTCCTTAATATTGACAACCATTTTTGTTTGCAAATCACTTAATCGCATATCCATCCCCTATTAAAAATTATGACAAATAATCACTAAAAAAGAACATATTTTATTTTTTATCATATAATGGAGGCATTAGTTTATGCAAAATAATTGTATTTTCATATTCTAGTATTGGAAGGAGAAAATGATGAACGAAAATAATACCGAAACAATTTATACAAATCCTGATACTAATTGTTGCTGTGAAATTGTAAAATGTTGTTTTAAATGTACCGGGCCTACTGGGGCTACTGGACCTACCGGACCTACTGGGGCTACTGGGGCTACAGGACCTACCGGACCTACTGGAGCTACT
>CALVHI010000014.1 GCA_944327365.1 uncultured Bacilli bacterium
ACAATTTATATTATACTAGACTTATTTCAGGTTTTAAACTGTAAACGGAAATTCAAATAAAATTCTTCAAAAAATAAAATAAAAGGTTAAAATACCTTTTTTTTTAAAGTTAAACATGCTATAATTTATTATAGTAGGTAGGTTGATGATATGATATTTGGCAAAATTTTATATATTAGTGATAATATTGCTCATGTAGAAAATTTAAATAAAACAGCGATTAATGCTGATTTAATGAATATACATGTAATATTTGAAGATAAAGATCAAAGAATATTAGGTGAAGTAATTGAATTAAATCAAGAAGAAATAAAAATACGTTTTTTAGGAGAATATGTAAATCATCGATATATTAATGGTGTAATTAGAAAACCTTTATTATCTAGTACTCTACGAATTATTAATAGCGAAGAATTACTAGAATTAGTTGGTACACTTAGTAATCAAAGTTTTGTATTAGGAACCAGTGCAACTTATAAAGGCTTTCAAATTTGTCCAAATATTAACGATTTATTTTCCAATCACTTAGCAATATTTGGAAATTCAGGTTCCGGTAAATCATGTGGAGTATCCAGAATTATTCAAAACATATTTAGTAATCCTAAAACTGTAACCTACAATGCTAATATGATTTTTTTTGATGCTTATGGAGAGTATAAAAATGCATTTGGATCTTTAAATCAAATTAATTCGAGTTATAATTATAAATTTATTACTACTAATCCAGTTGATACATCAGATTATTTGCTTAAAATACCTGTAAATTTACTTACTTTAGACGATATTGCTTTATTACTTCAAGCTAATTCTCATTCTCAATTGCCAATTTTAGAACGTAGCATTAAATATGCCAAGATATTTTCAAGTAATAGTGAAGAAATAACAAAATATAAAAATCATTTAATTGCAAAAGCACTAATTGCTATTTTATTTAGCAATGCTACGACAAGTTATAAAAAGAATGAAATATTTAAAGTAATTGAAGTATGTCACACGAAAGAATTTAATTTTGATTCAGTCATACCTGGACTTGGGTACACGAGAAATTTTAGTGAATGTTTTGAAATTGATTCTAATGGAAATTTTGGTGAATCTGTTTTAATCACTGAGTATATTTTAAAACATATTGATGAATCAATTACAGAAATGCCAATCCCAGAAAATGCATTTTATACTTTAAAAGATCTAGCTAACGCCTTAGAATTTACCTTAATTAGCGAAGGATTCCAAGGAAATCAAATGATGTATAATGAAGCAATGATTTTACAAGTTAGATTAAATACAATTATAGGTAGTAAAGTAAATAATTATTTTGATGGTTCTAAATATACAAGTGTTGAAGATTTTGTTACTGAATTATGTCATAAAGATAATGCTAGAGCGCAAATTATTAATATCAATTTAGAAGATATTGATGATGCTTATGCCAAAGTAATTGTTAAAATTATTTCTAAATTACTATTTGATTATGCCAAAAATTTAAATAAAAGAGCAAGTATTCCCTTCCATCTATTTTTGGAAGAAGCCCATAGATATATTCAACAAGATACAGATACTTTCTTACTTGGATATAATATCTTTGATCGAATCGCTAAAGAAGGTCGTAAATATGGAGTCATTCTTGATATTATCTCTCAAAGACCAGTAGAAATAAGTGATACCGTTATCGCTCAGTGTTCTAATTTTTTAATATTTAAAATGACACACCCTAAAGACATCAAATATATAGAAGAAATGCTTCCAAATATTAGTGCCGATGTTATTGAAAAGATGAAAGTATTACAACCAGGAAATTGTGTTGCTTTTGGTAGTGCATTTAAAATACCAATGATATGCAAGTTAGAAATGCCTGATCCAATGCCATATTCAACGAATTGTAATGTATCCCGTTGTTGGGAAGAAAATACAAGTCATACTTAATTTGGAATTATCATTTAGAAAAAGTGTTAAAAATGTGTCTAACTACTTGAATAATATTTAAATGATATGCTATAATAAAAATACCTAGAGGATATAGTTTGTCTGTAGCATAAAACCGACTATGTGAATATATTGGGAGAATAATTACATTGTGGAGTTGAAGACTGGTCATTGATTAGCCAGGATCCAGAAGCATGTATGTTTCTTACCACCTCCGCGAGAGCGGGTTTTTATCACCGGATAAACTTTCCATCTGGGTTTTTATTTGTTTAGAAGGTGATTTTATGTTTGAAAGACTAATACCATTAATAGGAGAAAAAAACTTAAAGAAAATAAATAATACGAAAATATTATTAGTTGGAATAGGAGGAGTAGGGGGATATGCTTTAGAAGCTCTTATAAGAAGTGGTTTTCAAAATATTACCATTGTAGATGGCGATATTATAGATGAATCAAACTTAAATAGGCAAATTATTACTGATAGAGCAAATATAGGAAAACTAAAAACTGAAGTAGCCAAAGACAAATATATTTCTGTTAATCCCAAAGCTAAAATAAATTGTATTTCCGTCTTTTTAACTATTTCTAACTTTAATACTTATATCAATCAAAAATATGATTACATAATAGATGCTTGTGATGATATAAATATTAAAGTAGAATTAATAAAATATGCTAAGAATAATAATATAAAAATTATTTGTGCTCTTGGTACAGGAAAAAGATTAAATCCTAAATATTTAGAAATAACAACTTTAGATAAAACAGAAAATGATGCTTTAGCAAAAAAATTAAGGTACTTAGTTAGAAAAGAAAATCTAAATTTAAAAATACCTGTTGTCTTTAGTAAAGAGCAAAGAAAAAATATAAATAATACTATTCCCTCATGTGTTTTCACTCCCTCTGTAGCAGGCATTTATTTAGCAAACTATGTATTTTTAGATATTATAAAACCTCAAGATAATTCTTGAGGCTCATTTATTTTACCTAAAAGATAATCAGTAGAAACATTATAGCTAATTCATTTAATCTTTTTAATAGACAAAATAGAAGCAGAAACAATCCATACAAACTTAATCTTACCTATGTTGCTTTTTTTTACACATAAGCAAGTGTAATACATAAAAAGTAATACTTATGCTTTAGAAATTAAAAATTCTATTAATATGTCTGGGTCTTTATGATTAATAGCAATATCATAGATAATATTTATAATTGGCATTTTAATCTTTCTATTTTTAGTTAATCCCTTAATAGAGAGTAGGGTATAATAGCCCTCAGTCGTATTATGTTTTAAATAATCATCAATTTCTTCTTTGCTCTTTCTTTCTCCTAGTAGCTTTCCATAACGATAATTTCTACTTTTAGGACTACTTGCTGTAAGCATTAAATCACCAATACCGGCAAAAGACATAATTGTTTTAGGATTACATTCCATCTTTTCAAGTAATTCTTTAATATCATGCATTGATTCTGTAATTAAGAAAGCTCTTGTTGATTCACTAAAACCTAAGCCATCAAGCATACCAGATGCAATAGCAATCACATTTTTAATACTACCACAAAGTTGTGTACCATCTAAATCTCTATTTTCTCTTAATTTAACTCGCTCATTTGCAAAAGCTAAATAAGTATTTTTATAAGCTTTATTACTCGTAACTGCAACTGATAAACCAACTGGTTCATTATTAATTAAATCAACGGCAAAAGTAGGTCCAGAAATAACAGCAATATGTTTGGCTTTTAACTCACTTCTAACAACATCAGATAAAAAAGAATAAGTATCATTTTCAATTCCTTTGGAAGCAATACAAACAGGTGTTAAAGTATTAAAATACTTCTTCATGTTATTACAAGTTGTTCTTACATATTTAGCAGATGTTGCTAAAACAATAAAATCAACGTTTTCTAAAGCTTCTTTTAAATCAGTAGTAACTTTTATAGCGTCTGGAATAATTGCTTCTGCAATAGGCTTTAAATCATGTTTTTCGCAAAAATGTTTTGCAAGTTCCTCATTTTCTGTCCACATAATAACTTGATGCCCATTACTTGCTATATCAAGACCTAAAGCAATTCCATAAATTCCTGTTCCAATTACACTTATTTTCATTTTCCATTCCTCATTTCATCATATAATTTATTTAAATTAGCTTCATATTTATTATCCTTTTTTTGATAATATTTTTTACCTTTTAATTGATCCGGCATATATTCTTGATAAATATAATCATTTTTAAAATTATGAGGATAAACATAATCCGGTGAACCTTCAATAATATGTTTAGGAATACTACCTGAAAGACCTTTATTAATATCATTAATCGCTGCATCTATGCCTAGTAAAGCGCTATTGCTTTTAGGGGATAAGGCAAGCTCTGTAACGACCTGCCCCAAAGGAATTCTTGCTTCGGGAAGTCCTACTAATTCTGAGGCATGAATCGCGGCCATTACTTTAGGACCCATCGCTGGATTAGCAAGGCCAATATCTTCATAAGCAATGACACTCATACGTCTATAAATGCTATCTAAATCACCGGCAACAATAAGTCTAGCTAAATAATGCAAAGCTGCATCCACATCACTACCACGAATGGATTTTTGAAAAGCACTTAAAACTTGATAATATCCATCTTCATCTTTATCATGAAAAAATACTGGTTTACTATTAATTTTTTTTACATCTTCAATTGTAATATTATGATTTTTAGTCGCATAATAAGTAACTTCTAAAGTATTAAGCGCTGACCTAAAATCTCCCGATGATAGCATAGCAATATATTTTAAGGTATCTTCATCAATATCAAGTTCTGGCAAATATTCTTTGGCCCGTTTTAATCCCTCTACAATCTCATCTATACTAAGTTCTTTTAATTCAAAAATTTGACATCTGCTTCTAATCGCGGGATTAATTTTATGATAAGGATTAGAAGTAGTAAGACCAATTAAAATAATTAGGCCAGACTCAATATGAGGAAGCAAAATATCTTGTTTATCTTTATTCATTCTATGTATTTCATCTATAACCAAGATCATTTCCCCATACATTTTTGCTTCTTCAATTGCAATATCAAAATCAGCTTTATTATTTGTTGTAGCATTTAAAAATTTAGAGCGAATATGTAGTTCATTTATTAAAGCATTGGCAATACTAGTTTTCCCAATACCCGGTTTACCATAAAATATCATCGAAAATATTTTGCCATTTTTAACTAAATTTGTTAAAACTTTATCTTCGCCAATTAAATGTTTTTGCCCAATTACTTCATCTAATGATTTAGGTCGCAGTTTATTTGCTAATAATTCCATTTTTTATCCCTCTTTTTTCATTACTTTTTCGTAGCGAATTGTCTTCGGTGTAAAGCCATTTTTTTCATCAAACTGAATTGCTTTTTTATTAAAACTCCATACATCAAGCTCAATTTTATTTATATCATCTTTTAAAGCTTTTTGTTAAATAAACTCGAGCAGAAGAGTACCAATACCCTTATTTTGATAAGAGGCACTTACTACAATATCAACTATATAATAAATATTATCCCTTCTATTAACGTAAATCGCCCCAACAAGATTTTCTTCTGAAAAATATCCATAGATAAAATAATGATTATATTGAATTAAATTATAATAAATATCTTTAGAGAAATGAATTTCTTTAAAATCATCAGGACGCATCTTTTGATGATAAGAAAAAATTTCTTGTTCTAAAGAATATAGTTCTTCATAATAAGCTTCATCTAATTCTTTAATCATAATCATCCACCTATAAATTAATTATACCATTTTTTAACCAATAATAGTATATAATACAATTGTACGTATGTCAATCCCTAAAAATTTGTGATATAATTAATTAGGTGGTAGTATGAAAAAAGAAGAATTAGAAGAAATATTTAAATATAATCCAGAACTAGATAAATATATAAATGAATATTTAAATGCAGAATATAATACAAGCAAAAACACGAGAGATTCTTATAAAACCGATTTATATCTGCTTGCTAAGTACTATTGGGGTAAAAATATTAAGAGTTTAAATAAAGAAGAAATACAAGAATATTTACGAACCCAAAATAAATCTAGTAAAACTAAAGCCCGTTATTTAACAAGTATTCATAATTTTTATCAAGTTTTAATAGATAAAAATATAATTACTAAAAATCCTTGTGATGAAATAAAAATGCCTAAATTAGAAAAAAAATTACCTGATTATTTAACAATAGAAGAAGTAAATCTTTTACTAGATGTAAGAACAAGTTCTATATATGATCTGCGCAATAAAGCAATGCTAGAAGTATTATATGCAACAGGTATGCGTATTAGTGAATTATGTAATTTGACTATGAGTAATTTATTTTTAGAAGATCAATTAGTAAAAGTAATGGGGAAGGGGAGTAAAGAGCGTTTAATTCCTATTAATAAAACCGCTATTTATGCTTTAGAAGAATATTTAAAATTTGGAAGAGAACAACTACTTGGATCAAAAACAAGTGAATATGTTTTTATTAGTTCCAGACATACTAAAATTACAAGACAAGCCTTCTTTAAATATATTAAAAAATTATGCCAAGAAAAAGGAATAAAGAAAAATATTAGTCCTCATATTCTAAGACATTCTTTTGCAACGCACTTGCTTCATCATGGAGCAGATTTAAGGATTGTTCAAGAATTATTAGGACATGCTGATATATCAACTACTCAAATTTATACTCACTTATCAGATGAAAAGCTAGAAAAAGAATATGAGAAACATCCATTTATGCATGAAAAAAGCCACCATTAAATCGTGGCTTTTATAATTAGCGAGCTTCTTTATTCGCTTTAGAACTTCTTTCGCTTTTTTCACTTCTAGAATTTCTAGATTCACTTCTAGAATTTCTACAATTCTTATTATTTCTAGAGCTTTTACTTTCTCTATTATTTTTCATATGCTTTACCTCCCACTATTATTATGGTTTATTTAGCTTTAAGAATTCATATAATTTAATGGTGATGTTATGGAAATAATTGGTGCTTTACTAGTTTCTACCATTGCTGGCTTATCAACCATGTTAGGTGCTTTAGTTATATTTTTTAAATTTAAAGAGAAAAATATCAATAAATTTATTACAGCATCACTATCATTTTCCCTTGCAATTATGATAGGCATTAGTATCACTGATTTAATACCAGAATCAACCTATATCTTATTATCTAACTATGGAATAGGAAAGGGGATACTAGCATCTTTACTTGCTTTTATAATTGGTATCATATTAGTAAAATATCTCCATAAATTAATGGATAAAACCGAAGCAACAAACGATTTATATAAATTAGGTATCCTAAATATGTTAGCTCTAATTCTCCATAATTTTCCCGAGGGAATTGCAACATTCATGAGTTCTTATAAAGATATCGAACTAGGTCTTAAACTAGGTCTTGCTATAGCTTTTCATAACATTCCAGAAGGTATTTCTATTGCTGTTCCCATTTATTATGCTACAAAATCAAAAAAGAATGCTATTTTTAAAACATTCTTATCAGGAATAGCAGAACCAATTGGGGCTATATTAGCATTTATATTCTTAAGCAAATATATAACTGATGAACTAATTAGTATTATTCTTCTATTCGTTGGAGGCATTATGCTTACTTTAGCAATAGAAGTAATACTACCTAAAGCTAAAAAATATAATCTTAATAAATTCTTATATTTAGGTTTATTAATAGGAATAATTTTAATATTAATTAATTATTTTTGCTTTTAGCTTTTAAATTTTCTATATTTTCTAAAGCTTTAGTAATTCTATTAAGCACATATCCCTTTTCATTAGGATAATAAGTATAAAATACAAGAAGAGGAATTTGTGAATCCGCTAAAATCTTTTTAACTTTTAAATCTCTATCTTTTCTTTTAATACTAGTATGCGTCTTATCATTTAATTCTATTAATAATAGTAAATTATAATCTTTATCAAAAATTCCAAAATCAATATTACGGAATAATTCACTATGATATTTACCTCCACATTTTTCGATAATTGATGCTAAATTAACCTGTGGAATAATAATATATTTATCATTTAAATCTTTAAACTTGTTTAAAAAAGTAAATTCAGAATCACTCATGATTTTCTTATATTTATATATAACATTTTCCTTATTAGTATTTGAAAAAGATAGGGAAGGGGAATCTAAATTAACTTTTATTCTTTCTTTATGATTAATTCTATACCTAATATACAATAAAATACCAAGCAAAATAAGGCATCCAAAAAACTCATCATAATAATTATTAAAATTAATTAATAAATAAACACCAAATATTGCAAAAACAATAATTAACCCATCACAAACACTTTTCTTCATAAATAACCTCACTAATATTCATATTATAATATATAAGTAATTATTTTTCAAGAGTTAGTTAACATAATATATATTTAGCGAACTAAAATAATTAAAAAAATTAATAAATTTTTTAGAAAATGCATACTCTAATATCTTTAAATGTTTAAAATCATTCCCAATTTGACTTACACAACATTAAACATCATTAATTTATATTTTTATTAAAGCTTAGAAACAATTCTTTAAAATTAGAATGATAATAATCTTATAACCTTATTTATAATATTAAATAAGGTTATAATAAAGAAAAAAACTCTTATATAAATAAAAGTTTTATTTTAAATTACTAGAATACCAATAATAATTTCCGCTATCATTAGCTTTAAAAGTATGCTCATATAATGCACCATATTCTTGTACAAATGTGACATCAATCTCATCTTGATCTTCTAATGCTTTAGAACATGCAATAATTTCTTCATTGGAAACATTGGAAACATTAGATTGGTAACACTTGTTATTAGATATTCTTAAAAAATAATCTTGAATAACAATATCTCCATTCATTTTTTCTGAAGCTTTACTCATTACTCGATAAATAGTCGCTTCCGGCGTTAATGAATAAACAAAAGTTTCTGCATTACCACAATAATATGTATCCCCTTCTAAATAACAAGCTTTATCACTACTAATATAAAATTGTTCCAAATTAGGAATAGTATGCCCATAGATTGCCTGATAAGAACGTGCTAAATCATCTTTTGAAATCTTTTGATAATTGCACTTTTCTTCTCCTTCTTCCACCGTAAGTCTAATCCCCTCACCTATTTCACATACTGGGATATCTTGATCATTAGTTGCAGTAACCAAAGACGAATCTTTTGAAATTAGAGAAGTATCTAATTCATAGTAAGCCATACAAAGTTTATTATCAGAAGAAATTGTATCATAAGTAACTTCTTCTCCACGATATTGATTTAGTCCTCCACAATGATATACATTAACTTCTCCGAGATAAGAATAAAGTTTTTGAACAGTATCACTTTCCAAATCAAGAGTTTTATCTCCAATAAATACAACTAACAGCAAAAGAATAATTACAATAAGACTACCAATACCAACTACTACGTATTTTTTCATTATACCTTTCTCGTTTCTATCTCAGCAATTTTTTCTAATACTTCCGTAGCATTTGCTTCAGTCATTTGATCATATCCAAGCTCCCTTAAAGCTTGAATTTTTATAGTATTAAGCTGTTGAGTTCTACTTAATTTTTCTTCATTTTTTTGCTCTATTTCTTGAACAAAACGTTTATGACTTTCCTTTAATTTACTCCTACTTGCTCCCCCATTGTTATATAAAGTTAAAGCAGAATATAAAATACCTTCAAAAATAAATTGTTTATCTTCATTAAAAGCATATTCATCTGGGCTAATAAATCCTGTTGTTTTAGACATATAGCCAAGAATATATTTGATTTCAGGCACATTATCAATAGATTGCAACATATGATATAAATAGCTTACAACATGATAATTTTCATCTTTCTTATTTTCGTCTAAAAGCTTTTCTTTTAAAAGATAATTAATATCAGCAAGCAAAGTTTGGTTTTCCTTGTCTAACCCTTTCATATCAAAATAATTATCCATATCACTTGCATTTTTTACACCTTGATTAAGTCTATTTTCCACAGCCATTAAATAATCAGTTGTAATTTTAATTCCTTTAATTCCATTTTCACTACCATCTTCAATATCAAGCAATTTAAGTAGTAATATTTTTTTCTCTTTAGGCCATTTATTTAAATCATCTAATTCTAAATAATTATAAACCATTTGTCTTGAAACATTTAAATATTTAGCAAGTCTAACCTTAGAAATACCTAATTCCTGTAATAATTCATTTAAACTATTCATAATGATTCTCCTTTTTACTTTACATTTTAATTATAAATTACTTAACACTTATCTGTCAAGTGATTGTTTAGTAAATTAAGATAAATACCAAAGCTTTTCCCCATTTTTATAGACATCTTTAATAAATCCACAGCCTAAACATTCATCACCATCATAAAATACACAAGCTTGTCCCGGAGTTACACTTTTAGCTAAGCTTGAATAACAAAGCTTAATTTCTGTATCGGTGATACTCTCAATTTCAACCGGAATATCTTCCCCTCGGTATCGAAACTTTGCTTTTAATTTCTTAGGCAATTTACCTAAAAGATTAATATTATCTATTGTACAAGCATCACTATATAAGTAATTGCTATCCCCAAAGGCTACATACAAAATGTTTTCAAAGACATTTTTACCACACACATAGTGTCTTAGAGTATTACCGCTTAAACCAACATTCCTTCTTTGTCCAATGGTATAATTCATAAGCCCAGTATGCGTACCAATTACTTTACCAGTTTCAACATCAACAATATCGCCTGGATTTGGTTTTAAATAGTTTTTAATAAACTCTTGATAGTGACGTTCTCCAATAAAACATATCCCGGTTGAATCTTTCTTTTTAGCTACATTTAACCCAATATTTTCCGCTATTATTCTTACTTCTGGTTTCGTGTATTCCCCAAGAGGAAATAAGACATTTTTTAATTGTTCTTTACTAATATCTGCTAAAAAATAAGTTTGATCTTTATTTAAGTCTTTAGCTTTATATAATCTATTATCTACTATTTTAGCATAATGTCCAGTTGCTATGTAATCTGCCCCAAGTTTTACTGCTTCTTTTTTAAACAAATCAAATTTAATAAATTTATTACATAGCATATCTGGATTAGGAGTTCTCCCCTTTTTTAATTCTTCTAAAAAATAAGTAAATACATAATCCCAATATTCCTTAATAAAATCAACCCGATGAAGCGGGATTCCTAAAATATCACAAGCAACTTTAGCATCATTATAATCTTGCTCCTGAGGGCAAATAGACTCATTTAATGTCGGATTACCTAAATAATCATTATTTAAAGTAGCATCCCAATTACGCATGAATAAACCCTCCACTTGATACCCATCTTGTTTTAAAAGATAAGCTGCCACTGCTGAGTCAACTCCTCCACTCATTCCAACAATAACTTTTTTCATATCACATCACTTTATTTATTATATCATGACTCTTTCAAATAGTAAATCAATCTAGAATAAAACAAAATTTAAGTAAGAGATGATTCCCTAAAAAATAAAGAAGAATATCATATACAAATACTGCTAAAATACTAAATAAAATTGTTTGATATTGCTTTTTACTTTGAGCATGATTCGTATTTTTAGAAAATAACTTATTAACTATTAACATAAACACATTTTTAAATATAAAATACAAAAATATGAGATAAAATAATTTAATCATGATTTGATAGATAAACCCAAATAAAATACCTGGTAAACCAAATAATGATTGAAAAATAAAAACAGCATAACTAATACAAGCAAATTCCCAAATAAAATAAATTGGAAATAAAATGATGCCAAATATTAAAAAAGAAGAGAAAATAAGTATAGATAAAGTCATAAAGTGTTGAGGCAAAAAATTAATCGGTGAATTAGACAAAATTTCCTTGATGTTAATTAGATCTTGCTTTAAAAGCGAAGAATCAATGTTTTTATAAAATAAATAACCCATAATAATTCCAATTATAGCTAAAAATAATAAGATTTTACCTTCTTTTTTAGAAAATTTAAAGCTTGTCCTAATAAGATTCATTATCTTCACCAATAAATTATATTGAAAAAATGATAAAAATATGATAAATTATATAGAGATAAATAAAGACGGAGGATTAATATGAGTAAAAAAGCAAGAAAAATATTTGCCTGGTGTATGGTAATTGCAATGATTGCTTCTATTGTTGCAACAGTAATATCATATGCAATATATAGTTAAAATAAGTAGTTCTGAAATATATTAAATAATAACTAATTTTAATTAAAATTTTTGTAGGAGTGTGTAGGTTTCGTTTCAGAACTACGCTTTTATTTTAATATGCAAGTTATCAAAAAGCAAGAAAAAGCGTTCGACAAAGTTCGACACTTATTTTTTTGCTTTTTCAATAATTAATTGATCTAATAATTCAGAATAAGAAAGACCACTTGCTTCCCATAATTTAGGGTACATACTAATTTCCGTAAATCCAGGAATTGTATTTATTTCATTTAAAATAACTTCATGATTATCAGTCAGAAAAAAGTCTATTCGACTATATCCATGTAAGTTTAATATTTGAAAAATTTTTTTAGCTAGTTTTCTAATTTTTGAAGCATCATTAATACTAATTTGTGCAGGAATCACCGTTTTACTTTCTTTATTTTGATATTTAGCTGAAAAGCTATAAAAATCATCACTAGCCTTAATCTCGCCAACAACTGAAGTCTTTATTTCTTGATCAGTTTCCAAAAGTGCGCATTCCACTTCTTTTCCTACAATCATTTCTTCAATTAATATTCTTTCATCAATTTTTAAAGCATCAATAATTGATTGATTTAAATCTTGGATTTTATAAACCTTTTTAACACCTATTGAAGACCCACTGTTAGCAGGTTTTACAAATACCGGAAAGGTTAAAACATCATTTGCTTTTTGTATTATTTCTGCCATGGATACTTCTTCATTACCAATAATAAACGTTTGATTATATTTCATTAAGGCAAGATAAGGAGCTGTTTTAATGTGATGAGTTTCCAATACTTCTTTTGTATAAATTTTATCCATACAAATCATACTTGCTACTGGATTATTTCCTATATAAGGAATATTTAAAAAAGACAAAATACTAGCTAAAATACCATCCTCCCCATTTTTTCCATGAATCATTATAAATACACATGAAAATTGCTTCAAAAAAGAAAAAGGATGGCTGATTTTTTCTAAATTTGTAGGATACTCCCCTATTTCTAATATATCAATTTTAGATATTTCTTTTTTCCATATATAAAATTCATTGTTTTTATTGAGATAGATTGGTGTAACATTATATTTTGTTTTATCTAAATTCTTAATTATAGAACTAGCAGACACGATAGAGACTTCATGTTCGTTAGTGGAACTTCCAAATAATATTGCTAACTTCAAATTTAATCACCTTAATTAATTTTATGCTTAAATTCTTGTAAAAATGGCAAAAAAGCACTTGGAATTGCATATGATTCTTTAATTTTAGCTAAATTTTCCCAAATAAAGGGATCAAACGTCTCTAATACTTCAATAAAATAGGATTCCATATACCATATCTGATGAGTAAAAACATGCTTATAGTTAATTCCTTTCTTCACATTCGAAAAATGAATTTGATGCTGTTTTAAATATTTTTTAACATCAGCTACACCCATTTTACCAAGTTCATTGGGAAATTCCCATAAATTTTTAAGTAACCCTTTGTCATCTCTTTTTCTAATTGCCACTTGATGTTGATAATAAAATAAAAATACAGTATAAAATAGCTCTTTTTTAGTTCTTTTTTCAGCTTTAACGGGAAATTTAGACCAACTTTGATGTTGATAAGCTTTGCAAATATGACTTAAAGGACACATGTTGCATTTAGGCTCGCCATTGGGAAGACAAATAGTTTCTCCCAGTTCCATTAAAGCTTCATTAAAATCACCTGCTTCTAACGGAATAATTTGAGAAATTTCTTTTCTTATTTCTTTTTTTGTTTGATTTAAGGCAATATTTCTCTTATCTTCTTTCAATCTAGTATAAACTCTTAAAACATTCCCATCTATTGTAGGAGTAGCTTCATGAAAGCAAATAGAAGCAATCGCTGAAGCTGTATACTCACCAATTCCTGGTAGCCTCATAATTTCTTCATAAGTATTTGGAAAAACGCCTTGATACTCACTCATAATTATTTGAGCAGCTTTCTTTAAATTACGAGCGCGATTGTAATATCCAAGGCCTTCCCATAATTTTAATAATTCATCCTCATTAATAGTTGCTAAAGCATTCACATCAGGAATTCTTTTCATAAACCTCTCATAATAAGGTATTACTGCTTCAATTCTTGTTTGCTGAAGCATAATTTCTGATATCCAAATGTGATAAGGATTTTTATCTTTTCGCCAAGGTAAGATTCTTTTATTCTTTTGATACCAAGCAAGTAAAGAAGTATTAATTTCTTCCTTGAATACCACTTACAATCTCCTCAAAATGCATGCCATGACTAGCCTTAACTAAAACAATATCTTCTTTTTGAATGGTTTGGTTTAAACTTTTAATTGCCTCATCATTGGTATTAAAATGAAAACTATTTTCTTTATCAAAACCATCATGAATTGCTTCTTCGTTAATAAACTCGGCAAGAGTCCCTACTGTTAATAACATATCAATTGATTGTTTAGCAATTAAAGAACCGATTTTTCTATGAATTTCCTCCCCATAATCAGCTAGTTCAAAAATATCACCTAAAACAACTATCTTTCGGCCCTCTAAATGACTTAAAACATCTAATGCATAAGATATAGAATCAAAACTTGCATTATAAGCATCATCAATAATGGTAAATCCATTACGATCAATAAATTCCATACGATGAGGTTCCATTTTTAGATTACTTAAAACTTGTTTTACTTCTTCGTGAGTAATTCCAAATAAGTCACCAATGATAAACGCTACTAAAGAGTTATAAATAAACGCATCACCAATTACAGGTATTTTTACTAAATCTCCTTTTAATTCGTAAGAACTTCCTAATTTATCATAATTAACATTCGTCACTTGATAATCACTTTCTTCATGAATACCAAAAGCAATAATAGGTGCATATTCATGTTTTTTGGCCCATTCATGTAATAAATCATTGTCATTATTAATCATAACTGGTCCAGATAACCCTTCTAAAATTTCTAGTTTTGCTTTTAAAATATTTTCACGACTGCCTAGATTACCGATATGGCTAGTACCAATATTCGTAATAATAGCTACATCAGGGCGAGCAATATCCGTTAGTTCGCTAATTTCTCCAGCATGGTTCATTCCCATTTCTAAAACAATACATTCTTCATTTTGATAATTAAGAATTCTTAAAGACATGCCGATTCTCGCGTTTTCATTGCCAATTGTACTTAAAGTTGTATACTTTTTTTTCATAACATCAGTAATAATAGCTCTTGTACTAGTTTTACCAACACTACCTGTTACAGCAATCAATGGAACTGGAATAGTCTTTCTTTTCTGTTTCGCTACAGCCATAATAAATTCTACAGAATTATCCACTAAAATAATATTTTTACCTTGTACTTCTTTTTTTATTTCATCTGTTAAATCAATGTGTTCTACAATACAAGTATCAGCACCCTTTGCTAAAGCATCTAAGAAAAATAAATTTCCGTCAAAATTGTCTCCTTTAATGCCAACATAAGTATCCCCATTTTGGATGGTTCTGGTATCTTTTGAAAAACCTTTAAAAACGTAGTCTTCATTCCCCATTATTAATTTAGCATTACTTAAACCCAAAACATCCTTAATTTTCATGGTTTATCACTCCCTTAAAAAAATTATACTAAATTCTCTAGGAAAAATCCATAAATTAGGGAAAATTTAGTACAATTTTACAAAAACAAATCTTCATAAATTTCTTTATAATTCTTTACTAAATGAATATCTAGTTTTTCTTTTATTTTGCTTGGTACTTCTTCTAAATCAAGCTCATTTAAATAAGGAATATAAATAGTAGTTACATCATGGTTAAAAGCACCAATTATCTTTTCTTTCATTCCGCCAACTTTAAGAATATCACCATTTAAAGATATTTCTCCAGTAAAAGCTATATTACTAGATACACTCTTATTTAAGATAAGACTTAAAATACTAGTTGTAATGGCAACTCCAGCGCTCGGTCCATCTTTCTTAATTGCCGCTTCTAAAAAGTGAAGATGAATATCTTTAATATTAAAATAGAAATCTTTTAAATTAAAATTCTTTTGATGAGACTTAATATAGCTTAAAGCAACTTTGGTTGATTCTTCCATTACTTTACCAAGCATACCAGTAATCGTAAATTCGCCCTTCCCCTCAAAAATACAAGCTTCAATTGGAATGATATCCCCTCCACCGGAAGTAACAGCTAAGGCATTTACTTTGCCAACTACATACTCCCCTTTATTTTCAAGCATATCATATTTGGGTATCCCAAGATATTCTTTTAAACGAACTTTACTTATTTTTGTTCTTTCGCTAACTTTTCCTAGCAAAACCAATTTACGAATCAATTTTTCTAAGTTTCGATACAAATCTCTTACCCCAGCTTCCTCAGTATAAGCTGAAATTAAATATAATAACATTTCATCACTAATAGAAATGATTTTGTTATTAATTTTATTTTCTAAAAGAATACGGGGAATTAAATACTTTTTCGCGATATCCAATTTTTCATAGTTGGTATAACTAGATAAATGAATAATTTCCAAGCGATCCCTTAAAGCAAGAGGAATATCGGCATCATTATTTGCTGTTAAAATAAAGAATACATGAGATAAATCAAAGGCTTCTTCTATGTAATTATCAATAAATTCACTATTTTGTTCTTTATCTAGGATATCTAGTAAGACACTTGCCGGATCATCCTTGCTATTAATCGTTAATTTATCGATTTCATCAATCAAAAACACAGGATTTTTGCTATCACATTTTTTTAAACCTTGTATAATCTTCCCAGGATTTGAACCCATGTAGGTTCTTCTATGTCCCATAAGTTCAGATGAATCATTTAATCCACCCACACTAATCTTATAAAATTTACGATTTAAGGCACTAGCAATTTCTTTTGCAATCGTGGTCTTTCCAACCCCGGGAGGACCTACTAAACAAATAATAGGACTCGTAATATCTTGATTATTATTTTTTAAAGCTACATACTCTAAAATTCTTGCTTTAATTGCTTCTAACCCATAATGATGTTCATCTAGTTTTTTCTTAATATCTTCTAAATTATTATTCTCGAAAGTTTCTTTATGCCATGGTAAAGATAAAATCCATTCCAAATAATTTCTTATCATGGCATTTTCAGGTGATAAATCACTCGTATATTCTAGCCTTTTAATTTCTCGCGTGATTTTATCATGAACTGGTTTTGCCAATTTTAGAGATTTAAGCTCTTCATAATATATATGAGCAACATTTTCTTTATCTTCCCCAAGTTCTTGCTCTAATATTTTAACTTTTTCTCTTAAAATAAACTCTTTTTGACTAGCTTCTAAACTATTTTCTAGCTCTTTTTCAATTTTTTCATCTAATTTTAAAACTTCTATTTCTATTTTAAGATCTTTAAGCAAATTTTTAGCTCGATACATAGCATTAATCTCAGATACATATTCCAATTTTTTATGAAACGGCATAGGAATAAAAGAGGATATTGTATCAGTGAGTAAATCTAAATTATCCACTGTTTTAATTGAATTTAAAATACTATTTGATATATGCTTAGATGATGAAACATACAAATTTACTACTTCATTTAATTTTTTTATCACTGCTTTTTGTTCGACATCATCAAACTTAGGAAGTAAAATATCTGTAGTAAGTGCTTCTAGTACCTCGCCATTTTCTAAGTCATTTTGAAAATTCAATATCTTAACTCTTTTTACACCTTTAAGTGTAATACGAACATTACCATTAGGAAGTTCAATTTTACTTTTAATTTTACCAGTAACGCCAACTTCAGGTAGATCATTAACATCGGGTGATTCTTCAATTTGATTATGAGGAGTAATTACTAAGACAAGGCGATTATATTCTTTTACAGATAATTTAGCAATCTCTTTGCTTAAATCATTATATAAATCGATTTTTACTTCTTGATTGGGAAGTAAGATTAACCCCTTTAGAAGCATAACTGGTAAAAGTTGTTCCATAAGTAAATCACTCCCATCAAAAAACTTTTCTTACTATTATAAATAGAAAATTCCTTTTTGTCTATATCATTTAATAAAAAAAGAAAAAGAAAAGATTATTTTTTAAAAACTCGACTAAATTTGGGCCATATGCCAATTTTATCGTGAGTATGTTCGGGTAATTGATATATATCATGCCCAGGATATTCATTACCTTCAACTAAAATTGGTCCCTTTTTAGAAAAGCAAACATCCCAGCCTATATAGCGCATTTGTGGAACAACCAAACTGGCTTTTTCCACCAATTTTAAGGCTTGAGACCAATTAGGGAACATAAAACCTTTAATGCTTTCATGTGTTAGAGGATGTTTTTCATAAAGATTTTTTTTCTTATCGATAGCTAAATCCATCACTTCTCCAGTAAGCTCATTAACAGGAGCTACCATACCTCCACTATTAAAGTTATCTACGTACTTTCCATTACCTATACGAAAGTAAGCACAAATAACATGCGAAATACCATCTTCTACAATGGTTACAATTCTAACAGTATTAATTGAATCAGGATAAATTTTTGCTACCTGAAGGTCTTGTTCAATTACTTCTTCTAATTCATAATTCATGCCATCTTTAGTTAAATAAGCATATATCTCATCTAAATGAGCATAATCTTTAATATCAATTTTTTCAATTCCTTTACCACAAGTACCAATAATAGGTTTTGCCATAAATATAGGATGTTTCTTCATAAACTTACAAACATCTTCTTTACTACTATGATTAACATCAATAAAATCTCTTTTAATATAATCTTTAAATAATGTATTAAACTCTACTTTGTTACGAAACAGATGATCATAAGAAGGATCATTATATTTTTTTATTAATTCATTATTTCTTCCCCTAGTAATATAAGTATCTCTTTGTAAATCATTTAAACGATACATTTCGAATAAATCATAATCTGAATATCCAGCCCCATACTTAACCGCACAATCTTTCATATCACGAAAAATACTTATTTTGCTCTTACCAGTTTTTTTTTGAATACGATTAATAATACGAATTAAATTCTTATAATCCATTCTTATAATTCTTCCTATTAAATATTTAATATTAGCCATTTAATCCCTCTTTCTATTACAATTCTATCAAAAAAATAAATGATATACAAATTAAATAATACACTAATTCTTTAGATAACTATATATTTACAATTATTTTACAAAAAATAAAAAGAAGACTTATTCATCTCCTTAAATATTTTCTTTTAATATCTCTATTGCTTTATGCATTTTCATATCATATTTTACAATATCTATAGAACCATATGCTTTCAATAATTCATCCATAGTTATCCCATAATTATCTGCCATTTGTTTAGCTCTAGCATTCACTTCATCATCAGTAAAATCTATTTTTTCTTGATCAGCGATTGCTTCTAATAAATAACGGTATTTAATTCTTTTAATAGCTTCAGGCTCCATTTGTTCATGTAATTTTTCATGAGTCATACCAGTTATATTCATATAATCTTCAAATTTGATTCCTTGCATTTTTAGCTGTTCTTCAAATTGATGAATCATACGATGAATTTCATCATCAATAATTTCTTTATTAATATCTACTTTCATGTTTTCACTAGCTTTTTCTAAACATTTCTCGGTAAATTCATCTTCAATTAAAGCATTTTTTCGATCCATTAATACTTTTTCCACTTCTTGATAGAATTCTTCTTTTGTCTTAATATTATCATACCCTAAATCTTGATAAAAATCTTCATTTAATTCAGGAATAATTCTTTCTTTAATTTCTCGAACAGTAACACGAAAAGTAACATCCTTTCCTTTTAAATCTGCTACATAATTATCAGGAAATTTTAATTTTAATTCTTTTTCTTCACCAATACTCATCCCAATAATTCCTTCTTCAAAGCCTGGTATAAAAATATGAGATCCAATTTCTAAAGGATAATTTTCACCTTTACCACCGTCTAAAATCTTTCCGTCGACAAAACCTTCAAAATCAATCACAGCAGTATCATGTTCTTTAACACTTCCTTCATTCTTAGGCACAATCTCTGCTAATTGTTCTTGCAAGCGATGAACTTCTTCATCTAATTCATCCTTTGATACTTTTGCTTTTTCTTTTTTTAACCCAAGATTCTTATATTCTCCTAATTTTACTTCCGGCTTACTAATTATCGTAAATTTAAAAGTTACTTGATTTTCATCAATTTGATTAACCTCCAAATTTGGTTCAACAACAGGAACAATTTTAGCTTGCTCTAAAGCTTTTTGATAGGCTTCATCAACAACAAAGTCAACAGCATCCATAAATAAAGATTCTAAACCAAAATTCTTGATATAAACCTTTTTTGGTGCAGATCCTTTTCTAAATCCATCTATTTGCACCTCTTTATTTTTCTTTTTAAAAGATTTATCTAAAGCTTTTTGCCAAGATTCGCCTTCAATAGTTATCATTATTTCTTTTACGTTTTTCATACCCAACATCCTTTCAAACTGCTACTATTATAACTTAATCTAGCCCTTTTTACAAGTCCCAAACTAGTCACTTACGTCTCAAAATTAATTCATCCTTTTTAATATATTGTTTTAAAAAATTTATTTTGTCTAAACTTGTATCAAAAATCAAATCACAAAGAATTAAAGCATCTTTTAAATAGATTAAATCATACTCCTCCAAATCTTTAGGTTTCAATTTCTGAAATAATCGATCAATTAATAGTGCATCATAACGATCACTACTAGCATAAAGCATTAATTTTAAATATAAATTTATTGTATTTTGAATAATATTTCTTTCTAAAGAACCATTCGCAACTCGAATTTCTATCGTATTATTTAATTCTTCTTCACTAGATAAGTAATGGTAATTATTAAAATTAATTCCCCATTTTTTATCATAGTGAAATCCTTTAGGTAAAATCATATTTTCTAAATAGTTAGGAATATATTTACACTTTAGCTTTGTTGCATCCGCTATAGGATGAGCAAAATTTCTGATATAAGGCCTAAAAGAAGAAGATTTGCCATAGCAAAATTTATAAATTACATGTTCGAATACACACCAAACTTTAATAAAACGAACAAGATTTATAATTTCTTCGCCAAATATTTGAGAACCCACATGAACATGTAAACTTGTTTTATCTGTTGAATGAGCACCTAATTTTTTAAGAACAAAAAGAGCTTTACTAATATCTTCCCAACACTGAAGTTGATCATGCAAAATCGGTGATGATACTTCTCCTCCTACTGAAAATCCATCTATTTTATAGCTACAACTTTTATCTTCATGTACAAACCAATTTGCAAGAACATCATTTTGTTTAAATTCTCTTAATACATAATAGAGTAAAATATCTTCAAATTCTAATTCTATACCAAAGCTAACCTGTTCAACAACATTTAAAGATTTTCGGTATCTTAATGAATAGTTTTTTAATTTAAAAAGTAAATCTTCTAAATCTATTTTAGACAATTTGCTAAAATTTCCGTCATAATTCAAAAAATCTTTCATAAAAAAACCTCTAATACGAGGTATTATACATTTTTTATGAGAAAAATGCAATTAAATTAGAAAATTTATCAATGAATATAAACACAATAGCCATACTAGCAATTAAAAATGGCCCAAATGGAACTTCACTATCACGGTTAAGAAGTATTGCCCCAATTGCATAAGGAAGAGCTAATAAACTAGATAAAATAATTGCCACTAACCCGAGTTTTAAGCCAAGAATAATTCCTATAATACCAGCTAATTTAATATCTCCTCCCCCTAATGCTTCTCTTTTAAAAATCTTTTTGCCAATAATACCAATTCCTAACATAACTAAAAATAAAATTAACCCAGATAAAATATGTACTCCCATATTTTGAAAACCATAAAAATGCCATCTTAATGCTAATATGATTATACCGCCAATAATTAAAGGACTGTCTAAAATAATCATATATTTAAAATCACTAATAAAAATAATAAATACTAAGCCAGCTACAATCAAAGAAGCAAAAAATTCATAGCTAATTCCAAAAGTATAAAAGCTAATAAGAAATATTAGAGCATTAACTACGCCAATAAATAAATTTAGTATCCATGAATTTGCATCTTTTGCTATTACATCTGGAACATATAATGGTAGTTTTTCACCAATAAAAGCATAGATTAAACCCAAAACAAAACCAATTAGAAAAAGACCTATAATCATCTTTTCACCTACCCTATCTGCCCATATAAACTAAACATTGGAATAACTACTGCTAATATTATTACCCCAACAATTAAAGCTAAAACAACAATCATTATCGGTTCTAAAAAACTTTTTAAATTCGTTACTCTTGATTTATGTAAATCATTAAAATAACTAGCTACTTTTTCCATCATTAAAGAAAGTTCCCCTGTCGCCTCACCAGTTACAATCATATAATAAGCTACATCTGGAATACACCATTTATGATAAAAGGATTTGCTAATTTTTTCCCCTCTTGCAATATTTGCTATTGTCTCAAGCATAATATCTTTATATACTTCATTATTAGTAATATTAGAAAGAATTTCCATACTACTTGTAATATAAACACTATTACGAAGTAAACTTGCAAAAGTTTTGGTAAACAAAGTTAATTCATGATAAATAATAATCTTACCAAAAAAAGGAATATGCATACCAATACTTTGAATCACTTTTCGCACTCCCCTATTTTGCTTATATAAAAATAATAAAGCAAGAATAATAATAAAGGATAAAATAATAATAATATCTAAATGCGTCGTAATATAATTACTTAAATTTATAATACTAAGCGTAAAACCACTAACCGTAATACCAGCTTGATCATAAATACGAATAAATTCTGGAATAACATAAACCATAATAAAAGTTAAAATAGCAATAGCAAATACTAATAATATAACAGGATAAATAATCGCACTAATCATTTCTTTTCTAGTTTTATCGATCTGTGTATAATAACTAGCCATATCATCTAAAGTTTTAATGATCTCTCCTGTTGCTTCAGCACTCTTAATCATGTTAATAAGAAGCGGAGGAAATACTTTCCCTTGATGCTTTAAAGCGTTACTAAAAGACTCTCCCAAAGTAAGCTCATAGGAAATAGATTCATACAATCTTTTTTTCTTAGTATCACGGTTTGCTTGCTCTTTCATAATATGAATAGTATCATTTAAAGTTAATCCTGCTTTTAAATAAGTACAAACTTGAGTAAGCCAAAAAATCAAATCTTTTATACTCATTTCTTTTTCTTGATCAAATCCAATTTTCTTAAGGAAATTAACAAAATTAGCCTTCTTAATTTGATATACATCAATTCCTTCATTTGCTAAAAAATTATGCAAAGTCATTTTGCTAGTAGCGCTAATCATTCCTTTGATTTTTTTATTATCTTTATCTACCCCATAATAATAGTAATATTTTTTATTTACTTCTCCTGAATGAATTTCTTTTTGTAATTCACTCATCAATTCTTTTTTCTCTCTTGCAATCCTATTTCTTTCATCAAGTCCTAAAACAAAATGATCATTACTTTTAACTTCATTTTTTCTCTTATCTATATCTTTTCTGGTATAATGTTCTTTCTTTTTAAACTTTTCTTTTTCCATTAAATAATAGAAAAAATCATACCATACATCAAAAAATACAAACTTTACTCCCATAAAGAAATGTTTAATGAAACTAAAGATAAACATTAATGGTGCAAGAATTATTTTCATAACGATCTTTCCTATTCTTATTAAATTATATCATACAAATAAATAAATAAAAAGAGCTAAAACTCTTAAAATTAAATTTTTGAAGAATTTTATTTGAATTTCCGTTTACAGTTTAAAACCTGAAATAAGTCTAGTATAATATAAATTGTGTTT
>CALVHI010000015.1 GCA_944327365.1 uncultured Bacilli bacterium
TCTTTATTTGAAGATAATGCTGAATTTGCTTTAGGAATGCATTTATCTTTCCAAAACAAAAGAAATTTAATTAAAAAGATAATGGAAGAAGAAATGGACCATGTAAGTAGTGAATTAAAAGCCTTATTTACAACTTTTATAAACAACATGAATGATTTTAAAATAACAATGGATATTAAAAACAAATTATCGAATATGGATATACCAGAAAAACTAAAAAGTTTATTAAATTATGTTCCAGCAAGAACAGTGCTAGCAATTGGTGGTGATGGTTGGGCTTACGATATTGGCTTTGGTGGCTTAGATCATGTATTATCAACTGGTGAAAACATTAAAGTATTAGTTCTAGATACCGAGGTATATTCCAATACCGGAGGACAAGCTAGTAAATCAAGCAAGCTAGGAGCAGTCGCTGAATTTGCTGATTTTGGAAAAAAAACAGCGAAAAAAGACTTATTTAGAATTGCCATGTCTTATCCAAATTGTTATGTTGCAAGTATTAGTTTAGGTGCTAATATGATGCATAGTATTAAAGTGATGAAAGAAGCAATGGAACACAATGGCCCAGCGATAATTATTGCTTACTCACCATGTATTGAGCAAGGCATTAAAACGGGTATGTCTCACTCAATTGAAGAAGAAAAATTAGCAAGTGAAGTAGGCTATACATTACTTATGCATTATAATCCTAAAGAAGAAAAACTATACATGGATAACAAAGAACCAAACTTTGATAATTATGAGTTATTCTTAGATAATGAAGTTAGATATAACGCTCTAAAAATAAAAGATAAAGAACTAGCTAAAGAATTACTATCAAAACAAATAGAAAATGCTAAAAAAAGATATGATTACTATCAAAAATTGAGCAATAAAATTGACAAATAAGCACATTACTTATTTGTCTTTTTGTATAACGAAAACTCCTACTGGGGGGCTAAAAAGCTATAGCGTTGCAAAAAAACCTCCTTTGATAAAATAAGTGCTGTTTATCGAATGCACTAAAAAATAAAAGGAGGTGTCCTAAGTGGGCGTAAATAGTTTAGCACATGAAGTGGAATTACAAATAATCACGTAGTGTTTGCACCAAAATTTAGAAGAAAAAGAATTCATTAAATGGTTACGATTTATTATGGCAGATAATACTGAAGAAATAAAAAAGTTAAAAATAAATAAGAGTTGATAATGTTGATGTTACTTATAATAAATTTTAAAATTATTTGGTTTTGTTAGTCCTTTACAGGATAAGAAAACTATGATATAAATAAACTATCAATCTTGTTTATAGGAGTAGTGTAGGACTTAGAAAGGAAAGTCCATGAAAGAACAAGAATATTACGTAGAAATAGAACATTTAATTAAGAAAAATGAAATAAGTAAAAGAGCAAGAAAATTAGAAGAAAATTATAGTTTAGTTGAAACATATTGGAACATTGGACGTTTAATTGTTGGAGCGCAAGGCGGAAGCTCTAGGGCTAAGTATGGAAATGAATTAATTAAGAAGTGGTCAGGTAAACTAACAGAGCTTTACGGTAAAGGATATGATGCTAGTAATTTAAAAAGATTTCGCCAGTTTTATCTAGTATTTAGAAAAGGTGGCGCAGTGCACCACACTTTGTCATGGACAATTTATCGGAGATTACTTCCTATTAAAGACGAGAATAAAAGAAATTTTTATTTAAATCTTTGTATTAAAAACAATTTATCAGAAAGAGAACTAACTAAAGAAATCCAATCAAATTCTTTGGAATTTTATATGAATTTAGTAGATGAACAAGTAAAAAGGCCATTTCATAATAAAACGATTGGTATTATTATTTCCAAAGAGAGTAATGAATTAATTAAAGCTTAAAAAAGGGGATGGTGCGAATTAAGTAATTTATTTCGCACCATCCTCTTTTACTTTAATAATTTCTTTTCAATAGAAGTAATCATTTTATATAAAACAAAAGAAATAATAATTAATATCACTATACCACTCATTACCATATCTAAATTAAATACTTGAGTTCCATATATAATTAAGTAACCAAGCCCACTTTTACTTACTAAGAATTCTCCCATAATAACTCCAATTAATGTCATAGAAATATTTAGTTTTAAACTAGAAATAATTGTCTTATATGATGCCGGAATAGTTAGTTTAAATAAAATATCTAATCTTGAGGCATTAAAGGTTTTAAATAGTTTAATTAAATCTTTATCAATATTATTAAATCCATTATAAATACTCATAATACCTACAATTAAATTAATAAGTAAAGCCATAACAATAATAGAATTAGCACTTGCTCCAACAATAATAATAATTAACGGCCCTAAAGCTACTTTTGGTAAGCTGTTTAGCATAGTAAGATAAGGATCAATAATTTTATTTAGTATCTTAAATTCATATAGAATGATTGCAATAATAAAACTTAGTGTAATTCCAAGAAAGAAAGCTATTAAGGTTTCATAAAGAGTTGTTAAAATATGGCCAATTAAATCATAATTTAAAAAAAGATTATAGATTGTAAGGATGACTTTTGATGGGGAAGAAAAGATAAATGGATTAATGACGTTGTATTTGCTTAATATTTCCCATAAAGATAGGAAAATAACTAAAATTAGAATTTGACTAACAAGAACAATAGCTTTTTCTCGTTTACATTTTTTTAGATATTTTTTATGTTCATATGTCATGATATGCTAAATCCTTCCAAATTAAGTCATAATAATTAGCAAAATTTTTATCTTTTCTATTTTCGATAGGTGTTCCTTCTTTTTCTCTTTCTATTTTATAAATATTTTTAATTATACAAGGCCTCTGACTTAATACGATAACTCTATCGGAAATGCTTATTGCTTCTGAAAGATCATGAGTAACCATTAAAGCTGTTTTCCCTTCTCCTTTAATCATTTTATATACATCATCACTAACTTTTAATCTAGATTGATAATCAAGCTTTGAAAAAGGCTCGTCTAGTATTAAAATATCAGGCTTTAAAGCTAAAGTGCGAATTAAAGCCACTCTTTGCTTCATTCCTCCAGACAATTCATTAGGATATTTATTTATGAATTCTTCTAATCCATATTTTTTAAACAAATTTTTTACATATTCTATATTTTCTTTTGTTTTCTTTTTTTTGATTTCTAATCCAAGTAAAGCATTTTCTATTATTTTTCGCCAAGAAAGCATAGAATCACTTTGAAGCATATACCCTAATTTCAATGGCTTTGTAAATTCAATTTTACCTTTTGTTTGTATATCCATATTAGTAAGTATATTTAAAAGGGTAGATTTTCCACATCCTGAAGGTCCAACTATTGATATGAATTCTCCTTCATATAAATCAAAAGAGATATCTTTTATCGCTTCTGTTTCTTCTTTATTTTTATAATAAACTTTATTTAAATTTTTAACACTTAAAAGCTTATTCATATAAATTATGTACTAAATCGTGATAAAAAACAGGCGCTTCTAAAAGATCATATTCTATTAACATTTGTTGTAAATTATTAAAAGTTTCTTCTGTTATATATGGGGTAGATAACCAAGAATCATATTCTTTATAATGATCAATAATGGTTGTAATATCATTTAGAGCACTATCTGGAAATTGAGGTAATATTACTTTTGCTACTTCACTGCTTTCATGACTTAAAACATATTGCAAACCCTTAGCAATCGCTTTAGTAAATCTTTCTAGTAGTTCTTCATTTTCTGTAACAAAACTTTTTCTTGCATAAAAGGCTGTGTAAGGTACTTCTCCAGATAACTTTCCAATTGATTCAACAATACAAGAGTCTGTTACATTAACTACTGTAGTAGCAGTTGGCTCAAATAAGTTGACATAATCACCAATTCCGCCAATAAATGAACCTGAAAGACTAGCAAAATCTATAGAATAATTAACCTTTATTTTATTTACATCAATCCCAGCATTATTCATAGCATTTAAGAAGTTAATCGCAGGCATCCCCCCAGATCTGCCAACAAGAATTTCTTTACCGTATAAATCTTCAAGGTTAAACGTATTAGAACAATCTCTAGCTAATATAAATTGACCATCTCTTTTAGTTAGGCCAGCGAATGTTACTAGATAATCGGTTTCTCCGCCAGCATAAATATAAATTGATGATTCTGTTCCAGCAAAACCAACATCAACAGTATTAGATAAAACGGCTGCACTAACCTTATCAGCGCCACTTGTAAGAATTAAATCAATTTTTATCCCTTCGTCTTCAAAATAACCATTTTCTATTGCCACATACATTGGGGCGTAAAATACACTATGAGTTACTTCGGCAAGCTTAATTGTAGTAAGATCTTTATCTGTTTCTTCTTTATTTGTTATTTTTAAGGTTGTAATGATAAGAATAGCAATTAAAATAAGAGCAATAAAAATGGTAATTATTTTCTTTTTCAATTTTTTTCCTCCTTTAACTTTCCAATGTATTATATTCGCATTTTTATAAAAGGTTATTTTTGTATCTTGCTTAAATAATTATATTTACAATTTATTTACAATCACAAAATTTAACATATTTTTGTATATTTTGTAGTTAAAAGTAGTTTACATTTTGTTTATGGTTTGTTATAATTGATTACAGAATAAGGAGTGTTGGTTATGAAAATTTTATCTCCAGAAGTTACGCGACTTCTTGATAAGTTATATAATCTACGTGGCAGTGATAGTGTGATTTTTAAAGAAATGGAAAGTGCTCATGAAAAAGCAGAGGAAACGAAAGAGAGAACTACTGTTCAAAAAAGCACTTTACAAGAGAAAATCGCTGGTTTAGAAACGGATAGTAAAAATTTAAGTGAGCAAGGGAAGAAATTAATTGATGTTTTAAAAGGGATAGATAAAAGTGCTTATGAGACTGTTATTGATCGCCTACATATTAATTTTGATCCGGAAGCTTTAGTTGAAAAGTTAGATGAAAGCTTGCCTGAGACAATTGAAAAAGTTAATGAGGATATTAAAGCTAGTAGGGAAGAACTTGTTAAAGTAGAAGAAGAGATGAATAGTGCAATTACAACAATTGAAGAAATAGGAATACGTAAAGATGCAGCGATTGCTAATCAAGAAAAATTAAATGAATATTTTGATTTAGCTTTAGCAGGTAATATTAACATTACAAGGGATTCTATCACTTCGCTTTTAGAGCAGTTTGGGTTAAGTGAAGAAGAAACAAGAGAGGCTGCTAAAATTCTTATGTTTCCCGAAGATGCTTTATATGATTATGATACTAAAATTAAAGAATCAGAGAAAAAATCAATTAGTGAGGTAATGCAAGAAGCAAAGCATCAAGAACAAGAAGGGACAAAAGTAGCTGATAAAGAAGAAGTTAAACATGAAGATGTTGAGTTAGAAAAGAAGTTTGATCGTGAAGATTTAATTGATTTATTTAATGAAATAGGACTTGATTATTTAGATTATACGACGAGTGATTTAGATCAAATTTTAGAGCATTTCAATGAAAAAGTAATTCGTAGAAATGTTAATATATTTAAAGAAAATGAGCTTAGTCTAGATATATTTGTAGATCATATTAACTTACTTTATGATAAAGAATTAGAAGCTAAGATGGATAGATTACAGAGAATTGGTAAGAGTGCAATAGATATTTATTTAAATCCAACAGTACTTACTAAATATGATTATAAAGGATTAGATAAAGCAATTATTTTACTACAAAATAGTGGTTTAGATCCAAAGCAAGTGCCACTTATGGCTTATTAGGGAGGTTTAGAAAATGAAATTTAAGGAATTTATGGATTTGGGAATTAAAACAGAAGAAGGAGTATTAATTACTAAATATTTGATGGATATATATATGGCTGAGCTAGATCATGCTAAAAATGTAAAAGATAAATTTTTAGATCATGGCTATACAATAGATGTAGTACCTGGAGAATTTTTGAAGATTTTTACGATGAATGAAAAAGAAATCGATGAACTTGATAAAATTTTAGTAGAAATAGATGCATTGGGATTAAAGGATGTCTTTCAAGATAATTTAAGACTTGCTTCATTTAAAAGAGCTTTCTTAGAAAGAGTTAAGTTTTGTATAACTAATAAATTCCCATATTTACATGAAGATAATACATTTATTGAGCAATTATATCGAGCAGATTCTTTTGCTTTATATACTGTAAATAAACCAATAAGTATGATTAAAAACACATCGCAAATAGACACAACTGATGAAAAGGAAACTTTATTAGATGCAGAAGACAAGCAAGTTTATAATGAGATCGTTGAAAGTTTAAATTACTTGATTTTACAAAACTCAACAAATGAATATTTACCAGCAGTAGTAAATAATATCACTAAAAAAGTAGTTGATGCTTTAGTTCGTAAAGAATATCATTTCTTACCACTTAGGGAGGTTATTGCTGGTGTGATGTTTGATGGATTAGATGTAACTCCAGAAATGGAAAATGTTAGAGATCTTGTTTTAAGTGCTTTTCCTGAAGAAAGAGGCATTAATGAAGGAAGAGGGTTAGCATGAAATTTTTAGAAAAATTTGGATTTAAAAAAGAAGATATTGAAGCAATAAAAGAAAATTCGACTAGTGCTTTAATTAAAGAAATAGAAGCTCATAAAAAGCTTGTATCAAAAAATCTAGAGTATTTAAATGAGATGGGAGTAACGAATTTAATTGATATTTTTGTTCATTATCATGATATGTTTTTAATGGATAATAGTAATTTTGTAGAAATATTTAATAAATATGATCAAAAAGATTTAGTCGATAAGTTAGCTAAAAATGTTCAAATTATGGAATATCTTTAATTTGAATATTTTTTTATGGGGAAATAGTTGCATTCTTTTTAAATTTTTGATAGAATAAAAGAGTAATTTAATAATAGGAGGAGTGCATAATGGCTCTAGGTAAATTTAAAAATTGGTTTAAAGATGTTGATGATGATACACTAACGGGAACAGAAGATGAATTTTATAATATTAGTGAAGCTGATGCATTAGCAGAGGCAGATAAATCTGGGAATAAAATGATTTTATTGGAACCAAGAGCATATTCTGAATCACAACAGATAGCAGATCATTTAAAGAATCGTAATAGTGTAGTAGTAAATCTTAAAAGAGTTACTTCTGATCAAGCTAAAAGAATTATTGATTTTTTAAGTGGATGTATTTATGCTATTGGCGGAAATATGCAAAAAATTGGTGTTGGGATTTATCTTTGTACACCAAAAAACGTAAATGTTCAAGGGAAAATAAGTGATGAAACAGAAAAAAGTAAAGCGGAAGTAGAAGAATGGTAAAATAAAAAGGTATATATTGAGGTGAGGCTCTTTTGAGAAAGTTTAGTACGAGTTTAAGTGGTTATAGTAAAGTTGAAGTAAATAATTTTGTCAATGAAGTTACTTTAGAATATGAATCAATGCTTGCTAAATTAAAGAAGCAAAGTGAAGAAATTGAAAATTTGAAACAAGAATTAGTAAAATATCAAAATATGGAACAAACTCTTAATCGAGCTTTGGTTGTTGCAGAAGATGCTTCTAATCAAATTAAAAGAGTCGCTAGAGATGAAGCTAAAGGAGTAATTGAAGACGCGCGAAGAAATGCTTCGAGGATAGTAAATGATGCTTTACTTAAAGCAGATAAAATTGAACAAGATGCTGAAACTTTAAAAAGAAGAGTGGTTATATTTAAGCGAAGACTTAAGAGTGTTGTTGATGAACAAGTTGAATTTATTGATAGTATTAATGAAGATTATTAGAAAAAGAGCCTATATTAGACTCTTTTTAAAAGCATTTCTGCTACCTGATTAATGGGACCAGCTCCAATTGTAATGATTAAATCATTTGGTTCGATATGTTTTTCTAAATATTGAGCAATCTTTTCGTAAGTAGGAATATGAATTACATTAGGATTTTTCTTTTTTATTTGATCTACTAATGTATCTTCTTTAACATTCCAAATATTTGTTTCTCTAGCTGGGTAGATATCACAAATAATTATATGATCAAAATTACTTAAAACGTCAGCAAATTCATTTAAGTGTTCATAAGTTCTACTGTAAGTATGAGATTGAAATACAGCCCATGTTTTATGATGCTTAATTAATTTACTAGAAGAATAAGTAGAAGCTATTTCTGTTGGATGATGAGCAAAATCATCAAAAATAGGTACATTTTTATATTCTCCTAAATATTCAAATCTTCTACCAACACCTTTAAACTCTTGCAAAGCTTTTTTAATTATTTTAAGATCAACTTTATAATTTAAACACATAGAAATTACAGCTAGAGCATTTAAAATATTATGTCTCCCCAATACGCTTAATGTAAAAGTATCTAAATATTGATCTTGAATATATACTTGAAAAGTTGGAAATCCCAAGGAAGAATATTGAATTTTTTTGGCTTGAACCATAGCTTCTTTACTAAAGCCATAAGTTGTAATATTTTTTCCTTCTAAATTTAAATCTTTAATATTATCATCATCTATACAAACAACCAAATATCCATTTTTAGGAAGTAATTCAATATATTTTTGAAAGGATTTTTTAATATTAGTAATATTTTTAAAATAATCTAAATGATCATCATCAATATTTAATATAATTTCACTAGTAGGGTGAAAATGTAAGAACGAATCCACATATTCACATGCTTCTAAAATAAAATATTTTTTCCCGCCAATATAATAATTGCCATTTATTTTTTTTAGGGAAGCACCAATATTAATAGTTGGATTAAGATTTGCTTCTAAAAATACAGAAGCAAGCATGCTAGTAGTTGTACTCTTGCCATGAGTTCCACTAATACAGATTAAATTTTCATATTGCTTAGTATATTCTCCTAAAAATTCTGCCCGATCTACACACTCAATTCCTAATTTTTTTGCATAAACTAATTCTTGATCATCTGATTTTATTGCAGCAGTATAAATTACTAGTTGAGCATTTTTAATCAACTCTAAATCATGGCCGATACAAACCTCTATTCCTAAACTTTCTAAGTATGTAGTATGTTCACTTTTTTGCATATCACTACCAGTAACGTGCTTTCCATCATTTTTAAGCATAGCTGCAATTGCATACATGCTAGCGCCACCAATTCCAATTAAATGGATATTTTTTAATTCTTCTAATTTTTTCATCTTTTCACCTCAATTTACTATATTATATACTCTAAATTGAGTAATAAGCAATAAAAATTCTTTTTTTTTATAAAAAAGAATGTTATAATTAGATTGGTTAATTTTAAATAATAAAATTTTAAGATATATTTGGAGGAGTTTATGAATAGCGTAAAACATATATTTTTTGCTTTTGTTATTTCTTTTGTAGCATTAAATGAAAGCTCTGCTTTAGTATGTACTTATGAGTATAATAATGTGGAATATGCTTGTAATGTTACAGAAAATTCATTAAGTTGTGATTTTAATTATGGAAATAATATAAGTGCAGAATCTGTAAATGTAAGTAATTTAAATATGTCACTTAATTATACAGATTTTATAGATGAAAATGGAAAAGTTGATTGTAATCAAGTGAAAAACTTATATTTTGATCAAAATATAAATAAAATATCTGTTCAAATTATTTATGATATAAGAAAAGATAATAATAGTTGTCCAATTCATGAGCAAAGATATAATGCAAAGCCAAGTGATTTTTTACTTGAAACGGAAGGATGTATCACATATTCCCTAATATCTCAAACTACTCCCCAAAATCCAACAGGAGGAGCTTCAGCACAAGATCCATCAGATATCGTATTTAGTGAGGAAACTTTTTGTAAAGGATCTGTACAGGGAGTTTTCACAACATTAGGTTGGATATTCTTTATTTTAAAAATATTAATACCTATTATTTTAATTGTCTTTGGAAGTATTGATTTTGCTAAAGCAGTATTATCAAGTAAAGATGATGAAATTAAAAAATCGGCAAAATCTTTAGTAATGAGAGCTATTGCGGGTATTATCATTTTCTTTATTCCTACTATTTTAGGCTTTATTATTTCTATTTTTGATAAAACCAATGCTTATAATGGGACTTTTGGAGATTGTACTAAGTGCATGTTAAATCCTATGCATGAGTTTGATGATGGAACAGTATGTAGAAAGTTAATAGGTGATTAAAGTGAAGAAAGTATTGTTATTAATTGTATTAATTTTTGGGCAAATGATTGGGGCAGAAGCTGCATCAGATACTAGTGTTGAAACACTTACTTGTAAATATGAAAATAATAATGAACAAATTATTATCACTTATTATAATGTTGGTACTGTTATAGGAGATGCAAATATTCTTTATAGAGTTGAACATATTCAAGATAATATTAATTATTGTTATGAGGGTATAAATAATTTAGGTGATTATAAATGTAGTAATGATAATTATGTTTCATTAATTAATATTTCTAATTTAAATAGTAGTTTAAATTTTAGAGGAGAGCAATATTATGGAATTTATAATAGATTCACAAGAATAGATGCGCAAGCTAAAAAGCTGGATGCTTCAGAGCTTTGTTCTCAAGGAATATTTTTTACGGATGAAATGAGTAGTACTGGGGAAGTTGAAGTTGTTTTATGTGAGAATTCTCAAAATAGTTCTGTGTGTAATGCTACAGATAGTGATTTGTTTGTATTAGAATCATATACGAGTGGAAAAAATCCTTATGCTGGATCAAATGAAACTGTTTATGAAGATTTTTATAATGAAACACAAGATGATATACAAAAATATTGTCAGGGTGAAGAATATGATGAAAAAAAATGTGAGCAAGCTAAAAACAATTTAAATACAACGGTAGATGCAGCTGAAGAAAGTGGTGTTTCTAAAGAAGAATTAGATATTAAATATGAAGAATACCGCAGTAATTTAGAATGGGATGCGAATACTTGTAATGCCATTTTAGGAAGTGTAACAGATAAAAATGCACCTGCTTATTATTTAGATTTTGCTTTTAATATTTTAAAATATTTTGCTATTATTATATTATTTGTTTTTACATTAATTGATTTTATTAAAGCTACTATATCTAGTGATGATCAAGCTTTAAAAAAAGCATTACAACAATCAATTAAAAGAGTAATTATTTGCTTAATTATATTCTTTCTTCCTATATTAATTGAATTTATATTAGAATTATTAGGTATAATAGATGATCCAACGTGTGGAATAGGGGTGGATTAGAATGTTGATTATGAATATTTTAGAAGATGCCTTAAATACGATTCAAACTGGTATTTTTTGGCTTTTATTACAAATAGATGCTATTATATATAATTTTGCTAATTGGTTATATCAAATTATTTTAATGTTAGCGAATGGAAATTTGTTAGAAAATGATGATTTAGTGGGAGAATTACTGAATAGAATATATGTTATTGTTGGAGTTATTGTTCTATTTTTAGTGGCTTATTCTCTTTTAAGAAGTATGGTGAATCCTGATGAAGCTTTAAAAGGGAAAGAATCACCAACTAAGATACTTTTAAATGTCATTTCTTCTGTCGTTTTAATAGCAATTGTTCCTTATATATTTACTTTTGCTATGGATTTTCAATCATCTTTATTACGTCAAAATACAATAGGAAGGCTAATATTAGGGGAAGGTACTGGTAATAATTCTACATCAGATATGATTAATGATGGTGGATTTAATCTTGCTATAAATGTTTTTTCTGCCTTTTTTCAGCCTAATACGAATAAAGGATATTGTACAGGAAAAGATTCGATTGACATTTATTATCCGGATTGTAGGCCGTTAGAAGTATCGATGCCTTCTTATGAATTGTATGATGAGTGGTGGGAAGAAGAAGTTATTAATGATAGAAATTTTTCAGCGATTGCTGATGTATCTGATTTAGTAGCAGCAAATGATATTTCTTATACATTTATTATTTCGACTATAGCAGGAATCTTTGTTGTCTTTGTTTTAGTATCGTATTGTATTGAAATAGCTATTCGATTGGTTAAATTAGCCGTTTTTCAAATAATGGCTCCACTTCCTATTTTGGCAAGAATCGTACCTAAAGAGGATACTAAAAAGATATTTAGTAATTGGTTAAAGGCAACAATAAGTGCATATGTTGAAGTATTTATAAGATTGGGAGTATTATTCTTTGTTGTCTTTATTGTTGATGTAGTTGTAGATAACTTTAATACAATATTTGATACAATGAATAATTTATCTAGTGTAAATCCTGTTTTAGTTTTGATTGCTCAAGCATTAGTAATATTAGGTATAGTATTGTTTGCTTTACAACTTCCAAATATAATAAAAGATATTACAGGACTTGATAGTGGCAAATATAATGTATTTGGTAGTGCGCTTATGTCAGGTGCTCTACTTGGTGCAGGTGTTACGGCAGCTGTTAGAAATTGGAATACAAAGAATCCAGATGGTTCATCAAGAAGCTTTGGTGCAAAGTTAAGAAGTGCAGCAGGAGGTTTTGGAAGTGCAGCTCTAAGATCAACTATGCACCGAGGTGATATAAAAGGACTTAAAGATGTAAAACAAAATATACGTAATTCGACAGAGGAAGCCATAAAGAAGCGTATTGAAAGAGAAAATGCAAAACAAGAGCAAAAAGCATATATTCAAGAATTTAATGAACAACGAGCTCGAGATGGTAAAAAAGATCTTGGTAAGTTCGGTATAGTAGCGGGAGCCCTTAAATATAAAGCGCAAAGAACAGGAGCAGCAGTTACAGACTGGGCATCTGGAAGTTTTGAAGTACAACAGCAAATATTAAATGAAGTTAATGAATTCATGAAAAATGCAAAAGCTGTAAAATCTACAACTGAAGGTTTAGTAAGAGATAAAAAGTATTTGTTTAAAATGGGAAATGCTAAAGATTACGGAAATGGCATTCAAACTAATGGTAATGAAACATTAAGTGAAATAGAATCTATGATTACTACACTAAAAAATTCTGGCGATGTTGAGCAAGCAAAAATTGCTGCTAGACTAGAAAGTGATATGAATAAGAGAATAAAAACAATAGGTGTACAAATGCAATCATTATCAACTAAAGATTTTTCTAATGCTAATGTTCGCGCAACATTTAATAATGATTATATGGCTGAAGGCTTTGATATATATAAAGAAGCATCTGCTACTTTGGCTACAGCAAAATCACAAATTGATATAGTTAGTCAAAAGATGCAAAAGAATTCTTCTTTAGAAGCAGTGGTCAATTTTAAAAATCTTAAGGATGATAATGGTAATCCTTTGGTATTTGAGGAAAATATTTCTAAATTAGCAGATGAATTAGAAATACAATCTGCTAATTTAACTCAGCAAATTTCTTCAGAACAAGTGCGTAGAAAAAACGCCTCAAAAGGTGGTAAAGATAAATAATGTTTAATTTACAAAGACTAAAAAATTGGGCACATAGCAGTATCGAGTTTGACAAAAGTGAATTAAATACTTATCAAAATTTTCAAGACCAAATATCTTTAATAGATGGTAAAATTGAAGAGTATATTACTGAACTTGGAAGAGAAGATAAAAGGTTATTAGTAGAGTATAATGATGAAAAAATACCAATAGATTTGTTAAAACTATTAAGTGAAACGATTTTAAAAAATAAAGAACTTTCAATACAGCAAAGAGCACACGAAAGTGCAAAATTAAATAGAATTTATTTAGAACAATTAAAACAACTAAAAAATAAAATAATTGCACTTGCAGTTAGCAAAACAGATAATGTCTATTTAACTTATATTCATAGCTGTATTCAGATTATCAACGTGTTGTTAAGAGAATATGCTCATTTGCTTGCTATTCAAAGAGCAGGTATTTCCAAAATTGACAATTCCGGCAATTTAAATGCTGGTGAAAAAATAAAAATTTTAAAAGATAATATAAAAATAAGAAGTGCAGAAATTAATTTACGTTTAGCAACTGATGGTTTAAAAAGATAAAAAGAGAGCTTAAAAAATAGCTTTCTTTTTATAAGCTTTTAAAAAAGTAAAATATAAAGCTTTTAATCATGAATTATCATTAATAAGGTAATCAAAATATATTTCTTTTTTTCTATTCTTATATTATAATATTGTTGGTGAAAACAATGAATAAAGAATTAAAAAAAGAAATTATTAAGATTATTATTTTAGCAATTATTTTAATATTTGCTTTAATTCATATTAAAGAAATCTGGAATTTTTTAGGATTTATTATACAATTGATTATGCCATTTATTATTGGAATAGTTATAGCTTTTGTTCTTAATATTTTAATTCATTTAATTGAGAAAAAGCTGTTAAATAAATCAAAAATGAAAGATAAAAGTAAAAGAACAATTAGTTTACTTTTATCTTTAGCAATAGTTTTAACTTTTATAATTATTTTGTTATTGCTTATTATTCCTCAACTTAAAAATACTGTACAATTATTTGTAAATAATATGCCTATGTATGAGGAAAATGTAAAAGAGCTTTTAGATAAGTTTAATATTGATCCAGAATTTGTTCAAGATATAGAAGAAGGAGTTAAAAACTTTGGAAGTGTAGCGATTGATTTTATAAAGAATAATAGTGATCAAATATTAGAAATTACTTTAGGGGTGGCTTCAAATGTAATTACTGTTATTGTTAATTTAGTTGTTGCTTTTGTATTTGCAATCTATTTATTAGCTCAAAAAGAGAAACTATTGTCTCAATTAAATAAAGTGTTAAAAGCGTATCTTCCCATTAGTAAAGTAACAAAAATTCGTGATATTGCTAGATTATCAAATCGTATTTGTGCTAGTTTTGTATCTGGACAGTGTTTAGAGGCGGTTATAATTGGTGTTTTATGTTTTATAGGAATGCTTATTTTAGGAATTCCCTATGCTGCAACAATATCAGTATTAATTGGTGTTACTGCTTTAATTCCTGTTTATGGTGCTTTTATTGGAACAATATTTGGAGCTTTTCTAATTTTTATGGTAAGTCCTATTAAAGCCTTAATTTTTATCATCTTTATTTTAATATTACAACAGTTTGAAGGAAATTTAATTTATCCGAAAGTAGTAGGTAAATCTGTTGGCCTTCCTGGTATATGGGTTTTTGTAGCAGTTACTATAGGTGCTAGTTTAGCAGGAGTTGTTGGTATGCTTATAAGTGTTCCTATTGCCTCTATTTTATATAGCATTTTTGCTACTGATGTAAATTATCGAATAGAAGCTAAAAATAGTAAGAAGATTATTGTCAAAAAGAAAAGTGTCTAATATTTGACTTTACGTATAATAAGTGTTAATATATATGCCTATTTGAGGTGGGAGTATGGTATTTCATACAAAACAAGAATTAGAAGAAAAATTTCAAGCATTGTCTTATTTAAATCAAGGTTCACAAGGTATTTGCTTTAAATCTAAAGATAATCTTGTCTATAAACTTTATCATAGTTATTTTGATTCTGATTTTGAGGGTATATATGTAAAAAAAGAAATATTACAATTTAAGAATATAAAACTCAATACATTTGTCTTTCCTAAAGATGTAATTATGTTAAAAAAACAAGTAATTGGTGATATTACTGAATATAAGAATGCTCGCAATTTATATCAACATAATCCCCTAAATATCAATTTAGATCATTTATCAAAACTAATCTATTTAGCTAAAAAAGACATTGTATCTTTATCAAAACAAGGGGTTTTATGCTGTGATATGATGTATAATATATTACTAGGCTACCATTTGTATATTATAGATACACTTGAATATTGCTTTACTGATCTACCTTTTAGGGATATATTAGAAATTAATTTAAAAGCATTTAATTTAGAAATTATGTATTTTTTAGTAGATGGATTATTTTTTGATATTATAAGATCAAATCCTAGGTTAAATAAAATGTATAATAATAAAGGAAGAGATATGGATATTTTAGAATTTATTAAAGAGTTTAAAGATACTTTAGCAAAAATAAAAGGATATGAGATTACTTATTTAAGAGAAGCTTTAGACTTAAGAGATTCTATAGTAGATGATAGATGTTTAAAATATCAAAGAGATAATGAGTTAATGCGCCACTTTTTTCTTTGTTAAAAATATGATATAATTTTTGTAGATATTAGAGGTGGATCATGAAAAGAGTTATTTTAGTAGATGGTAATAATTTAATGTTTAGAAGCTATTATGCTACTGCTTACACAGGAAATACAATGAAAAATTCTAAGGGCTTTCCAACTAATGCATTATATGGTTTTACAACGATGATTAATAAAATTATGAATGAAGAAACACCTGAATATATTGCCGTTGCTTTTGATATAGGGAAGAATTTTCGTAAGCAAAAATATGACTTTTATAAAGAAGGAAGACAGGAAACGCCAGATGATTTAATTAAACAAATGCCTATTGCAAGGAAGATACTTGATGCGATGGGAATTAAATATTTAGAGTTAGAGCCATATGAAGCCGATGATATTATTGGTACACTTGCTAAAATGGCTGATTTAGATCAAGAATATGATGCGACAATTATTTCCAGTGATAAAGATCTTCTTCAATTAATTAGTGATGGTACAGATGTTAAGTTATTGAAACAAACAGGATTTATTAAATATAATCCTGAAACATTTAAAAATGATTATGGTATTGAACCAATCAAAATGATTGATTTAAAAGCCCTAGCAGGAGATGCATCAGATAATATTCCTGGAGTTAAAGGCATAGGAGAAAAAACAGCTTTAAAATTACTTCAAGAATATGGCTCTTTAGAAGGCATATATGACAATATTGATTTAATTAAGGGAAAGACGAAAGAAAAATTAGAGCTTGATCATGACAATGCTTTTATGAGTAAAGAAATTGCTACGATTTACCGAGATGTTCCTTTAAATATATGTTTTGAAGATATAAAATATCAAGGGGCAAATGAAGAACAATTAAGTGAAATATTTGAAGATCTTGAATTTTATTCACTGTTAAAAAACTTTGAAAAAAAAGAAGAAAGAAGTATGGATCTGCAATATATAGAGATAGATGACTTGGAAAAATTAATTCTTGGTGAAGAAGTAGCGCTATTTGTCGAAATTAGTGATGAAAATTATCATAAAGGAGAAGTAGTAGGAATTGGCCTATGTGATAAAAAGTATAATTATTACTTAAAAAAAGAACTTTTTGATGCGTTACCTTATCTTTTAAAAGATAAAATTATTTATACTTATCATAAAAAAGCTTTAGATGTATTATTGAAAAGAAAGCATTTAAAAGAATTGATTATTAATTATGATTTATTAATTGTAGCATATCTTTTAAAAGGGTTTACTAAAGATGACATTGCTTTTTTAATGCATCCATTAGGCTTTCCTGTGACTTTTTATACTGATCTTAAAAAGATGAATTTTGAAGATGAAGATAAATTAAAAAAAGATATTGTTTTAAAGGCTAGATTTATTTATGAGACAAGAGATGATTATATTAAAGAATTAAAAATGGAAGGAATGTATAATCTTTTTAAAGATATTGAATTGCCTTTATCTACCGTTTTAGCAGATATGGAATATTTTGGGGTAAAAGTAGATAGTGAAGTATTAGAAGAAATAAAAAAAGAAGCTTTAATTAAGATAGATCAATTATCAAAAAAAATATATGAATTAGCAGGAGTAGAGTTTAACATTGGCAGTCCAAAACAACTTGGTGAAGTTTTATTTGAACGGTTAGGACTTACTAATAACAAAAAAAATCAAACTGGTTATAAAACAGATGCGACAACTTTGCAAAAACTTCGTGGAAAACATCCCATTATTGATCTTATTTTAGAATATCGTAACTTTAGTAAAATCGTTTCTACATATACGGTTAGTTTAGAAAATGCTAAATTTCCTGATGGTAAGATACATACGATATTTAAACAAACATTAACAAGAACCGGAAGACTTTCTAGTGTAGAACCAAATTTACAAAATATTCCAATTCGTGGGGAAGAGGGAAGAAAGGTTAGGCGTGCTTTTATTCCAAGCAATGATCTATTTTTAAGTGTTGATTATTCACAAATAGAACTTCGTATTTTAGCTCATATATCTGGTTCTAAGGAGTTGATTGAAGCGTTTAAAAATGGCGATGATATTCATACGAAAGTAGCAGCGGATATATATGGGGTAGCCCCATCTTTAGTAACTAAACAGATGCGTTCAACGGCAAAGGCAGTAATTTTTGGGATTGTTTATGGTATTAGTGGTTTTGGTTTAGGAGAAAACTTAAATATTAGTAGAAAAGAAGCTCAAGATTTTATTAATAAATATTATGAATTATATCCAGGAGTAAAAAGATATATGGATAATATTATTAAAGAAGCTTATGAAACTGGTTCAGTGCGCACTTTATTTAATCGTAAAAGAACAATTGAAGAATTAAATAATCGAAATTATATGATTCGGTCTAGTGGCGAGAGAATTGCTCTTAATACGCCAATTCAAGGGACTAGCGCGGATATTATTAAAAAAGCGATGGTACTAGTATATGAAGAGTTTCAAAAGCAAGGGATTCAAAGTAAGATGGTTTTACAAATTCATGATGAACTAGTAATTGATACAGTAAAAGAAGAAGAAGAAAAAGTAACTAAAATAGTTAAAGATGTGATGGAAAATGTTATTTCACTTGATGTTCCCTTAAAAGTTAGCATTGCTAAGGGCAAAGATTTATATGAGGCGAAATAGTTATGCCAGAAATAGCAGAAGTAGAAACGGTAAGAAATACGTTAAAGAAAAGAATATTACATAGAAGAATAAAAGAAGTAGAAGTGTATTATGAGCCAATAATTGAAAGTAATCTCTCTTCTTTTAGAAACAATTTAATTCATGAATCTTTTATTGATATTAAAAGAAGAGGAAAATGGCTTATCTTTGAAACAGAAAAATATTATTTGTTATCTCATCTTCGCATGGAAGGAAAATACTTTATTAAAAGTAGAAATGAAGTTAAAGATAAACATGAACATGTTATTTTTATCTTTGATGATGATATAACTTTAAGATATGCTGATACAAGAAAGTTTGGAAGAATGCATTTAATTTTAAAACAAGAATTAGAACATACAGAATGTATTAAGAAACAAGGGTTAGAACCTGGAGACGAAGCTTTAACTGCAAATTATTTACTCCGAAAGTTTCAAAATAAACATATTCCAATTAAGACTGCGTTACTTGATCAAACGATTATTAGTGGGCTGGGCAATATCTATGCAAATGAAGTTTTATTTTATGCTAAAATAAATCCTTTGAAGAGGGCAGGAAGTCTTACGAAAGGCGAATGCGAGAAAATTGTTGATGGTGCTCGTGAAATTATAGAAGAAGCAATTAAAATGGGCGGAACAACGATTCGCAGTTATACTTCTAGTTTAGGAGTTACTGGCCGTTTTCAGCAAAATTTAAGGGTTCATAAACGAGAAGGAGAAGAATGTTTTGTTTGTAAAACAAAGATTATTAATATAAAAGTTGGAGGAAGAAGTACTTATTATTGTCCTAATTGTCAAAAATAAAAGCAATAAACTATTCAAAAAAGATTGGTTTATTGCTTTTTTCATAAACTAGTATTTTATTTTGGCTAATTAAACTATAAATTTCACTTGCTATTAGTTCATATTTATATTGTAAGGAATTTGGAATGGGAATTAAAGATGTTTCTAAATCATCTTTTAAATTATGAAGATATTCTCTTCCTTTTTTGTTAAAGCCAAGTATTTTAATATATTCTATAGAAGCTAATTTATTGATCTCTTTAGGTAATCCAATTAAAATATGAACGAGCATTCTTGATATTTTGTTATAAGTATATCTTTTTGTCTTAGTATTCATAATTAGTTCTTCTAAATTTTTAGACTCTATTATTTTTTCTTTTAATCTATTTTCAATTCCTTCATCCACTGTTAAATATCTACTTAAATCTAAATCTGTTAGTATTTTATATTTAATATAAGGATATAAATTATCTAAAGAAATATCTTCAATACATTTTAATGTTTTTCTTGGAACGTATCTACTAATTTCTTCATGATTTTTTAATTTATTTCTAATATTACTAGCACTAATAATATCACTTTCTTCTTCTAAACTATGGTAATCACTTGTTCTTTTGATTGCTACTGGCTCTATCTTTAAATTATTTTTTTGTATAGCTTTGATATAAGAGATTGCTAGTAAATCATTAGGATTAAATACATTTACATTAATTTCCAAGGCTTTTGCTAGAGCAGTTGGATAGTTGATACCAGTTTTGAGTAATTCTTTTACTTTATCATTGTATTCCTTTGTATCTTCTATACTTGCTGCTTTTTTAAGTGTTTCTATATCATTTGATTCACTACCAAATACTAGATATTTACAACCTAGATAGTCCAATATTTTAATTCCTGCCAAAGCAAATATATCAGCACTTTGAGTGCCAAAAATAAAGGGGAGTTCAACAACTAGATCAACCCCATAGATTAAAGCTAGTTTTGTTTTATTTTCTTTAGATAAAATACTAACTTCACCTCGTTCTAAAAAATATCCATTTAAAACAAGAACAATTACTTTTCCTGGATATAACTTCTTTATTTGCTTAATGTGATAAAGATGCCCATTATGTAATGGATTATATTCACAAATAATTCCTACAGCTTCCATTTATATCACCTTTTTAAGTATAACAGAAAAATAAACATTTGAATATTTAAAATTTACAATTAGACACTTATTTTAAATATTTAGGTTCATCTATCCTGCCTAAAAGATAATCAGCTGATATATGATATTTATCACAAATAGTATAAAGAAAAGGGGTAGCTATTGTTTTTTTTGATTTTTCATAATCGCTGATTACAGAATGACTGGTATTTACCAGATCTGCAAGTTTTTGCTGAGTAAGTTTCTTTTCTTTACGAATGTTATATAAGTTTTCAGCTTGTTTTTCAAGATTTATATTTTGCATTGAGTTATTATATTTTTTTATGTTTGATAAACCTAATAAATAATCTATAGATACATTAAAATAGTTACAAATAATATTTAAGTATTTAATAGGAATTATTTTATTTTGTAATTCGTAATCTTTATATGTACTTCTAGAAATACCTAATATATTTGCTATATCCTGTTGAGTTAATAATTCTATCGTTCTTAATTCTTTTAATTTTTTTCCATAATTCATCGTATATCACCAAAATAATTTTCTCATTAAATTCTATCATTCTAAAAAAACGGCGACTAATACGACATTTTTCTTGACATTTAATCTAGCCCAATTTATAATTTAAATATAAGCTAGGAAACTCATCTATCATAGCTTATATTTACACCTAAATAAATGAAGGTGTACTTCACAGAAAAGAGGTAAGTTATGAAATTTGAAGTATTAAAAAGAAGTCATTTAAAAAGAAATATTAACATAGGATTATTTGCAGTTGCTATCATATCAGCCACTGTTCTTAATTTTACTCAAGCTAAATACAGAGTAACAGAAAGTATACCCCTCATAAATGGAACCATCCATTATATCCCCTATGATTTAAATCTAGTAGCTATATATCAAGAAAGTGCTACAGGAGAGTATGTTGAGATAGATACAGTACCAACAAGTGGATACACACTAAATGAGAGTGAAAGTTATTGTGAAATAAATGATACAAAAGATAATACCATAACGATAGAATATCAAGATGGGAAAGTTAATTTTTTAGGTTTAACAAAAAAGGGAACAAAATGTTATTTATACTTTGATGAAGAAGCATGTGGAGAAGCATGTCAAACAATTCTAGCAGGAAAAGATATTCAAGAAAGAACTAGCTTTAATAGCGCGCTCACAACCAATACGAATGGAATAATTTATCAAGAAGAAACAAGTGATGGAACAACTTATTACTTTGCGGGAAACACAAC
>CALVHI010000016.1 GCA_944327365.1 uncultured Bacilli bacterium
GGAATAATTTATCAAGAAGAAACAAGTGATGGAACAACTTATTACTTTGCGGGAAACACAACGGAAAACTGGGTATCCTTTGCTGGATATTACTGGCGAATCATAAGGATTAATGAAGATGGCTCAATTAGAATGATCTATAATGGAACAAGTACTAGTACTACCGGAACAGGAACCCAACTACAGACAAGCGCATTTAATAGTTCGTATGAAGATAATGCCTATGTAGGATACATGTATACATTAAATAATGTCCATGGAACAGGAACAGATAGCGGAATAAAGAAGATAGTCGATAACTTCTATCGAGATCACATTGCTGGAGAATATGAAGATTATATTAGTAAAGAAGCAGGATTCTGTGGAGATAGGACAAGAAGTACAAGTGAAAGTTCACTCGATAATTTAGGAGGAACAGGAACAACACGAACCTATTATGGAGCATATATCAGATTAGCAAATAGAACACCAACCTTTGAATGTAGTGATGAAGCATATGATTTGTATACCGTACAAGAAAGCAGTAAAGGGAATCATGCCTTAACGTATCCAATCGGATTAATCAGTATGGATGAAGTATGGTATGCAGGAGGATATCAAGCGAATAATAGTAGTTACTATCTATATACAAGTCAAGCATACTGGACTATGTCTCCGTTTCGATTTTACGGCAGTACCGCTATCGTGTTCGTTGTGAATTTGGATGGCCGCCTCGGCAACGACGGCGTGCGTACCGCGTTTGGTGTGCGCCCAGTATTAAATCTGGATGCTGGTGTAACAATAAAATCAGGAAATGGCACAGCTAATTCACATATGATTTAATCATTAGAGAAATGTGTAACTCGTGTAAAGTTACTTTTTTTCATTTGCTTGTTTTGGTATAATATTAGTAGGAGATGTAGTATTATGTTTGATCAATTAAATGAACAACAAAAGAGAGCAGTTATGCATGTTGATGGACCATGTCTTGTTATTGCTGGAGCTGGTTCGGGTAAAACTAAAGTTTTGACAACACGAATAGCTTATTTGATTTCTAAAGGAATTAGTGATAGTAATATTCTAGCTATTACATTTACAAATAAAGCTGCTAAAGAAATGAGAGAACGTTTAAATTTTTTAGTTCCTAATAATCATGTGTTTGTTGGAACTTTTCATTCTTTTGGGCTTAAAATAATTAGAGAAAATGTAGATGCATTAGGTATGAGTAAAAATTTTACTATAATAGATAGTGATGATGTTTTGAGTTTGATTAAAAAAATTATGAAAGATAAGAATATTGATCCTAAAGAGGTTAGTCCTTATTTTGTACGGAATAAGATTAGTTTTATTAAGAATGAGTTTTTAAGTGATATGGAAATTGATAAGTTTTTTAATACACAGATAGAAAAACAGGTGATAGAGATTTATCATGATTATGATAGTATGCTTAAAAAGAATAATTCGGTTGATTTTGATGATTTACTTAAATTACCAGTAGAATTATTTAAGAAGAATAGAGATATTTTAGAGAAATATCAAAAGCATTATCAGTATTTATTAATTGATGAATATCAAGATACGAATGAAGTACAATATAAGTTAAGTCGTATGCTTGCTTCTAAATATAAAAATATATTTGTTGTAGGAGATCCATCTCAATCTATTTATGGGTTTAGAGGGGCTAATTTTCGGAATATTCTTGACTTTGAGAAAAATTATAAAGATACTACAGTGATTAAGTTAGAGCAGAATTATAGGAGTACTAAAAACATTTTGGATGCTGCTAATAGTGTAATTAAAAATAATAAAGAGAGAAAAGATTTAGATTTATATAGTACTCTTGGAGATGGAGTTAAAGTTAAATATATGCGTAGTTATGATGAAAAACATGAGATTGCTTTGATTGTTGATGAGATTAAGAAGCTTTTAAATGAAGGGTATACTTATCAGGATATTGCTATCTTTTATCGGACTAATGCACAGTCTAGAAATGTCGAAGAAGTTTTACTTAAACATAGTTTTCCTTATAAAGTAGTGGGTAGTTATTATTTTTATAACCGAAAAGAAATTAAAGATTTACTTTGTTATTTAAGACTTATAAATAATACAAGTGATGATGTTAGTTTGAGAAGGGTAATTAATACTCCAAAAAGGGGCATTGGAGCTAAAAGTATTCTTCTTATTGAACAAGAAGCTAAGCGTTTAGGAGTGTCTATGTTTGATGCTATTTCATCGGGGAAGGAACTTGTTTTTAAAACGCTAATTAGAGAATTGCAAGAAGATGCATTACAATTATCTTTGACGGAATTAATTGATGTTGTATTAGATAAAAGTGGACTTAAAAAAGAATTAGAAGAAGAACGTTCTTTGGATTCTGAATTAAGAATTGAAAACTTGATGGAATTTAAGAGTATAACAGCAAGTTATGAAGCTAGAACTGGTTCAGTTAATTTGAATGATTTTTTGGAAGAAATTAGTTTAATTGCCGATATATCAGAACATCAAGATGATGATAATGTGATTACTTTAATGACTTTACATAGTGCTAAGGGATTAGAGTTTCCTGTAGTTTTTATTATTGGTATGGAAGAGGGAATATTTCCTCATCAGAATGCTTTTTTTGAAGGAGAATCAGGGATTGAGGAAGAAAGAAGATTATGTTATGTAGGATTTACTCGAGCTAAAGAAAGACTTTATTTAACGAATGCTAAAAGAAGAATGCTTTATGGTAAAACAAATGCTAATCCGCCTTCACGTTTTATTGAAGAAATTAATGGGGATGTTTTAGAAACATTAAGTAGTAGTGTAAAAGAAGATAAAGTATTAAATAAGGAAGATTTATATAGTAATGAAGAAGTTATTTATCATAAAGGGGATCTTGTTATGCATACGATTTATGGCAAAGGAGTAGTTATTGATATAGATGAAAAGTTTGTAAATGTTGCTTTTGCTAAAAATTTTGGGGTACGTAAACTTATGAAAAATCATAAGAGTTTAAAGAAAATATAATAGAAAATTCTGTAATTTTCACTTAATTTAGCTATCAACTTAATATTCGTGTAAAATTCGTTGCTCTTCTTATTTAAAGCTGATATAATAAAAGAAATAGGAGGATTTATGGAAAAGACATTAGTAGTTATGGCGGCTGGTATGGGAAGTCGTTTTGGAGGTTTAAAACAAATTGAACCTGTTGGTCCTAATGGGGAATTTATAATTGATTATTCAGTTTATGATGCTAAAAGGGCAGGATTTACAAAAGTTGTATTTGTGATAAAAAAAGAAATAGAAGAAATATTTAAAGAAACTATTGGGAAGAGAGTAGAAAATAAAATTAAGGTAGCTTATGCTTTCCAAGAAATTGAGGATATTCCAAGTAAGAAGTATCTAGCAGAAAAACGTACGAAACCATGGGGGACAGTACAAGCAGTACTTTGTACGAAAGATTATGTAGATGGTGATTTTGCGGTTATAAATGCTGATGATTTTTATGGGTATGATACATTTGTTAAAGCAAGTAAGTTTTTAGATGAAGAAAAAGATGATCATGTTTATGCGTCTATTACCTTTCCTTATATTAAGACAGCCTCTTTGTTTGGAAGTGTTAAAAGAGCTGTATGTTTTGTACATGATGGTATAATTAGTGAACTTGTGGAAAGTAAGATTACGACTAAAGATGGGTATGCTCTAGCAGAACCATTAAGTGGGGAAGAAGTGTTTAGTATTTCTTTAGAACAAGAAGTATCTATGAATGTATTTGCTTTTAAGCATACTTTTTATCAATATTTAGAAGAAGCTTTTAGGGAGTATTTTTCACATGATGATGAATATATTCTTGCTAATGAAGCTTTATTACCAGATGTTATTGAAAAAAATATTAAGAATGAAAATATTATTTTAAGAAATATTACTACTAATAGTTCTTGGTTTGGTGTTACTTATAAAGAAGATTTAGAGGGGTTAAAAAAATCTATTGAGGAGTTAATAGAGAAAGGGGAATATCCAAATAATCTTTGGGAATAAAATGGATGAGATCAAGAAAAGAATTGATGAGTTAACACGTATTTTGAATCGTGCTAATTATGAGTATTATAATTTGGATAATCCTTCTATTACAGATCAAGAATACGATAAGTATTTAAGGGAATTAATTAATCTAGAAGAAAAATATCCAGAATATCAGGATCCTAATAGTCCAACAAAAAGAGTTGGAGGAGAAGCAATTGATAAATTTCAAAAAGTACGTCATGCTATCCCCATGATTAGTCTTTCGAATGTATTTAATGAAGAAGAAATTAGAGATTTTGATAAAAGAATAAAAAATGCTGGTTTTAGTCCTTCTTATGTATGCGAGCTTAAAATTGATGGGTTAAGTGTATCACTACATTATGAACATGGTAAACTTAAATTCGCGGCAACCCGTGGGGATGGAGTAATTGGTGAAGATATTACTCACAATGTTAAAACCATTAAGACGGTTCCACTAGATTTAGGTCGGGATATTGATATCGAAGTACGTGGCGAAATTTATATGAATAAAGCTACTCTTGAAAAAATCAATCGTGAGAGAGAAAGTAAAGGCGAAGTGAAACTGCAAAATGTTAGAAATGCAGCGGCAGGTTCCATTCGACAACTTGACCCAAAAGTTGCAGCAAAAAGGCATTTAGATACTTGGATTTATCATTTGCCTAATCCTTTAGATTATGGTATTAGTACGCACTATGAAGCTTTAGAATATATGAAAGATTTAGGTTTTAAAGTGAATCCTGCAAGCAAACTGGTTAAAGATGTTGATGGTATTTTAGAGTTTATAAGAGAATATACGAAAAAAAGAAGCAGCCTACCTTATGAAATAGATGGCATAGTCATTAAAGTTAATGATATTAGAATGCAACAAGAACTCGGTTCAACAGTTAAATATCCAAGATGGGCAACTGCTTATAAATTTCCGGCTGAAGAAGTATTAACGAAACTTGTTGATATTAAATTTACAGTTGGTAGAACCGGTCAAGTAACTCCTAATGCTGTATTAGAGCCAGTTTTGGTTATGGGTTCGACGATTAGACGAGCAACTTTACATAATGAGGATTATTGCCGTGCTTTGGATCTTAGAATTGGTGACGTTGTTTCCATTAAAAAAGCTGGGGATGTTATTCCTGAGGTTGTTGAAGCAAAAGCCGAAAGGCGAATTGGAACAGAAAAGCCATTTAAAATGATTAGTACTTGTCCAATATGTGGAAGTACATTAGTTAAAAAAGGGAATGTAGATTATTTTTGTGTGAATGATAATTGTTCTAAAAAGAATATCGAGAGTTTAATACACTATGCTAGTCGTAATGCTATGAATATTGATGGGATGGGAGAAGAAGTTTTAGAGGATTTTTATAATGAAGGTTTTATTAAAACAATCCCTGATTTTTATTACTTAAGTAATCATAAAGAAGAAATAATGGAATTGGAAGGGTATGGACTTAAGAAGGTTACTAATTTATTATCAGCTATTGAAGAAAGTAAAAAAAATAGTGTAGAAAGATTTATTTTTGGTTTGGGAATCCCTGGCATAGGTGAGAAAAATGCTAAATTACTTGCTTTTTTATTTCAAGACATCAATCATTTAGAGAGTGCTAGTTATGAGGAGTTAATAGCTATTAAAGATATTGGGAATATTTTAGCTAAGAATATTGTTTCTTATTTCGCTGATCCTAATCATTTACAAATGATTCATTTATTAGAAGAATTTGGGGTTAATATGAAATATTTAGGAGCACCTAAAAAAGAAAATTATCTTATTACAGAAAAAAAGTTTGTTCTTACGGGGACACTTAGCTTTATTAGTCGAGATGAGGCCAAAAATTTAATTGAATCTTATGGGGGTAAATGTGTTGATAGTGTTAGTAAAAAGGTGGATGTTGTTATTGTTGGGGATGCGCCTGGTAGTAAATACATGAAAGCTAAAGAACTGGGAATAATGATATGGGATAATGATAAGTTTAAAGAAATTGTAGATGGTTTGTAAACCGTTTACGTTTTTTTTGACAAAAAGTGTAAATTAATTATAAATTGTCTTATTCTATAATTAATGTTATAATTAATTAGCTGGAAGGTGAAGCAATGAAGAAATTAAAGAAAATATGGCAAGAGAATAGTATTTTATTTGTTTTATTATTTATTGTTATTGCATGTATTATTGCTATTTGTGTTGTTGTTGTTACTTATTTTATAGGAGATTCTAGTTCAAAGTATGGGGATCGCTTAGAAGGGATTGAGAATTATCCTTTTGAGGAAGATCTACAAGATGATATATTAGATAAGATTAAAGAGTTAGAGATAGTTTTAGATGCGCAAATGAGAATTAGTGGGAAAATTGTTTATCTTACTATTACTTTTGCTCCTGAGACCACTTTAGTGGAAGGACAAAGTGTAGCTCTTTCTAGTTTAGATTATTTTAGTGAAGAACTGTTGAGTTTTTATGATATACAATTTATGATTGAAGCTGATCCTACTGAAGAAAGTGAAGGTTTTAAACTTATTGGTTCTAGAAATGTGTCTGGTACAGGGGGAATTGTTTGGAATAATAATACTGAATTTGAAGTAGAGGAAGAAATAGTAGAAGAGTGATTTTATGAAAAATAAAAAAAGTGTTATTATTACAATAGCTGTTATTATTGCTATTGTTTTGATTAGTTTAATTACTTATCGTATTTTAACTGATGAGGCAAGATTAACGGCGAGTGAAAGACGTTGGATTAATGAAAATATTAATCATGTTCAAAATATTAATGTATTAAATAATGTTAATTTGTTTGGAGATACGGGTAGTGGAGTTTTTTATGATTTTTTAAATGATTTTAAAGATGAATATCAATTACAAGTTAATCCTGTTACTTTTAATTATGGAGAAAATGTTAGTGGGCTTACTTTAGGGGTTAGCACTAGTTTAGATGAAAATGATTTGATTTTTTATGAAGATCATTATGTTTTAGTTAGTATTAATGAAAGTGTAATGAGTGATATTCATTATTTATCTGGGCTTAAGGTTGGGCTTTTAAGTCAAGATGTTTCTTATGTTAGTGGCTATTTAGCAGATATTAGTAATATTAGTTTTACACAGTATGATAGTCAAGAAGAACTTTTAGAAGCATTCACAACAAATGAAGAAATAGAGTATATGATAGTTCCTTTAAGTATTTATTTAGATCAAATATTAGCAAATAACTATTATATTAATTATCATTTATCTGATATTAAACTTTATTATGTTATTCATGGGGAAGATAATACATTAGCAAGTATTTTAAAGAAGTTTTATTATCAGTGGAATGAAGAGCATTTAGATGATTGTTTAAAGGATGCAGAGTTTTCTTTGTTTAATGAAGCTCTTGGAATTAGCGAAACGGAAATAGATGCTATGCAAAGTGTTACTTATAATTATGGGTTTATTAATCATAGTCCATATGAAGTGATTATGAGTGGTAATTATGGGGGAATTATTGCGATGTATTTGTATAATTTTAGTCGCTTTAGTGATATAGAGTTTAATTATACAAAGTATCGTAATTTAAATCGTTTTGAGAGAGCTTTAGAAAATGAAGAAATAGATTTATATTTTAATTATTATGGGTTAGATGATTCATATTATTCTATTAATTCTAATTTAGTTATTCGTTATAGTGTAGTAGCTAATATGAATAATGATTTGGTTGTTCATAGTATTAGTAGCTTAATTGGAAATACGGTTTATGTAGAAGAAGATAGTATGATTGAGACTTATTTAAATGGGATTGAAGGAATAGATTTGGAGATTTATCAAGATGAAGGAGATTTAAAAAAACTTAATCGTGAAAATGCAATAATTGTTCTTGATAAAAATATATTTCAACTTTATTCAGGAAATACGTTGTCTAATTATACGGAAAGATATAGTAATGCTCTTTCTAATACTTATGAGTTTAAATCTAGAACAGATAGTGCTTTTTATCAATTATTTACTAAGTATGCGATGGTTTTAGACAATAATGAGATTATTTATGATGGAATGTATAATCATTCTATGACTGTTAGAATAGGTGGCATTTTGGGTACTATTGCTAAATATATTTTGCTTACTTTACTTGTCTTTGCTGTAATATTTATTATTTTCTATAAAAGCAGTAAAAGAATTAAGATTGCTAAAAGAATAAAGAAAGATAATAAAATGAAGTTTATTGATCAACTTACGAGTCTCAAAAATAGAAATTATTTAAATGAATATATTCATAATTGGAATAACAATACGGTTTATCCACAAACAATGATTGTAATTGACTTAAATAATATTCAGTATATTAATGATACATTAGGATATGAAGAGGGAGATAAACAGATAAAGGCTGCTGCAAATATTTTAATTAAGACACAACTTGATAATAGTGATATTATGCGTACGGATGGTAATGAATTTTTGATTTATTTAGTAGGATTTACTCAAAAGCAAATAACTAATTATATTCATAAGTTAAATAAAGAATTTAAAAAGCTACCTTATGAGTATGGAGCTGAATTTGGATATTCGATGATATTAGATAATGTAAAAACAATTGAAGATGCTATATTAGAAGCTACTGATGAAATGAAAGAACAAAAGAAAAGAAGTGAGGATGAACATGCGTGAAAAAATAAAAGGGCAAGTTAAGAATTTTGTTAAAATTATTACTAAACCAGAAATGGAGATTTTACCAGGACACCTTGCTTTCTCTTTTGTTATTTCTATTGTTCCTACGCTTACTATTCTTACTTATATTGCTTCCATTTTTCATTTTGATTTAACCTTTATTAGTGATTTTATCACGCAATCTTTTAGTAAAGAATTTGCTGATATGCTTTTAGGCGCTAATGTTGTAGTTCAAGTAAGTTGGAATTTCTTTTTAACTTTAATTGTTGCTTATATTATAGCTAGTAATGGGGCTGCATCAATTATTTCTAGTTCTAATATGATCTATGGAATTAAGAATTCTAGTTTTTTTAAGAGAAGGTTAAAGTCTTTAGTTATGATTTTAATTATTATTCTTTTATTTGTATTCTTACTTATATTTAGTGTATTTGGTAATAAGATTATTGAAATGTTGCAAATTATGGATATTAGTGATAAAGTTATAACTAATATTACTTTAGTTATTAGTGTACTTAAAGGGCCTATATCTTGGTTTATTATCTTTTTATTTATTAAGATTATATTTACAATGGCACCTGATCAGAAAATACAAAGTAATGAAGTGAATAAAGGGGCTATATTTACTACTGTAGGATTTGTTTTAATTACATACCTATATTCATTATATACTACTCATTTTGCTAATTATGATGTATTTTATGGGAATTTAGCTAGTATTATTGTTTTGATAATTTGGCTTTATTTATTATCTTATATATTTACTATAGGGCTTGCTTTAAATTATAGGGAAACTGTTCATAGTTTTGAAAAAACGCAACCAATAGAACCGATAGAAGAAAAATAAATTCTTCTATTTTTTTTGATGTGATAAACCAGACATCGTTAAATAAACTAATTTAATAACAATATTTCGAGAGATAAATTTTGTAAATTATTTCACTATTTACGGGAATATACTTTCTGTTTTAATCTAAAAATGCATATCTTGAGTTAGCTTTTAATAATTTCTTTACTTATATAGTTTAATTGTGAATATTAAGTTTCTTGTTGCATTTTGTCTTAGTTTGGGATATAATTGTTGTATGATAAGGGGCTAGATAGTATGAATAATAGTGTACCTAATAATGGTAATAATAATGAAGGGCTTAATCCTATTTCTCTTGGAAGTGTTAATAGTAATCCAACACAACCAATTGAAAATTTGAATAATTCACCGGTAGAGAATATCGATCCTGTTCCTCCTGTTGAACCTGTACAATATGATGTGCCTGAATCGATAAATAATTTTAATCCAACACCTGTTTTTAATGATATTGGAACTGTGCCTCCATCTAATCAGGGTGAGATTCCACCAATTGAGCAAAAGCCTAAGAAGAAACAAAATAAACTTATTTTTGTACTTATTATTGTTCTTTTAATTGCTGCAGTTGGTGTTGGTGTTTATATTTTTCTTAGTTTATCTAATAAACCTGGAGCAGTTCAAGTAATACCTAAAGATGTAGAGATTGAGGCTGGTAGTGAAGTATCAACCAATATTCAAGATTATGCAACATTTACAGGTGTTAATAGTGCTAATTGTTCTTTAGATGTGTCTAATATTACAGATACAAGTGTTGTTGGAGCGCAGTATGCATTTAATATTACTTGTGGTGCTAATACTTATAATGGAACAGCAGTTGTTGTAGATAATGAAGCTCCGGTTGTTGTTTTAAAAGAGGTTTTAGTTCAAGTTGGTGGTAGTGTTAGCCCTCAAGATTTTATCGATACTTGTACTGATGCATCAGAATGTAGTTATGCTTTTAGCGATGAAGAAACTGTAAATGGTTATTTACAAAGTGCTGGTAATTATCATGTCGAGCTCATTGCTAGAGATGAGGCTGGTAATGAGGTTAGCGTTACTGGTACGATGATTGTGACTTTAGATGAAATTCCAGTTACACCTAGTCTTTATTTAAGTTGTGCGATGAATAATGAGACAATTAATTTTGGAATTGTAGATAATCATTTTGCTTCAGATGCTTCAAGAGTTTATGCTTTTACTTTTGATAGTATTAATGAATATAATACCTTTAAAGCTTCGAATGAAAATAAGAGTCAAATTGCTTATGAAAATATAGTTGGACAACCAAGTTTTGATGATCAAACTCAAACACTTTATTTAACTCAAACTTTATCTAAAGCACAGCTAGATCAAGAAGAGGGAAGATCTTTACCAACTGCTTATGGTGAACTTCGAGCTTACTATGTTAATAATGGCTATCAATGTAGTTTACAACGACCTTAATGGTTGTTTTTTTCATCTATTTTTCACAAATCTGTTATAATATATATATGTATTTGGAGATGATGTTTTTTTGAAAATATTAATATGTGATGATGAGGTTTTAATTCGGAATGTAATTAAAGAGTATTTATTATTAGATAATATAGAAGTATTAGAAGCTGAAAATGGATTAGAAGCGATTGATCTTGTTAAAAGAGAAGATATTGATTTAATTGTTATGGATATTATGATGCCTAAGATGGATGGATATCAAGCTGTTAGAGAAATTAAAAAGATTAAAGATATTCCGTTTATTATGCTTTCTGCTAGAGGAGAAGAGTTTGATAAACTTATTGGTTTTGATATTGGGGTAGATGATTATGTTACGAAGCCATTTTCTCCTAAAGAACTTGTTGCAAGAATTAAGGCTGTTTTAAAAAGAGTTAAAACAGATCGTTCTATTTATCAATATAAAACTCTTGTTTTAGATGATTTAGCTCATGAAGTTACTATAGATGGCAATTTAGTATTATTAACGCCTAAAGAGTATGATTTGCTTAAGTATTTTATGCAAAATAAAAATATTGCTTTATCTAGAGATACAATTTTAACAAATATTTGGGGATTTGATTTTTTTGGAGATGAAAGGACGGTTGATACACATGTTAAGACTCTTCGAAATAGTTTAGGCAAGTATCGTGATGTGATTAAAACTGTTCGAGGAATGGGGTATAAGTTCGATGCTAAAGAGAAAAGTGAGTAGTATTAATTTTAAAACGCTAGTTTATTTGGTTGTTTTTAGTATTACAATTCTTTTGATTCTTATATTATCTCAAAATATTTTATTTAAGTTTTCTTATGAAAGCTATCAAGAGAATAAAATGGGACTGATTATAAGTCATATAAAAAAACTTGATCAGGATGAAATTGCTAGTAAGTTAGAAGAAATAGCTTATAATAATAGTGTTTGTATTCAATATACATTAAATAATGGAGATAAAATATTATATAATACTTTAATGGTTGGATGTGGGCTTAATAAAAATAATAATCAAATTACACAGTTAATGAATGAAGCTTTGATGAGTAATAAAGATACTTCTAATATTAAATTAATTAATAGTATTTCTGATACTAAAGCATTATTATCAGGGATAAGAGTGTCTGATGGATATGTTTTTATTTATTCTAATTTAGAAGATGTAGATGGCGCTAATATGGTTCTTAAAGGGCAACTTATTTATATCACAATTATTGTTATTGTTCTTGCTTGTTTTATATCTTATTTTTTATCAATTAAAATTACTAAACCAATTACAAATATTACTAGGAAAGCTAAAGAGATTGGGGAAGGTAGGTATGATATTGTTTTTGAATCTAGTGATGTGTTAGAAATTGATGAACTAGCTAATACGCTTAATCATATGGAAAAAGATTTATCAAAGATAGATGAATTAAGAAGAGATTTGATGGCTAATGTGTCACATGATCTTAAAACTCCACTTACAATGATTCGGGCTTATGCAGAAATGGTTCGGGATATTTCTTATAAAGATAAGGAAAAGATGGATAAAGATTTAAATATTATTATTGAAGAAACAGAAAGATTGAATGTTTTAGTCAATGATATTTTAGATTTGTCAAAGATGCAAGCTGATGCTGATACACTCCATTTAGAGCAGTTTGATTTGTGTGAAGTAATTCATGAAGTGATGAAGCGTTATGATATTCTTAAAACAACTGAAGATTATGATTTTATTGTTACATTACCAGCGCGTGCTATTGTTAAAGCGGATAAAATGAAGATTATGCAGGTTATTTATAATCTAGTTAATAATGCTATTAATTATACTGGTGATGATAAAAAAGTTTATGTTACGTTAACAGAAAATAAGAAAGAATACTTATTTGAAGTTCGTGATACTGGTAAAGGAATTAAGAAAGAAGAAATTCCATATATTTGGGATAAGTATTATAAGAGTGATAAGAAACATCAAAGAAATGTTGTATCAACAGGAATTGGTTTATCGATTGTAAAAGAAATTCTTTCTAAACATAAATTTGATTATGGTGTTAAAAGTGTAGCTAAACGTGGGTCAACTTTTTACTTTAAAATCAAAAAATAAAGCAAACTATTAAATATTCACTAAAATTACACAAAATACTCATAAATGTGTAGTATACTGTAAATATGAAAGGAGAAGTGATAGAAAGAAAATATTCACATACACACTTTATAAACCTTTACAAGAAAAATAACATATAAACTCAAACTCACACTTTTAGAGAAGATATATTGTCTTCTCTTTCTTTTTGTGTTATTTTATGGTATGATTAAATAACGAAAGAAGGAGTTTTATGCAAACATTTATTTTTGGACATCGTAATCCAGATACAGATAGTGTGTGTGCTAGTATTGCTTTATCTTATCTTTTAAATGAGTTAGGAGAGAATACAGTACCTAAAGTTTTGGGACATTTAAATCATGAATCTAAATTTGTTATGGATTATTTTCATGTTAAAGAGCCTGACTATTTAAATGACACGAAAGTTAGGATTAAAGATATTAAGTATAATAAGAAAGCTATTGCTCATGAAGATGATTCGATATATGAAGTTTTTAATCATATGCAAAAAGAAGGAATTACAGCAGTACCTCTTGTTAATCAAGATAAAAAGTTAACGGGTTTAGTCACTTTAAAAGAGATTGCTAAGTTTTTAATTAGTGGGGATAAACAACATGTTGATACTAGTTATGAAAATATTTTGCTAAGTGTAAATGGTAAGAGTGTTAAACGTTTTGATGAGCATATTAAAGGAAATGCAATGGTAGTATCTTTTCAAAGTAAAACATTTCATGAAGAAGTAGAGCTTACAAATGAACATATTTTAGTTGTGGGAGATCGTTATAAAATACTTGATTATGCGATTGATTCTAAAGTTAAGTTAATTATATTAACTGGGAATCATGTTTTACCTACTAAATTATTAGAGAAAGCAGAACAAAATAAAGTTAATATTATAGCAAGTGAATTAACAAGTTTAGAAGCTGTTAATCGTGTTATTTTAAGTAACCGAATTAAGCAAATCAATATTAACTCTAAGCCAGTAACGGTTAATAATAAGGATTATCGAACTGATTTTTTGTCATTAGCAAATAAGGTTGGTCATACTAATTATCCTATTGTAAATAATAAAAATGAATGTTTAGGTTTACTTAAGGTTACGAATGCGGATAATTATCATAAACAAAAAGTAATTTTAGTAGATCACAATAGTCTTTCACAAAGTGCGATTGGGATTGAAGAAGCTGAAATTACCGAAATTATTGATCATCATAATTTGGGAGCAATTGGGACAAATGTGCCGATTAATTTTAGGAGTATGCCGGTTGGATGTACTTGTACAATTATTTATAATATGTTTGTGGAGAGGAAGGTAGCTATTCCTCGTGATATGGCAGGAATTATGCTTAGTGCTATTCTTTCTGATACACTCATTTTTAAATCACCAACTACTACTGAAGAAGATATTTTTGTGGCTAGTAAACTTGCTAAAATAGCTCGTGTTGATATTGATTCTTATGGGTATCAAATGTTTAAAGCTGCATCTAGTATTAAGGGAATAGCTGCTAATGATTTGATTAATCAAGATTTTAAGTCTTATAGTATTGGTAATCGGATGCTTGGTATTTCTCAAGTAATGACAATGGATTTTCAGGAAATAGAAGCTAATATTCATGAATATATAGAGAAGCTTGATGAACTTTGTACGGGTAATTATTTATGTTGTACTTTATTTATTACTGATGTCTATCAAAATGGCAGTTATGTTCTTTATAATACTAATGCAGAAGATATTATTGAGGATGCTTTTGATCTCAAAGATGTTTATGAGGGCGTTTATATTGCTGATTTAGTTTCAAGAAAGAAACAAATGCTTCCAGCATTACTTGAAGTTTTACAAAAAAGAGTATAACTAAATACTTGTTTGGTTAAAATAAATTAGAGGTGGACTTATGTTAGCGCTTATTACAGGAGCATCCAGTGGAATAGGAAGAGATATGGCTAGAATTCTTGCCAAAAGAGGGTATGATTTAATTCTTGTAGCAAGAAGGAAAGAGAGATTAGAAAAATTAAAAAAGGAATTGGGAACTAGTGTTAAGATTATATCTATGGATTTAAGTGTGGAAAGCAATTGTTATCAATTGTATGATCAAGTAAAGAAAAAGAAAATTGATGTTTTTATCAATAATGCTGGATTTGGGTTGTTTGGAGAATTTGTTAAGACAGATTTAGATACAGAACTTAAAATGATTAACTTAAATGTTACTGCTTATCATATTTTAACTAAGTTATTTTTACAAGATTTTGTTAGAAGAGATGAGGGATTTATTTTAAATGTTTGTTCTAGTGCTGGATTTATGGCTGGGCCTAATATGGCAACTTATTATGCAACCAAAAATTATATTGCAAAACTTACAATGGCTATAAATGAAGAATTAAGAGTAGCAAAAAGTCATGTTACTATTAGCGCCTTATGCCCAGGACCAGTCGCAACCGAATTTAATCAAGTAGCTCATGGAACTTTTGCAATTAGGGAAGCAAGTAGTTATGAAGTGGCGAAGTATGCAATTGATAGACTATTTAAGCGAAAAATGATTATTGTGCCAACATTTTTAATGAAATTAACGCTTTTCTTTAATCGTTTTTCCCCTTATCGCTTATCTTTATATATTGCATATAAAATACAGAAGAGAAAGGAAAGAAACTAGAAATAGTTCTTTTTTTGTCAAATTTTTGTCAAGTTGTTGTAATATCTTTACTAAAACGTTTGCGATCGTTTACAATAATAGTGGTGAAATAATATGTATTGTAAAAAATGTGGCGCAGCTTTACCTAGTACTGGATTCGTATGTCGCAGTTGTGGGGCGATGATGAGTGAAGAGCAGATTAAAGAGCAAAAGAAAATGATGGCAAGCCAAGATCATTCATCAGTTTATTTAAAAAGTGATCAATATACAGGTGATACTATTAAAAGGAATTATTATAAGAGAAACGAAAATAAGTATTTGGGAGCTATATTTATTGTCTTAATTGTTATTATTTTAATTATTGTGGCAGTATTAAAAGTAATGTAATTTTAAGTTTTAGGCATAATATGAATGGTGGTATTATGCTTTTTACATGTTTAGAAATATTTTTGGCAAGAATTATTGATGTTTCAATATCAACGTTTCGAACGATGATTATGATTCGTAAGAAAAGTATTTTGACGCCTATTCTGGCTTTCTTAGAAGTTTTTGTCTGGTTTATCGCTGCTAGAAAAGCTTTAAATACGAATATTAACAGTATTCTAATTCCTATTTTTTATTCACTTGGGTATGCGACGGGTACTTATATTGGGGGATGCCTATCGCGAAGATTTATTAAAAATGTAAATAGTATTGAGGTTACGACAAAAAGGAATCATACAAAGTTGATTCATGCGCTTAGGAGCGAAGGGTATGCTTTATCTATTATTTCTTTAAAAAATAGTTATGAAGATAAGAAGGATTTAATAATTATTGATGTAAAAAGTAAAAATACACAAGAGACAATACAAAAAATTAAAGAAATTGATCCTAAAGCATTTATTGTTGTAAAAGATACTAGAATTGTACAAAATGGGTATATTAAGTAAGGGTGATATGATGTATTATATTAATATATTTTTTATATTTTCTGTTATTGGGTTTTTATTTGAAAACTTCATTAATATATTCTTTAATGATAATTTTAATAGTGGTATTCTTTATGGGCCTTGGACTTTTATTTATGGGATAGGAGCGCTATTAATTGTTGTTTTAAATAAGTTTTTAGCTCAATATCACATGAAGAAATGGAAAGAAGTGCTTATCTTTTATATAGGCATAACTTTACTTATGACACTAGTAGAGTTTAGTGGAGGAATGCTTATTGAAACTATTTTTCATCGCACTTATTGGGATTATACGAATATGCGTTTTAATTATGGAAAATATATTTGTTTGGAAGTGTCTCTTTTATGGGGATTACTAGCAACAGCGATAAATTATTTTGTTCTTCCTTGGGTAAATAATGTAGTAAAAAAAATACCCTTTTGGGTATCTATCATTTTCATTATCTTATTTATTTTAGATATTGTCTTTACTTTAATTAATTAAACATGCATTCTTCGCTCTATTTCAGTACCTAAAGTGTGATAGTTAAAAATGAATAGAAAGATTAGGGCCAAAATACTAGTAGATACGGAAACATAGGATGGCCATAAGGTGTTTAGATTGTTTTTTATGATAAAATAGAGTGGTAATAAACCAATTAAGGAATTTAAATAAGTATATAAAATATATTCTCTTCTCGTATGTCTCGTAAATATTCTGATGATTAAGAAAGTAATAGTGTAGGAAATACATAAGAATGGTAAGCAATAAGTAATAGACCATTTATGGAATCCAGTTAGTAAATCCCAAATGATTGATAAAACCATAATACTTATAATTTCTGCAAATAAAATTCTCATGAATCCATGTTTACTGTTTATGCCCATACTAAAAGTTAACCAAAAAGATAGTATTCCTAAAATAACAAAAGGAGACCAAGATATTTGATTGTTAACCCAATAATTGATTAATAAGGAAAAAATAATGCCACAAAGACTAATGAAAAGAGAAATTTTTATCATTAGATTGCGATATTTATGATTTGATTTTATTTGTGGGTAAATACTATCTGACTTTTGTAAGTTTATTTTGTTATGACATAAAGGACATGTATTTTCGTTTGTTTTTAAAATTACTTCACATTTTGGACATTTATTCATTTAATCAACTCCATCTATTTCATTATTATATATAGTTATTTCTAAATTGTAATTTTTAAGTAAGCGAAAGAAATTTTTTTCAATTTCACTACTTATAAAATGGGAAGAAAAACTGATACAAATTTCATCTTCATAAGAAATAATGCATGCTTCTAGAGAATCAGTACTGTTCATAATTAAGAATTTATCCACATATGATTTACAACTTTCTGGTAGGTGAATGATACCTACATTGGATAAGCCTAATGTTTGTTTTTTTCTTGTCAATTTATATGTGTATTTCATTACTTTATTTTTGATAAATAAGGGGATTAGACGTATTAGAAAGAAATTTTCTAACCATATCATTTTACTCATATTAGTGTTAATTGCATGCTTGCTTAACCCATTTTTTAATTCTTGGTTTACTTCTGTAATGATTTCTTCTAATGGGGTATTGTTTTTCATAAATTTATAATTTACATTTGTTACATTAAAGAAATTGCGAACAGTTTCGGATTTAAAATATTTTCTTAAATCAATAGGGACAGTAATAGAAATTGGCTTTCTTTTTTCTCTCATACTTAAGATATCTTCCATACTTTTAATTACGAGGCTAATTAATAAACCAGTTATCGTGGTGTTGTAATTGTGAGCTAAATCTTTTAGTTTTTGGGTACTTGTAGAGCCAGTTATGATACGAAGTTTTCCATCTTGGTACCATTTCCCTTTTAGTTGATAGGCATTTTCTTTTTTTTCGATTTTAATTTTATTTTGGGGATTGTAGTATTGGGAGAAACTATCGGTTTCTTTTTCATAACTAGAGCTTTTCGTTAAAATTGTGTTGTCTTTTAGGTTGTGTTCTATTTTTAGATAATTGTAGATTAGATTTTCAAAAAAGGTAACACATCCTGCTCCATCACTTAGTACGTGATAAACTTCAAGGTTTATTTTATTTTCAAAATATGTTACTTCAAATAATAGAGGAGTATCTAGTTTTTCACAGGGGCTGTTTTTTTCTTCTTTAACATAAGAATTTGCATTTGTTTCTTCGAGATAATACCAAAATAAGCCTTTTTTTAGAATGGATTTAAAAATAGGGAAGTCTTCTAAAGTTAGATTTACAGCTTTCTGTAAGTTTTCTTGGTTTACTTCATCTTTTAATAAACAAGAAAAACGAAATATCTTGGGGTCATAAGTTGTTGTGGTTGGAGGAAATATTTTGGCTGCATTATCTAGTTTGTACCATTTATCGTGTCTATTCAATTTTATCACCTACAAATCTTTTTATTATTTTTATGACATGATGATTTTCTTTAAAATATAGAAAGTTATTAAAGAATCCGTGGATAACACCTTTCATATTATAATATGTTACTTTGTTAAAATATCGTTTTAATTTTTTAGCATAAGCATAACCTTCATCTCTTAGAGGATCTAGATCGGCAGTTATGATTAGAGATTCTGGCATACCAAATAAGTTTTTAGCATATAGGGGAGCAACATATTTATTTTTATAATCTTTATTATTTGTTATATACATACTTAAGTAATCTTCAATTAGATCTTTATTTAAGAAATAATCATAGCCATTTTCTTCAATTGATTTATATTTTTTATTGTTCTTAAAATTTGTTTGGACAACAGGATAAAGTAATACTTCTTTTTTTATTTTAAAATCTTTTGCTTTTTTGGCTTTCAAACATATTACTGTTGCTAGATTGGCACCAGCTGAGTCTCCCATAATAACAACATCAGATACATCTATTCCATACTTATCAGGTTTTTTAATAAGTTCTTTTATTGCTTCATAACAATAATTTAATCCTTCTGGGAATGGGTGCTCTGGGGCTAGGGGATAGTCGAAAGTGATGATGCTTCTTTTTAGTTCATTGGCTAAATGATAGAGAAGAAAACTATAAAATTTGGTACTTCCAGTAGTAAAACCTCCACCATGAAGGTAAATAATGGTCTTTTTTGTTTCGAAGTGTTTTGGTGCAAAAATATGATATGTAAATTCTTTTTCTTTTATTGTTTTTGCCTTTTTTTGAAGTGGTGTTTTGTTTTGGATGCTTCGGTATATTTGATAGTTTTCTTTCATATTTATATCATATTTGGATAAGTACTTAATTATTTCTAAAAATAAATCATTCATATTACCACCTATATATATTATAACAGAAATTTTGCTATGTTTATAATAATAAAAAATATAAATTGAATTTTATTAGGATTTGAAGTTAATTTATAGTATAATACATATGAGGAGGGTTCTTTATGGAGTATTATAAAAGTGCTAGTTTGCAATCACAATTTAGAGGGTATGATTATTTTAAGAATGATAAGGTGATTTCATTTAAACAAATTGATGATTCTATCTATCATGGAAAAGTTAAAGGGAATAATCAGGTGTATGATGTTACAATTGATGTATTACATCCTAAAAAGAATTCACATTGTAATTGTCCACATGCCGAAGGAACGAAAATTATTTGTAAGCATATGGTGGCATTATATTTTGCGATATTTCCTTTAAAAGCAAAACAGTTTATGGATGAAATTGATGAACATAATAGAGAAGTAGAAGAATATGAACATGAACTGGAAATGAAGATGAGAAAATATATCAAATCTATGTCTAAGAAAGAATTGGAAGAAGCTCTTTTGGAATGTTTGTATCAAGTAGATTGGTTGTATAATAATTTTATAAGAGATAGAGTTGGATATTAAAATTGATTAAAAAATTGAATATTTTAAGATTACAGTAGGTAAGATATGATAAAAACATTTTAAAATTAGTATAGGAAAAATACTTATAATATAAATGAAATCGTACTGTTTTTTGTTTTAAATTATGAATTTTCTCTTTTCTAGAAAGTGAGTATTGCTTTTATATAAAATAAAAACTTACGATTCGTAAGTTATTTTTCAAATGGAGCGAATCACATACAAGTTACGAACTTTGTCCTCTTTCTATAAATTATTATATATGAATCTTTATTAAATTTCAATGGGAGTATATCAATTTTCTCATATTTATATTATAATATTTACAACCAAAGGATTATGCAAAGAAACAAGTGAATATAACGGTTAAATGGAGGTAATAAAAATGTCAGAACTAACAGTTTTAGATCAAAAAATATCTTATTTTAGAATAGAAGATGAAGATTATATATCAATTACTGATATGCTTAAATCTAAAGATGGTGATTTCTTCGTATCAGATTGGTTAAGGAATAGAAACACTATTGAATTTTTAGGTATTTGGGAAGAAATTCACAATCCTAATTTTAATTATGGCGAATTCGCCATAATTAAAAGTCAAGCAGGTTTAAATAGTTATAAAATCAGTGTTAAAGAATGGGTAGAAAAAACAAATGCAATTGGCATAATGTCTAAAGCAGGAAGATATGGTGGTACATATGCTCATAAAGATATTGCTTTTGAATTTGGTATGTGGATTAGTCCAAAGTTTAAATTATTACTTATTAAAGAATTTGAAAGATTAAAATCAGAAGAACAAAAACAACTTGGATGGAATGCTAAAAGAGAACTTTCTAAAATAAATTATAGAATACATACCGATGCAATAAAACAAAATTTAATACCAAGTGAATTAACTAAAGAACAAATAAATTATATCTATGCTGAAGAAGCAGA
>CALVHI010000017.1 GCA_944327365.1 uncultured Bacilli bacterium
TAACTCCATCCTCCTAGTTTAATTCTATCAAATTTTGTAGAATTTAACTATCTGTTTTTATTATAAGAGTCTTTCTATTTAATCTTAATAAGATATAATACTCTTTCAATTTTCTCACCTCTCTTTCAAACAACTATCTTAAAAAGATTAACTATTATTATAAATTCTTCCTATTTTATTGTATATAAAAAGAGCAAGATTTCTCTTACTCTATTTCACACTAGAAATTCTAGTTTTTTGAACTAACTTCACACCAGAAATTCTTGTTTTTAATTTTTTAGCATGTCATTTTTGGCTTTTTTACTTCACACTAGAAATTCTAGAACCGAATTTAATGCTATTAATTTGCTTCTTGATGAATGTCATATGCGACGATTTCAACAGTTGCACTATAATTTTTTCCTTGATCATAGTTTTGAGGCTCATTTGTTTCTATTAATTCATAATTAATGCTAAATTTAACTTGTTCACCAGCATGAATTATTAATCCATCTGCTATTGTTGTATCTTCTTTTACAGCTGGAGCATTTTTTCTAATGATTTTACCGTTCATTTCTAAATTATATATATAATTCTCACTTGTAAATGTGTTTGTTACATTTTTTAAATTTATTTGATAAATTATTGAATGATCTGATTTATTGGTTAATATAAACTCATGAGATCCTTTCCAACCAGGAATTATATTGCTAACTTTTAATGGCTTGGTATAACTTACTACTAATAAGCCTTCTAAATCATCAATGTTAAATTCACCTTCTCCGGGATCTACAATTGGTGGTTCTTCTTTTTTTGTTATAGTAATTGTATAAGTCTTTACTTTGCCACTTTCAGCCGTAACATTTACTTTTATAACTGTTTCATCGTTTGGCAACTGAATTATACCCGTACCTGTAATTTTAGCTTTAGGGCTAAAGGCTGTTGCTTCTACTTTAACTGCATCAATATCATGTGATACTTCTACGCGATAATTAGTTGTGTTTAAATTAAAGCTTGGATTTAATACATAGTTACTTACTTTTAAGCTACTTAAATTAGCATTATTGTAAAGATCATCAACACAATTGTAATCACATGTGCCATCAAGATTAATATCACAATTTAAATCACATATGTCATCGCCATCAATATCTACATTAGTATTAGGATAGCCATCATTATCCGTATCACAGTTTACATCACATACACCATCATTATTTGTATCTTGATTCATTAAGTTTTCATCTGGGGTGCCATCATTATCATTATCAATATTAATGTCTGGGGTGCCATCATGATTTACATCAATATTGGTGTCTGGTTTGCCATCATTATCCGTATCACAGTTAGTATTACAAATACCATTATGATCAGGATCAATATTAATATCAGCATTTCCATCACCATCGATATCAATGTTTGTGTCTGGGAAACCATCGTTATTCGTATCACAATTTAGATCACATACACCATCATTGTTGGTATCTTGATTCATTAAGTTTTCATCTGGTTTGCCATCATTATTGGTGTCAACGTTTACATCTGGTTTGCCGTCGCCATTAATATCAATATTATAATATTCATTTTCGCTATCCTTTACTTCACAATTAATATCACATGTGCCGGAATTATCTAAATCCAGATTTATATCAGGATAGCCATCATTATCCGTATCACAATTTAGATCACATACACCATCATTATTTGTATCTTGATTCATTAAGTTTTCATCTGGTTTGCCATCATTATTAGTGTCAACATTAAAATCTGGTTTGCCATCACCATCATAATCAATATTTATGTCTGGTTTGGTATCTTTATTCATATCGCAATTTAAATCGCATGTGCCATCATTATCATTATCAATATTTAAATCTGCTTTACCATCATTATCGGTATCACAATTTAAATCGCATGTGCCATCATTATTGGTATCAATATTTAAATCGGGCTTGCCATCTTTATCTGTGTCAATATTAATATCTGGTTTGGTATCACCATCTATATCAATATTAATATCAGCATTTCCATCACCATCAATATCAATATTTGTATCAGGATAACCATCATTGTTGATGTCACAATTTAGATCACATACACCATCATTATTCGTATCTTGATTCATTAAGTTTTCATCTGGCGTTCCATCATTATTGGTATCAACATTAAAATCTGGTTTGGTATCACCATCATAATCAATATTTATGTCTGGTTTGGTATCTTTATTCGTATCACAATTTAAATCGCATATGCCATCATTATCTAAATCAATATTTAAATCGGGTTTCCCATCATTATTGATATCAATATTCACATCAGGAAAACCATCATTATTCGTATCACAATTTAGATCACATACACCATCATTATTGGTATCTTGATTCATTAAGTTTTCATCCGGAATACCATCGTCATCTGTGTCAACATTTACATCCGGTATACCGTCGCCATTAACATCAATATTATAATATTCATTTTCGCTACCCTTTACTTCACAATTAATATCACATGTGCCGGAATTATCTAAATCCAGATTTATATCAGGATAGCCATCATTATTTGTGTCTATGTTCATGATCCCATTTTCGGTTTCTTTATTTAATTGATTAATTAGGCCACTTGGGGTCATTATATTAAAGTGTAGTTTTTTATCTCCTCTATAATCAATATTATAATCTGGTTTGCCATCACCATCAGAATCACAATTTATATCACATATACCATCATTATCTAAATCAATATTTAAATCGATAATACCATCTTCATTTGTATCACAATTAATAGTACATGCTTCTTTTTCTATTGATACAGAAAATATTATTCCTAATATGGTTACAAGGATAATTAATAGACATAAAATAATTATAATAAGCGTTTTTTTATTGTTTTCTTTTTTCTCTTCTTCTAACAATGCATATTGTTCTTGTATGTTTTCATCATTCATTTTCTACACTCCCTACTATTTAAAAGTATATCATAACCGTCTTTTGTGTGCAATATCAAAAATAGACTTTCTCTACTATTTCAATGGTTTTTAGGGTTCGGCAAATTCTACATTTAGTGAGCCAGTAAATGTTTTATTCATATTATGATTTTGATCACTATTGGTATCTACATAAGTTATTTCTAAAGTATAGTTATAAACTGTTGCTTCACTTACTGTTTTTGTTTCTTTTAGTATAGTTATTGTCCCTGTTTGTTCAGTTAGATTACCACTAGCTACTACACCATTTTCATTTCTTAATGTATAAGTTAATTCTTCAGCACCAATTGTACAGTTGTTGTCTGCGGTTTGATTACTACTATCACATGTTTCAAATGTATTGGCACTAATATCCAAATTAATTGCATAAGTTGCTGCATTTTCAGTAGTTGTTGGAGTTACAGTAACACTAAAATCTTTGGAATCACTACTACCTGGTATAGCGTTGGTTAAATTAATGGCTTTTGATCCAGCATCATAACTAACTTTAATTAATTCTCCTGCATTTCCTGATACACTACTTCCCGTTCCTCCTACTAAAACACTTGAGGAAAAGTATGCAAATGATATGCCTATTACCGTGATACTGGCACATAAAATAACCGCTAAAATTATATTCTTCTTTCCTACATTCATAATGGGCCTCCATATTATGTTTTAATCATATCAAATAATTGGCTTTTTTTCAATATCTTTTGTAATATTTTTTCCTATAATCATGTAGAGAAAAATAAATATTATTTTACCGTCTCAAACACTGTACTGCAATTACTGGATGTACTTGATAATAGTTTAGCAGAAATACTGATTTTTGGCCTTAATATTTTTTGATGTTGCCAGATGTAATATGTATCACTTTCAAGCAACTATCTTAAATGGTTAACTATATTCTTTTTCACACTAAGAATTTTAGATCAAAAAAAATCTATCTTAATGATAGATTTTAGGTTTTCAATAGTTTTGTTTAATTAAGCTCCAGCGCCAGGTTTAATAACTGAACTAGCTCCATCAACAGTTGTTAATTTAGCTGTAATTGTTTTTCCTTGGTCAGCATCTTGAGGATTACTAGCATCGTTTGGATATTCAACAACTAAGTAATAATAAGTAGTTGCTGAAGCTCCAGCAGCTGGTTCTAGTTCTTCGTCTACTACTTCAACAGTTGCAGTTCCTGGAGTTGTTAATCCTTCACCTGTTGCAGCTGGTACTGTACCTTTTGCAATTGCACTTGAAGTTGTTGCAATTCTAGAATCTAACTCACAATCTTTATACCAATATCTAGTAGTTCCATCAGCTTGAACTTGTTGTTCTCTAACACAACTATTTGCTGTGATAGGATCGTCAATTAGTGCTGATACTTCATACACATACCAATTTAACACTGTACCAGTATTGTTAGTAATAGTACCGTTTAAATCAAAAGTAGTAGTGTAATCATTTTTTACGTCACTATTAGTTGCTTTAACAGAAGCTCCAGCTACAACATATCCACCTGGATAAGCCATATCAGCATCACCAGTAGTAGTTGTCATTGTAAGATTAACTCCTCCTACTGTTGTTGCAGTACCAGTTTGAGCTTCACCATCAGCTTCATCTCCCAAAGTTGTAGCTGTGAAGTATGCAAATGTTGCTCCTACTACTGCTACTAATAAAGTAGCTACAGCGATTACTGTTAATAGAATTGTGTTCTTTTTTTCCATAACTATTGTCTTACCTCCTTTACTGTAAAAATCATATCAAAAAATTTGTATTATTTCAACACTTTTTTTACAATTTCTTCAAAAAATTTTATTTTGCTTATTTTTTAGAGTGAGCGATACTCTTTTTTTATCTTTGTCTATCGCTAAAACATAGCATTTTACAATCTCCCCAACACTTAATATTTCACTTGGGTGTTTGATATATTTATCAGTAATTTCAGATATATGAACTAGAGCATCATTTTTAAGGCCTATATCAATAAAAGCTCCAAAATCAATGACGTTTCTTACTGTTCCCTCTAATTCCATACCAACACGCAAGTCATCTAGTGTTAAGATATCACTTTTAAGAATAGGAGCATCTAATTCATCACGCGGGTCTCTTAGGGGTGAGATAAATGACTTGGTAATATCTTCTAAAGTATAAATATCCGTATTTAATTCTTCACTTACCTTTTTTATATCAATATTTTTTAACGCTTCTTTTATTTTAGTAGTCCCTATCTCATTTTCTTCTAAATTATATTTTTGTAAAAGCTTTTTGGCTATACTATAACTTTCAGGGTGAATTGATGTTTTATCAAGGATGTTTGTTCCCTCTGGTATTCTTAAGAAGCCTATCGCTTGCTCATACACTTTAGCACTAAAAACCTTAGATAATTCACTTCTTGATAAAATACTTCCCACTTTAGCTTTATAATCTAATAATTTATCAATCATCTTTTTGTTTAAGCCTGATATGTAAGATAATAATTCACGAGAAGCAGTATTTACATTTACTCCTACTTGGTTTACAGCGGTTGATACGACAAATTCTAATTCACTATCTAACTTTTTAGGTGTTACATCATGTTGATACATCCCAACGCCAATACTTTTAGGGTCAATTTTAACTAGTTCACTTAAAGGGTCGATTAGGCGCCTCGCAATCGATACTGCGCTACGTTCTTCAACGTGCAAGTCTGGGAATTCTTCTTGGGCTAATTTGGATGCTGAATAAACACTAGCACCGGCTTCATTTACAATAATGTATGATACTGGTTTGCTCGCTTCTTTTATTACTCTCGCAATAAAGGCTTCACTTTCACGGGATGCTGTACCATTCCCTATCGCAATGATATCAATATTATATTTACTAATTAAATCTAGTATTTTTTTCTTTGAGCCTTCAAAATCATTTTTAGGTTCATGAGGATAAATTACATCAATATGTAGTAAAGTGCCCATAGGAGATGTGACCGCTAGTTTGCAGCCAGTACGAAAAGCTGGGTCAAAGCCTAATACGGTTTTACTTTTAATTGGTGGTTGCATAAGTAAATTATGAAGATTCATACCAAAATTTTTAATTGCTTGTTCCTCAGCTTTTTCAGTTAAGTCCGCTCTAATTTCTCTTTCGATGCTTGGTAGTATTAGTCTTTTTAGGGCATCAGTAATACTTAACTTTAATAGCTTCGTTGTATCAGGATTATTTTTGTGAATCAGTTTTCTTTCTAGGAATGTTTCTACTTGTTTTATTGGGGCATCAATATCTACTTTTAGTATTCCCTCTTTTTCACCACGATTTAGGGCTAGTAATTGATGGGGTTTTACCCAAGATACTTTTATTTCATAGTTGTAGTATATTTCATAAGTTTTGGCTTCATCCACAGCATTTTTCTTCATACTAGATTTTAAAACACCATTTTTATATAGATAATTTCTAATATATTTACGAAAATTAGCATTATCAGAAATACTTTCAGCTACAATAAAACGGGCTTGTTCTAAAGCAAAATCAATTGTAGGTACTTTATCATTTATAAACTTTTTAGCTACTTCGAAAATACCCACATTTTCTCTAAATATTTCTTTTGCTAAAGGCTCTAGTCCTAATTTAATCGCTTCTGTTGCTTTCGTTTTTTTCTTTTCTTTAAATGGGCGATATAAATCTTCGACATCTACTAGTTTTTCAGCATTTAAAATATTATTTTTTAATTCATCCGTAAGAAGTCCTTTTTCATCAATTAATCTGATGACATCTTCTTTTCTTTTTAATAAATTTACACTATAAGTATAAACTTCATTAATTTTATTTATTTCATTTTCATCTAAGGCACCAGTCGCTTCTTTTCTGTATCTAGCAATAAATGGAATCGTTGCACCTTCACTAAGTAAATTTAAAGTGTTTTTTACTTGATACTCTTTAATATTTAATTCATTACATATGTTTTTAATGATTGTCTCATTCATACTTTAACCTCCAGGATTTAACTATAGCATATTTTAAAAGCAAAAACAATTATTAATAATAAATATATTTTTTTATGAAGAATGCTTGTATTTATTTTAAAAATAAGTTATAATTTTGGTGTAAGCGTTAGAAGTTTTTCTGATGCTTCCAATTATGTCATTAGTATATGAAAAGTTCGTTCGACAAGTTTTGATTATTGCTTTTGACATGAATTAAGAACAGATGATATTTTCATTTGTTCTTTTTGTTAATTTGGATATATATTTGGGCAAAATTTATAATAATCTAATTTTTTTATTTTGTAACACTTTTTTACAGAAATTAAAGACTTTTCGTTAGAAATTTGGTACAATATTATTGTTAGGGATAATATTTTTCACACTAATAAGATTTTCCTCACCATTCTTAACAGTATTATTCCGTGTTAATAACTAAATAGGTAATAATGACGCTTCTTTTCAAGAATTAGAAACTAGAGCATTATTTTGGGGTCCGGAGAGAAACCGGACTTTATTTTGTAGCAAAAAATTGTTGCTTTTATTTTCAATCATTATTATAATAGTGACTTATAGAAAAGAGATTATTATGGTTCATAGTGAGTTTATGTTTTTTGAAATATTAGATTTATATTTTAAAATTACTGGGGAAAATAAAATTGAGTTTGATAAACTTGAGAAGGCTTTTTATACATTACAGGATATTATAGAGAGTCATTTAGGGATATCTATTTCTTATGCATTTTTAGAAGAATTAGAAAAGTTAGTATGTGATTATCAAGATTTGTTTTACTATGATGAGGAAAAAATTGGCTTTGCAGATGCTGATCCATCTTTGATTCGAGATGAAATACTTTTTCATTTAAAAGACGAAAATTTAGAACTTGATTATAATTTATATTTTTATGTACAAAATATGGCAATCTATCGGGATTTAAATATTTATATTCCTTTAGAAAATTATCAAGATTTATTTAATACTAGCTGTAGTATTTTACAAAATTATTTATTACTTGCTAGGCAAGAGAGTATTCTTGGGTCTGTATTTAAGCCTTCTTTTCTGCTAACAAAATCCTTTTGGGAATATTTTGAAGAATTATATTGTGATTTAGCTGAAGAAGATATTATAAAAATTAAGGTTATTATTACGGAACTTAATGATTTGTATTTTTCTGATATTGATAATGATTATGTTAATCAAGATTGGTATATTGCTTTATTTTCAAAAGGGGGAAAGGAAATTCATACATTACAATATAATCGTATATCACAATTAATTAGCTTAGAAGAAGAAAATTACTGTGAATATGAGGAAGATATAGATGATCTTGTTTTAGTAGATGAAGAGACACCTTATTTAGATGATGAAGTTACTTTCTTTTTGACTTATTATCTTGCTTTATTAAATCAAAATATTAAAATCATTGAACCAAGCAGGATTAAAGAATATCTTACTTTGAAAAAATATTTGCTTATTTGTATTTTGCCTGATATAGAAGATTATTATTTTGAAAAGGAAACAATCGATACCTTTACTTTACCCCATATAGAAATGGAGCTTTTGAGTGAAAACTCTTTTCTAGAATTCTTTTTGCTTATATTAGAAATAATGGATAATTTTAATGTTAAAGATTCATATTGTAATGATGAGGCTCAAAGTTTAATGATTATTAGCGCTTTATTTATTAGAAGCTTTTTGGATTTAAGTATTCATGAAGAAAAAAGAAAAGAAATTATAGATAGGCTTGTTACTAGTGATTTTTATAAAAACCCCTCTTATATGATTGCTTCTAAATATGTAGATGAATTTATTTTTAAAGATAAAGGATTTTCATTAAATAGAAATATTGAACTTTAACCACTTGTTAAAGTTTTTAGTTTGTGGTAAACTATACTAGTTTTATAAAAGAAAGGAGCAAAATTTATGGAAAAAATTATAAATATTGCTGTGGTTGCTCATGTTGATGCTGGTAAAAGTACTCTTGTAGATGCTCTTTTGGAACAAAATGGGGTGTTTGATTCTCATGAAGAAGCACCTGAGAGAGTAATGGATTCTAATGACCTTGAAAAAGAAAGAGGTATTACTATTTATTCTAAGAATTGTGCTATACGCTATAAAGATTATAAGATTAATATTGTCGATACTCCTGGTCATGCTGATTTCTCAAGCGAAGTGGAAAGAATTATGAGAACGGTTGATACTGTAATATTACTTGTTGATTCAGCGGAAGGTCCTATGCCTCAAACTCGTTTTGTTTTAAGTAAAGCCTTAGAACAAAATTTGAAGCCTATTTTATTTATTAATAAAATTGATAAGAAAGATGCGAGACCTTTAGAAGTAGTTGATATGACTTTTAATCTATTTATGGAACTTGGCGCTACTGATGAACAATTAGACTTCCCTATCGTTTATGGGATTGCTAAAAACGGGATTGCTAAACTTTCCTTAGAAGATGATAGTAATAGTATAGAGCCTCTTTTGGAAACTATTTTGAAGCAAGTGAACCCGTTTAAGGGAAGTGAAAACGATCCTTTACAACTTCAAATATCTAACTTAGATTACGATGATTATATTGGCAGACTTGGCGTTGGCCGTGTTAATAGGGGTAAAGTTAAAAGTGGTGAAGTTGTTACTTTAATAAAAAATGATGGGAAAGAAGAAGAATTTAGAATTAGTAAATTATTTGTTAATGAAGGTATTAAAAGAGTAGAAAAACAAGTTGCTTATTTTGGTGATATCGTTACTATTGCTGGTTCTTCTGATATCTCTATTGGCGATACCATTTGCGAGAAAGGTGTAATCGATCCTCTTCCTCCTATTCATATTGAAAAGCCTACTCTATCAATGAATTTCTTGGTTAATTCTTCCCCTTTTGCTGGAAGAAGTGGTAAATTCTTAACTTCTAGACATATTAGAGAAAGACTCGAAAAAGAATTACAGACTAATGTAGGACTTGTCGTAGAAGAATTAGAGGGTGCTGATGGATTTAAAGTAAGTGGCCGTGGTGAACTTCATTTATCTATTCTCCTTGAAAATATGCGAAGAGAAGGATATGAACTTTCCGTATCAAAACCGGAAGTATTGTTTGAAGAAAGAGATGGGAAAAAGTTTGAACCTTTTGAAAAAGTTATTGTTAATGTGCCAAGTGATTATTCTGGAACAGTAATAAATGACTTACAAGAGCGAAAAGCTACTTTAGAAGTTATCACTAACAATGAAGAAAATAACTATGTCCATTTAGAGTTTAGCGTGCCAACTAGAGGTTTAATTGGATATCGAAGTAGTTTTATTACTAACACCAAAGGGGAAGGGGTTATGGTTCGAAGTTTTTCTGAATATAAACCTTATGTAGGAATAATTGCTAGAAGAAAAAATGGTGTACTTGTTTCGATGGAAAACGGAAAAGCTTTGGGTTATTCTTTATGGAATCTTGAAGATAGAGGTACTCTTATTATTGAGCCCGCTACTGAGGTTTATGTTGGTATGATTATTGGTATTCATAATCGTGATAATGATTTAGATGTTAATCCTTGTAAAAATAAAAATCTTACGAATACTAGAGCTAGTGGTAGTGATGAAGCAATTAATTTAACGAAACCAAAGAAATTTACTTTGGAAGAAGCTTTAGAGTTTATTGAAGATGATGAATTGGTGGAAGTTACGCCAACAGATATTCGTATCCGTAAAAAAATACTTGATCCTAAAGATCGTTTTAGAGATCATCGATAAGGGTTGTAATGAAATAAAATAATTTCATTCAGCTCTTTTTTTCTTTCATTATAAATTTCTAATAACTTAATTTTGACATATAAAAACCTCGTTTCTATTTTGTCCAAGAAACGGGGTTCATATCCTATTTATTTAAACAAATATTATTTTTACATATATTATTTATTAAAAATTGTCTTGTTCCATCACTATGTAAAATATATTTAGCTTCTAAAACACGATAAGGATTATTTTTATCAATAATGCCCACTGTTACTGTTATTTGATAACCTACTAAACCAGTTCCGCTTGTATTTTTAATTTTTTGCTGTTCTATATCCCACTCAAAGTTATCAGAATTTACTGATAAGCCCATATCACTTAAATCCTTGATTAGACGAGTATGATCTGTAATTGATAGATTTTCGTTTGGATTTTCATTTGGGTTAATAGCACAACCATTTCTTGTTAGATCTACTGATAAAATAGCGCTTTCACTATATACGGTATTGCCATACGTACAAGTGCTTGTGCTTGCCTCAGTTACAACTACTTCTACACTGGCTGTTTTTCCTCCTACTGTTGCGGTAATTGTGGTTGTCCCTGGATTTACTCCAGTAATATTTCCGTTTGATACTGTGGCTATATTGCTATTGGAAGTTTGCCACGTAACTGTTTTATTGGTTGCATTTGATGGATATATTCTTGCTATTACTGTTTTTGTTTGATCAATTTCTAAGTATATTTTTTGGAAATTTAGAGAAATGCTTGATATTTCTATAATTGTTGGGCCTTCTGGCTTGTTTGGAGCTTCTTCCCCTTCTTCGGGAATTTCTTCCCATTTTGCAGTTAAAGTTATATTTTCAGTAATTGGACTTTTAAAATCAAATTTTTCATCATCCAGATACCATCCAGCAAAAATATAACCTTCTTTAATTGGTGCATCAGGTTCAATTACATTGCCATTTTCATTGATTTTTCTTGACCTTACTGCTGAGCCTCCATCAGAATCAAAAGTAACTGTATATAAAACGCCTTCTGTTTCAAGTATGGTTAGGGTTGCTTCTTTTCTTGTTTCATTACCATAATTATCAGTAGCAATTAGAGGAATGCTATGCTCTCCTACTTTTGTTATGTTTGAATAATCTATTTCATTTTTAGGATCATATGTTAGATTACATTCACTTGTTACATCAACGCATGAACTTACAAAATCGTTTATATCATAGGTGTCTCCTTCATATATTTCTAGATCTTTTGTTTCTAAGGTAGGCGCAGTAGTATCTTCAACAATTAAATTAACCGTATATTCTTCTTGTTCAATTAAAATTGTTATGCCGTATGTTGCTGGAGTTATTAAATAGTTTTGGACACAATCATAGCTTTCAAAATTTGGATCATCAGAACTATATATTTCTTCTATTTCTTGTGTACTGCATAGTGATGTATCATAGCTTAATTCAAATTCGTCAGGATAAGTTATATTTATACTATTTACATCAATATTTTCCAATTTATTAAAGTAATCAGTTACTTCAGGTAGTAAAGAAGATGCTTCGATTCTAAGCTCATCTTTTAATTCATAACTAGGTACTGCTGGGGTTATTGGATTATCATTATTTCTTGTTGCTAATACTACAATGATAATTATAACAATTAAAATTAGAATACTAAGCCCTATTATTAACCATTTTAAACGTCCTTTTTTAGCATATTTTTTTATATAATTTTCATCAAATATAAATCTTTTTTTCAAGTTTATCCCCACCTTATTATTTACTATTTAATATTATCATGTTTTTTATAAAATTTCTAGATATTATTATCTAAATTCAAAAAAATAATGAGGTTAATATCCCATTACTTCTTCTAAAGATTCATCATGATCGATAAATTCTTGAACATTAATAATTTCATACTCGCTTTTGGTGTTTCGGATTATAATGTTTTTAATGCCAGCATTAATAATAAGCCTTTTACACATTGCACAGGGTCTTGCATGCTTTACATATTCACCATTTGACACCTCAATTCCTACCATATAAAGAATTGCATCTAAACAATCTTTACGAGATGAGCTGATAATTGCATTTGCTTCTGCATGTACACTTCTACACATTTCATAACGTTCTCCTCTTGGGATATGCATTTGTTCTCTTTTGCAATAATTTAAATCAATACAATTTTTTCTACCCCTAGGAGCGCCATTATACCCTGTTGCTATTATTTCATCATTATTAACAATAATAGCTCCCCATTTTTTCCTTAGACATGTAGAACGTTCTAATGCTACTTCTGCCATATCTAAGTAATAATTAATTTTGTCTACTCTATTCATAATTCACTTCCTAATTTATTTTAACAAATTTTAAGTGATGAAGCAACTTAATATTTAATACTCTTTGGTATTATTTTTTTGATACATTAAATAGAGAAAACAAAAAGAAGCTTATTCTTGTTTTAAAGCTTCTTCTAATTCTTCTTTTGTCATTTTGGAATATCCTTTGATCCCTTTGGCTTTTGCTTCTTCTCTTAACATTTGCACTGTTTTATCCGTTTTTTCTTCTTCCTTAAATATTTTTCCTGTTTTTACTAAAGAATCAATTTGCTCTTTAGTTAGCGTTTCATTTTCTACTAAAGCATCTGAAAGCAACATAACTAAATCTTTATTTGCTTTTAAGATTTCTTCTGCTTTATGATAACATTCATTAATTATCTTTCTTACTTCTTCATCAATCTCATGTGCTACTTTATCAGAGAAGTTTTTGGCTTTTCCATAATCACGGCCTAAGAATACTCCCTCTTGCTTTTCTTCATATTCTACTGGGCCTAAATCACTCATTCCATATTCCGTTACCATGGCCCTTGCTATTTTAGTTGCTCGTTTAAAATCATCACTTGCACCAGTTGTTACTTCATTTAAATATATCTGTTCACTAACACGACCCCCTAGTAATCCAGTGATTTGAGCAAGAAGTTCATTTTTGGTCATTATTCCTATTTTTTCTTCTTTTGGTAACATCATTGTATAACCACCAGCGATTCCTCTTGGGATAATTGTAATCTTGTGCACTTCATTAGCATCTTCAAGCTTTAAACCGATTACAGCATGACCTGATTCATGAATAGCAACTAGTCTTTTTTCTTTATCTGTTATTTTTCTGCTTACTTTAGCAGGCCCCATTAAGACACGGTCTGTTGCTTCATCGATCTCATCCATCGTGATAGTATCTTTGTTACGCCTTACAGCAAGTAGGGCTGCTTCATTTAATAAATTTTCTAGATCTGCTCCACTAAATCCTGGCGTTCTTAAACTTAAATTTTTCAAATTTACATCTGGTGCCAAAATCTTGTTTTTCGCATGAACTTTTAAAATTGCTTCTCTTTCATTAGCATCAGGTAAGCTTACTGTTACTTGACGGTCAAATCTTCCAGGTCGCAATAAAGCTGGATCTAATACATCAGGGCGGTTAGTTGCTGCCATGATGATAATTCCTTCGTTTTCACCAAAGCCATCCATTTCTGTTAATAACTGGTTTAATGTTTGTTCTCTTTCGTCATGACCTCCACCTAAGCCTGTTCCTCTTTGACGGCCTACAGCATCTATTTCATCAATAAATATTAAACATGGTGCATTTCTTTTAGCATCTTTAAACATTTCTCTTACACGACTTGCTCCAACACCGACGAATAGTTCAACAAAGTCTGAGCCACTAATATAGAAGAATGGTACGTTTGCTTCACCTGCTACAGCACGGGCAAGTAAGGTTTTTCCTGTTCCTGGAGGGCCTACTAATAAAACACCTTTCGGAATTCTCGCACCAAGTTTTTGAAATTTCTTGGGATTTTTTAAAAAGTCAATTAACTCTTTTACTTCTTCCTTTTCTTCCTTTAAACCAGCTACATCTGAAAATTTAGCTTGATGTTTATCGTCACTAAGTTTTGCTCTACTCTTGCCAAAATCCATAGAGCCTTTATTAGAACTGGCTAGCTTAGAAAATAAAATATAAGAAATTACTATTAATAAAATTAATGGTAAAATATTGACAATAATGTATAGCACTGGACTTGAACCGGGATCAGATTCTGTTTCATAGATCTCTATTTCATTTTCTTCTGCTAAAGCTAAAACATTATTTACTTCTGCCTCAACAACTCTCGCTTCAAATGTTTCATTACTTTTATAGTCTTCTAGTTTACCAGAAATATAATATACTGATTCACTACTTTTAGGCATGATTGTAAGTTCTGTTACTTCTTTTTGCTCTAAGGCTGTTAAAAGTTCTCCTGTAGATAGTTCATTTACTTTTCTTCCACCCATATTGAGAATAAAAAATGTTGCTATAATAATAACAAATAAAATTAAATATGGGAAAAAGTTTCTAACTGTATTATTTTTTTTCACTTCTTTTATATTCATATTATTCCTCCTCATATGAAAGTATTATATCATATATTTGGCTATTTTCACCATCAAATTTTGATTTTTTTACACCAGGGATCCAAAGAACAGTATTTTTGCTGTCTGTTACAACTGGTATTTGTCCTCTTTTATCTAAAGGGATTTTTTCATCAATAAAAATATCTTTAATTTTTTTGCTTCCTCCTAAGTTTTTAACACTCATCCTATCTCCATTTTTTCTTGTTCTAACAATAAGAGGTAAAGTGATTTCTTTACTATTTAACCTTAATATATTATTAGATTTTCCTTCTTTACCTTTTACTTTTTTTATTACCATGTGATTAGGTAAAACAACTTTATCTTCTAATATATATTCATAGTCTTGTTCTTTATTAATTTTAACGATTTTAAAATAATTATAACTTTTTATCGCTTGATAATTATTTGGCAAGTCTACTTTATTATTACTTTTATTACTTTTAATTAAACCTATAATAAAATTAGTGTGTTTATCGTTAATTAAAAACAAGTCATCTACATAGATTTCGCTTAGTTTTAATTCGATTAATTTTTTTAAAAGAAAAGGATCTATTTTTTTTAACTCTGTGATCTTTAGGCCATTTTCATCTTCTACTGTTTTTATTAATGATGTTAATACTTGTTCTATATAATTGTTTGCACTTATTAACTCTTCACTAAATTTTAGAAATTTATAATGAACATTAGCATTTTCTTTTTTTAGAAAAGGAAGAATTTGCATGCGATAACGATTGCGGGTATATTTATGATTAAAATTGCTTTGATCCACAAAATATTTCAGATGATTTTCTTCCATAAAGTTTTGAATTTCCTGTTTTGTTTTGGTGATTAGTGGACGCACTATCATGTAATTATCATAGTTAAGTTCTTTTTTAAAACCACTGTATCCTTTTAAAGTACTCCCTCTTACTAAACGCATTAAAATTGTTTCAATTAAATCGTCTCCATGATGAGCTGTCATTAATATTCTTGCTTGGTACTTTTTTACTAAATTGGTGAAGAATTGATATCTTTTTATTCTAGCATCATTTTCTAGATTGTCATCATTATATTCTTTTATTTCCATATATTCATAAATTAAATTATTCTTTTTAGCAATTTCTTTTACAAATAAAGCTTCTTCATCACTTTCAATTCTTAATTTATGATTGACATGCGCTATGATTAACTTTAAACTCAATTTGTCTTTTAACTCACACAGCAAATGAAGAAGACACATAGAATCTGGTCCTCCACTGGTTGCTACAATTATGCAATCTTCTTTTTTTAATAAGCTTTCTAAATATAATAAGACTGTCTTCATATTTTCTCCACGCTTTATTATTTTATCGCATATTAAATCTATTCGCAAGTTTTTTTTAATCTAAAGGGTTGGTTCTTGATAAAATAGCTTTGATGTTATTTTCAATAGCTTTTAAATTAAACTTTATAATTTCATTTTCTTCGTTATTTTCTTTTTGAATAACATAATCTAAGAAGTGTAGATCACTTATTTTATCCAGAGCATTATTCTTTTTTAAAAAGAGAAAATAGTCTTTTAATACTTCACTTAAGGTACCATTATAAGTATTTAAGGTATTATCATCTTTAACTATACCTAAGCCATAGATTGTAGCAATAAAGGGGTTTACTTTTTCTAATAGTTCTGGTAAAGCAAAGTTGCTATAACAATAATTGATGAAAGGAATAACGTCTTCTTTATGATAGAAACGAATGACTATGTTTTCATTTGTTGCTTTAACATGGAATTTTACTACTGATTCAATACTATTACGAATTAAATAAGAAAATATTGTTTTTAATGCACTGATCATGTATTCATATTTTACAGGAAAATATACTTTACATGCTTCTTTATAACTAGCTCTTTTTTCTGCGTAAAGACCTATGTAATAAGTTTTATTCTCTTTTGTTCCGGTTGATCTTACAATATGGCGCACTAAAGAATTTCCTAAGTTATCTAGAAATTGATTAAAATATGATTCTATATCTTCCTTTAGATCTTCTCTTTTTTTTATGCCAACATATTTTAGGATGTAATAAAAATCATCTTTAGTTAAATCTATGTCTTTCTTTTCTATGTCTCTGGCTATTTGTTTTAAAAAATCATTTATTTTCATTTTATCAATCCTTTCTTAATATAATATAATCTTCTTTTTCTTCTTCTTTAAAAAAACCGTTTCTTTCATAAAAATTTATTGCCTTTTTATTTTCCGGTTTTACTTTTATTTTATCTATCTTTTCCTTTTTCAATATTTTACTGCCTACTTTTTTATTTTGATATTTATCTATAATATACATGGTATCTAATTCATTATCTATTATAAGAAAACATCCTATGTTTTTAAAGTAATGGTAAATTATCATAAATTTATTAAAATTATTTCTTACAAATTCATTTACGTAGGCAATTGCCTTTAACTTTTCTTCCTTTGTCTTTAAATAAGGAATCATTGTTTTTAACTTATATTCTATTAACAGGGGTAAATCTTTTTTCTTTGCTTTCTTATATGTTATCATATATCACCTTTATTATTTTAATTATATATTATTTTCATTATTTTGTACAGAGAAAAAGCATCTTTTTTAGATGCTTAACGAGTATAAAAATCTGCTCTAGAATAGAAACGATAGCCAACACTATTGTTAAATCCTGGCGGGACAATTACTTGAGATTGAGGTGGTTCATTTGAATACCAGCCTTCTGCTACACCAAAGTGAAGATGGGCGCCGGTTGTACAAGCATCATAGCCTCCTCTAGATGTAGATGTTGAGCCTCCACCAACGGTTCCAATGACGGTATTTTGGGTTACGACATCACCTACTTTTACATTGATAGATAATAAATGGTAGTAATAGGTTGTATATCGAGTATTATCAACATTCACTTGAACGTAAACACGATTTCCTCCACATGAGGTGCGATAAGCAACACCACTTACTATTCCGGATGCGGCTGCGTATACTGGCGTACCCTCTTTGTTTCCACCTATATCAACAGCAGCATGAAATTTGTATCTTTGGCCAGTAACAGGATGGGTACGATATCCTTGAGCAGATGTTACTACTCCTGAATTTAAAGGCTTTAACCACCCACTATTTAAAGGTACATTGGTACAGCTTGTTAAAATAACGTCATCATCTGTTCTGCCTATTGTACTTTGACATGTACTTCGATAACTATCATATAATTTTTTAGCATTATCTATTTGAGTTGTTAAATCCAAAGAAAATTCTGAGTATTCTTCTATACTTTCGTATTGCTTAGCTATAACAGCTTCATATGAAGTAATTTGTTCTTCTAATTTTTTTTGTTTTTCTTCTAATTCTATTTTTAGTTCTTCGTTTCTTTTTATTTCTTCTTCTAGATTTTTCGTTGTTGTTTGAATATATGCGGTTACTTGATTTACAGCTTGGGCACGCATAATTAATTCTGTCATGCTAGATGCACCAGTAACATATTCAACATAAGCGTTTTGCCCCTGCATTTGTTGCATATATAATAATATTTTTTTTGTTTCTTCTTCTAGAGAAGCTATTTTTTCGTTTGATTCGACAATAGCCAATTCAGCTTCATCATATTCGTCTTCTGCTTGGGTAATTTCTTCTTCCGCTTTAGTAATTGCTGCTTGTTTTGCCGCTATCTCTTGCTTAGCAGCTTCTGTCATATTATCATATCGGCTTTTTTCGGCAACTAATGATTCATATTCTCTTCTTAAATCTCCTAAAGTCTGCGCTGTAGTAGCACTAACATTTTTTGGTGTAATTAGGATAGATACGATTATTGTGATAATTAAAATAATTTTAAGAGAATAGTTACTTATTTTCTTCATCATATCTTTAAATACTTCCTTACTGCTCGCGCAGAGCCAAACATACCAACTAAAGAACCAATTAATAGTAACGTAATACTAGTTATTAATATAAAAGGCATAGGACTTATTAATTCAATAATGCTAAATGATGAGGAATTACTGATTTGTTCATACATAATTAAATATCCATAAATCATAATTATAATTGGTATAATTGACCCTAATATACCTAGTAAGAAGCCTTCAAAAACAAACGGAAGCTTAATTGAAGTATTGCTACTTCCTACTAAACGCATAATTTCTATTTCACTTCTTCGAGAAAAAATTGTCAATTTTATTGTATTACTAATTAAGAATGCTGTTACAACAATAAGGGCTATAACCATTACTAAAGTTACGGTTTGAATGATATCGAATACAGAAATAATGTCTTCTACCATTCCTTCACCATAATTAGCACTTTCAATATTGTTCATTTCTCTAATTTCTAGTGCTACTGGCCTTAAATCTTCAGCATCATTTACTGTGACTATAAAAGAATCTAATAAAGGATTTTCTTCTAAGTATTCTAGGGTTGTATTCAATGTTTCCGAATAACTCTTCATTTCTAATCGCCATTCCTCTTTACTTTTGGCAACTACACTAGCTACTTCGCTAATTTCTTTAATTTCATTTTCTATTTGTTTTAATTGTTCATCTGATGTATCAGCATTTGCATAGACAACAATTGTTAATTCTTCTTCCATGTCTTTAGTTATGTGATTGACATTTGCTGATATAACTATAGCTATTGCTACTAATATTAGAGTTATCGTTGTACATAGAATACTTGCAATACTTAAGCTAAAATTTCTAAACACACTTTTAAAAGAATCTCTTATACTTCTACCTAATATTCTAAATGCTTTCACTCGCTTTATAACTTCCTTTCTCATGGTCTTCTGCTAAGAGTCCATCTTCTAGCACTATGACTCTCTTTTTCATTCGATTGACAATTTCTTTATCATGAGTTGCCATAATAATGGTGGTGCCTAGCTCTTTGTTGATATTTTCTAAAACTTCCATTATTCCTTTACTGGTTTTGGGGTCTAAGTTTCCGGTTGGTTCATCGCAAATCAGTAATTTGGGATTATTTACGATTGCTCTGGCAATACATACTCTTTGTTGCTCTCCTCCTGATAATTCACCTGGAAAACTTCTTATTTTATCTTTTAGGCCTACATGATCTAAAGCTTTGATTACTTTGGGCCTTATTTCACTGCCTTTCATGCCTAAGCATTCTAGAGCAAAGGCTACATTTTCATAAACTGTTAGTTTGGGTAATAATTTAAAGTCTTGAAAAACAATTCCCAGTTTCCTTCTTAATTTATAAACTGTTCGATTTCTAAGTTTTCCGACATTAATTCCTCCTATTTCGACAGTTCCTTTCGTTGGCTTTTCTTCTCGATATAACATTTTGATTAATGTGGATTTCCCAGAGCCACTTGCTCCAATAACAAAGATAAATTCTCCTTTATTAATATTTAATGTTAAATCTGCGATAGCTGCTACACCATTTTTATATACTTTATAACAATTTTTTATTTCAATGAATCTCATGGTTACCTCCTACTAGTTTAAAATTATTATAACATAAATTGCTTCTTTATTAAATAGCAAATCATGGCAAAATAAAACTTAGATTATCTCTAAGTTAGTTTGTTACGGCTCTAAATCCTACTTTAGCACTTAATGATCCTTCCAGTAAGTCGTTTTGTTCATTGTTTGGATCGTTGCTTAACCAAATATATAGACGATAAGAATCCGTTTCTCCTTTATTAATTGTTATGGCATTTTGAATGGAAAGAACTGTTCCTGTTGTTGCATTAGAAAAGTTGCCACTATTAATCATCATTGATGCATCACCATTATATAATGCCCATTTTACATAAGTACTTTTTAAATTGTCTGTTATTGTTAGTTCGGTTAAATATAAAGAATACGTTGCCGAAGCTGTATCAGCACTGCTTGGAAGAGAAACACTAAATTGAGTATAATCTCCTTCTGTAATGACATCGCTATCATTAATTAAGCCTGCACTGGTTGCATTAATCAATCTATCTGTAGTAAAATTCATAGTTAAATCACCACTGGTAATGCTTGTTCCTTGATTTTCTGGTCTAATTACTTCCACTGTATTTAGATAATAAGCATATGATAAGCTGATTCCGATAATAACAACTGATATTACTATGATTAAAGAAGATAATAAAATCCTTTTTTTGGCATTATCTTTAATATTGTCCATAATTCGTCACCCTATTCTGTTTTAATTATACTAAATTTTTTTAGTTTAGACAATACCTTTTAAACATTCTTCAAGATAAAAGTATGAAAAAAGACATTGACAATAAATAAGAATAGATAACTACTAACTAAAAGAAATAAATTAAAAAAAA
>CALVHI010000018.1 GCA_944327365.1 uncultured Bacilli bacterium
CTAACACTTCGTCGATACCTACGCGTGTAAGGGACTTTCACCCTCCAGTTATATGCCATGCACGGCACACATAAAAAAGACATAAGTTCCATACTATGTCTTTATGCTTCTATATTGATAAAACAACCAATTTTTGCTATTATTATTTTAATGACAAAAAATAGAAAAGGTGGTTGTTTTATGTCTAAATTATATAATACCCAAAAGGAAATTGCAAGTAATTTAAAAGCGTCCGAAGTTTGACAGTTGCACTTTTTAATAAATGTGTTTTTGCCTAGATAGTACCTAGGTTTTCTTTTGTCAAGTTTTATTTATTTTTTTGTTGTATATCGTTATACATTGTGATATAATTAATACAGAAAGTAGGTGGCTAACATGTATCTTAAAGCCTGTCCAAGCTATAAAGGAAAAATTTATTTGTCTTTTGTTCAAGGCTATCGTGATGAATCTGGTAAAGTCAAACAAAAAACTATTGAAAAAATTGGTTATTTAGATGATTTAAAAAAACAATATGATGATCCCATCGCTCATTTCAAAGAAATCGCTAAACAAAGAAATGCCGAAGAAATTAATGAATTACTTATCAAGAATCTTAAAACAAAAACAATTGATGAAAATTCTTGTACTAAAAATCTTGGCTATGTTATTTTAAAAAGAATTTACGAAGAACTAAATATTCCTGAATTTTTAAGGCAAAAGCAAAAAAATTTAAAGATTGATTTTTCTTTAAATGATATTTTTGAATTATTAATTTATTCTCGTATTTTATACCCAGATAGTAAGTTATCAACTTATAACAATAAAGATATTTTCTTTGAAAAATTTGATTTTTCTTTACAAGATATGTATCGTTCCCTAGATTATTTTTGTGATTATAAAGATGAATTTCTTACATTATTATGGAATAATACGAAAGATAAGTATAATCGTGATACTTCTCTAACTTACTATGATACTACTAATTATTATTTTGAGATATCTTATAATGATGAAGATGAATTAAATGATAAAGGAGAAATAGTTAGAAAAGGATTAAGAAAAAAAGGACCTAGTAAAGAACATAGGAAAACTCCTATTGTTCAAATGGGATTATTAATGGATAAAAAAGGACTGCCAATGTATTATGACTTATTCCCTGGTAATGAATCTGAAAAATTACAAATGAGGCCAACTCTTAAAAAGACAAAAGCTAAATTTGGAATAGACAGAACTATTATTGTCGCTGATAGAGGTCAAAACACTAGTGATAATACTGTGTTTATCGCTGGTAAAAATGATGATGATCACCAAAATCATGATGGCTATGTTTATGGCCAAAGCATACTCGGTGCCGATAAAGAATTTAAGGATTGGGCTTTAAAACAAGATGATTTTATTTATGATGAAATATATGATGAAAATGGCAATTTAGTAACCTATAAAGAAGTTGTAAAAGATGAAGAAGGAAACATTATAGGTTATGAAGATAAGCCTGTTATTTTCAAGCATAAATCTAGAGTTTATGCGAAAAGAATACAAATTAAAAAAGATGGCAAAAGAAATGTTAACTATCTGATCTATCAAAAACAAATGATTTATTATTCTAAAAAATATGCTGATAGACAAAAAAACTTAAGAGAACAAGCGATAGAAAAAGCCAAAGATTTAATTAAAAATCCTGGGAAATATACTCAAGCCACCTCTTATGGATGTACAAAATACATTAATAATATTAGATTTAACCAAGAAACTGGAGAAATACCAGATGGATTAGAATTATCTTTAAAATTAGATAAAATAAAAGAAGAAGAAAAATTTGATGGCTATTATTCTATTGTAACTAGTGAAAAGCACTTATCAGATAAAGAAATAAGGGATATTTACAAAGGCTTATGGAAAATTGAAGAATCATTTAAAATTACAAAATCAGAACTAGAAACTAGACCCGTATTTGTTTGGACAGACGAAAGTATTGAAGCTCATTTCCTATCTTGTTTTGTATCTCTATTAATAATAAGATTACTAGAGCAAAAATTAAAACGAAAATACTCAAATGAATATGTCATTAATTCTTTAGTAAAATATACAAGTACTAATTTAGAACATGACATTTATTTGCAAAGTTTTAGAAATGATGTTATTAAAGATTTAGAAAAAATTTTTAATATCGATTTATCCCATAAATACTTAACTTTATCTCAAATCAAAAAAATTTTAAATTTTTAGAAAAAACTGATAATGTACAACAATTAAAAATTGAGCTAGGCCTGATTGGACCTAGCTTTTTTCAATTTTGCTGTCAAAGAAAAGTTATAAAGTATGGTTGAGTATTTATCAATATAGTTAGATATAATGTTACTATTTTCGTATTATTGTTTACATATATTTTACATAAAAAATCATTTATTTTCTAAATGATTTAATTTTCTTTGTAAATGAATATCTATTTCTCCTAATTCATCTTTATTTATTTCTTTTTCAATCAACTGATCAAGCAATAGATTTAATCTTTCTAATTGATGGTTTTGATCTAATTGCATCAAACTATAAATAACAGAATTACTAATAGCTATAAGACTATTTTGTTCTTTCTTCTTTTCTTCTAACAAACTTTTTTTCTTTTCTTCTATTAAAGTTACATTTTGATAAAATGCCTCTTTATCTTTTCTTAATTGAAGAATTGCTATTTCTGTTTGATCTATCATTCTTCGATTTTCCCTTCTTCTTTCATCAAAATAAAAAGATAAAATACGAGAAATACCAATAGTTCCTAAAATATTAATTAAATTAAATATTATAATTCCAATAATACTATAGAATAAAGGAGCCCCAAATTCTAAACTAATTAAGAAAAAAACTATAGAAAGAAGCAATAAAACTATTCTTAATACAGCAATTTTAAAACAAATATTCTCTTCTTTATCATAATAACTCAGTTCTTCTAATTGTTCTTTTAAATCTTCATTTAAAAGTTTAAAACGTATCTTTTGTGAAGAAAAACCATTTTGTATTTCTTGTAATTTATCTAATTCTTTTTGTAATCTTTCAATATATTGTTGTTTTTTTAAAATAAGTTTTAAATAATTATTCATATATATCCCCTTGCGTTTAGATATTTTAACACAAAACTAATCTTGAAACAACTGATTTATTAAATTTTCAACATGTTTTTCTCTTTCTTTTGTTTTATTTTTATCTATTTGAATAGAAACAACATCCCCTTCTTTAGCATCTGGAATAAGAACTTTGGGCATATCGACAAAACAACCTTCCTCAACCTCAACAACAGCATAATCCCCTTCAAAACGATCAATAATTACTTTCATTTCTCTACCTCTCTGTTTTTACTTCAATATCTATTCCATCACTAGAAATAATTACAGTCCCATTTAAATCAGTTCGATAAATATTACTCGTATACTCTTGTAATAATTCTATGGTACTTAAAGCTGGATGATTATAACTATTTCCTTTTCCTACACTAATTACTGCATAATTTGGACTTACTTTATCTAAAAAACTTTTATTCGTACTCGTATCACTTCCATGATGTCCTACTTTTAACACATCAACATCAATATCACTAGTAATTTCCTCTAAACTTTCTTCTTCAGCATCTCCCGTATAAAGAAAAAATACATCCCCATAAGTAATTTTAAGAACAATCGAATAATTATTTAAATTAGAATAATCATCACTATTAGGAGCAACTATAACAATATCCAAATCATCTTCATCTAATACCTCTACTCCTGCTTTTCCTGTTTTAATACTGAGGCCTTTATCTCGAATCGTCTCTAGTAAATTTTCGTATGTTTTACTAGTACTAACAGCTTTAGGCATATAAATAGTTTCGATATTAAAAGCTTCAATTACTTCAGCCATACCCCCAATATGATCAGCATGCGGATGAGTAGAAACAACATAATCAATTGTATCATATCCTAAATTCTCAATATATTCGATAATATCATCCCCCATACTCGCAATACCAGCATCAATAAGCATGACTTCTCCATTCGGCAGTTCAATTAAATTAGCATCTCCCTGTCCCACATCAATAAAATGGGCAACTAACTCATCACTACTTGGTATAAAAGTACTTTTCCTTTCCTTACTAGCATTAGATGGCTCTAAATTAAGATTAGCACACCCACTTACTAAAATTAATAGTAATAAACTTAAAAATATTTTCTTCATTTCCTACACTTCCTAATATCATTATAATGAAAAATAAAAAAAAGAACAATGTTGAAACACTATTCTTTACGCTTATTTTTAAATTTTCTTCGAACTAAAGACGGATTTTCTTCTAAGCAAAGACTTTCTAATTGTTCTTTGCATACCAAAAGCCACTTTTTCTTTTCTTCTAAATCCATTGTAGAAACTTGAAGTTCATTGATTTTATCATATATTTTCCTTTGATTTTCTTTTGATAATTCTTTAAATTCGGATAAAGAAAAAATAGTGATAACTAAAGGAAATAAACCTGTTGCATACCACTTCTTTGCCACTAAAAAAGATTCTTTACTAATATGATAAGATAATGCACTTAACGCGTTATAAACAAAATGATTCATAAAACCCCTAATACAAATATATGTCAAAAAGAAAAAACAAACACAAAAGGTCTGTCTATCTTCGCCTGTAAATAGGAACTCTAACAAGAGTAGTAGACTTCATTTCCCTACTTTCATCTAGTAATTCCATCGCTTGTTTTAAATATTTCTCACAGGCATCTTTAAAAGTCATTTCTTTATAAATTAATTTATGTGTAATTTTAAATTCCATTTCTTTCAATTCATCTAAAGGTACCCTATAAATCATATCAACCATTTCTTCTATATGACTACTTTCCGCCACTTCTTTATCATTAACTAATTCTAATACAAGTTCTATATGTTTAGATGTTGGAGCTTGAAATAACTTTAAAATAAGCCAAGAATAATCTTCATTATACGATAACAAAAGTAAAATACTTTCAATTAAAAAAGCTCGCCCCAAAAAAGTATTCACAAGTCCACTTACCACAACCTCCGTTAAATTAAGCTCTTTTAATTTAGGATTTCTGACAAGTTTCTCATATTCTGCATTTGCCCAAAAATTAACATCTTCTAGGCAAAAAGCAACTTCAACCCATAAATATTTTATAAATTCTTGGTCATTTATTTGATAAAGTTCTTTTAAATCAAATTGATTTCGAAATAAAAACATCGGATAAGCACAAAACAAACGAATATACTCTTTAAAGTTTGGATTTTCACTTTCTTGATTTAATAAAGTAAGAAAATTATCCAAAATATCCTTTTTATCCATAAAATCTATACCTATAAGATGCACAAGCACATCAATTGCTTTTAAAATTTGCTCTTTTATTTCACTATCTAACTTTTTATAATTTGGATTTGTAAATATTTTTAAAAGTTCATTTTTATTAAATGTATCATCCATTTCCTTTAAATAATTAGCCTCTAAAATATCTAATTTGACTTTACTAAATAATTGCTGAAACATAATAACCACCCTCTTAATTATATAGTAAAAGAAATTTAAAGTAAAGAACATAAGAATTAACTTACGTTAATTCGCCTAACCTCACGGTTAGTTTTTTTCTGCTGTATTTTTCGTACATCACAGACATTAACTCCGAGAGTCGCTCCCGTACTTTTTTGTTTTTATATTTCTATTTTAATCTAATTGTTGTAACTTCTGAGTCCCTCATTTAGTATATTAATACTCGCATTATAATCTCGCTCTATTTCTAAACCACATTTACTACATTTTAATTCTCGAACTCCTATATCTTTCATTTCTTCATTCTTGTTCCCACATCTACTACAAATCTGCGATGATGAATAATATGAATTTACCTGAATAAATGTTTTATTTAGCCATAAACATTTATATTTTAGTATTCTTATGATTTCACTAAATGTAGCATTTGTGATTTCTTTTCTTAATCTTTTGTGGTTATTTTTCTTTTCCAACATCTTCTTTACTTGGAGATTTTCTGCAATTATAATATCATGATATGTAGTTACTTGTTTTACTATTGCCTCTACTGTCTTTTTTCTAGCATTTTTTAGTTTTCGATATACTTCTTCTATTTTTTTCTTACACTTAATATAATTTTTACTTCCTTTTATTTTTCTTGATAATTCTTGTTGTAATCTTTTTATCTTTCTTTCATATTTATCTAAATATCTAGGATTGCCATAATATTCTTTATCACTGGTAACAACTAGATTCTTAACTCCTATATCGATTCCTACTGATGTATTATTTGTTCTTTCTGGTAACTCTATTTCTTCTTCTACGCAAAGAGACACATAAAATCTTATGCCTACTTCCCTTATCGTAGCATTTAATATTCTTCCGGGTATTTTTTCTAAAGTGCGATATCCTCTTATCTTAACTTCTTTTAATTTAGGTAGTTCAATTACTCTTCTTTTTAAATCTACTTTTATATTCTCATATACTCTACCTTTATAACTACTAGTAACAAAGCTAGTACGAAAACTTTCTTTCACTCCTTTTTTCTTAAATTTGGGATATCCCCCTTGATTATTTTCTTGTTTACTAAAACCCACCATTAAATCAGTAATGGCATTTCGGAGCGAACAACTATCTACTTCTTTTAAAAACTGATATTCTTTTTTTAATTTTGGTAATTCTTTCATTAAATCAAACTTTGTTAAATATTTATTATTTCTTTTTAAATCTAAACAATAATTATAAACAAATCTCGTACATCCAAATGTTTTATGAATTAATTCTACTTGATTATTCGTTGGATACAAGCGAAACTTATAAGCTTTATGTATTTTCATAATATAATCACCCCTGATAATAGCATTATACTATAAATACATATGTTCGTCAAGAGCAAATTTTAAAAATACACATATTTCGTGTACTTTCCTATAAAATAAAAAAGAGGACTTAATCCTCCTCATAATTATAAACACCATGAATTTTCTCTAATGCTTCTTTATCAGGTTGCTCTACATACCATTTACCGTCGGTTTTCGTAACATGAAAGATGATATTATAAGATACTGTATCATTCATATCTCGCATCTCTTCTAATTTATATTCCATATATAAATCATTATCATATTCTCCATCTGTTAAAAATTCATCTTGATGATTACTCAAATAATTGCTAGCATCTTTCTGTGCTTTATACAAATCATAAACAGTAATCTTTACCGTAACTTTTGCTGTATCTCCATCATAATCTTCATTTTCAATTGTATAAATTAAATCCCGATATTGTCTTTTTAAAACTTCTTTATATGTTTCTTTGCCTTTATCGGTTAAATCTTCCCCTTCTGCTAACTCATCAATGTCTTTTAAAACAGTATCATTAAGTCCTTTATAATCATTTAAGTATTTTTCTACAGCATCCGCTGCCTTATCATTCGAGCAAGAACAACCCACAACCATAAACAAACCAACAAGCATTAAAAATAATTTTTTCATTTTCACCATTCCTTAATTTTATTATGTAGACAAAATTCTTTATTTATACCAAAATTTATAGTATAATAATAACAGGTGATAAAAAATGGATACACGGTTACAATATTTGATTATTGCAGTTGTACTAATTCTGGTGCTTTTAATTGTAATTAAACTTACGAGAAGAGATTTTAGGATAGAAGCTAACAAACTGATTACTTATTTAGGAGGAAAAGACAACATTGTTAGTGCCGAAGCAAACATGAGTAGATTTAAAGTAATTTTAAAAGATGTACGTATCGTTAATAAAGAGGCCATAGAAAAATTAGGTGCTAAAGGTATTGTTGAAATTGACAATCAATTAAAAATAATTTTTGGGCCAAATGCCAAAGAGTTAAAAAGATATATTGATGATATCGTTTAAGACTAAACAAAAGGTTTAGTTTTTTTAACGGCCTTCTTGACGAACATATGTACATTTTGATATAATATAAATAAAGAAAATGTATAAAGGAGGGATACTATTGAATACAGAAATAGAAAATAATATAAATGAAAGAATAAGATTAGATTTATCTTATAATAACTTTCAGACAATTGCAAAAAAACAACTACCATATAAATTTTCTTACTTAGATGAATGGTTACTGAAAAAATCAAAATTGTTAAACGATGAGGCAACTGTTTTAGAGCAAAAGCTGCAAAATCCACTAGAAACCCAAACATCACTTTTTAGAACTTATCAACGTGGTACAATAGTGAAGGTTGATTTTGGAATTGGCATAGGTTCAGAGATGTCTCAAATCCATTTTGCAATAGTTTTAAATAATTATGATAATCCAAGAAACAATATTTTAACAGTTATACCATTAACATCTAAGCCAAGTAAATTTAACACATATCTAGGCACATTAATAATAGATATGTTGATAGAAAGGATCAAAAATAAGTTTAAACCACTAAAAGATAAAATAGATAACGGTGAACTACTCACCGCAAAAGAAAGTACTAAACTCAATAAATTAAATACATTATTATCATATTATAAAAGTAATGTAAAAAGCACCTTTGCTTGTTGTAGTTTGATAACAACTATTTCAAAAGAAAGAATATTTTTACCAGTAAATGAATATGATATTATAGGAAGAGTTAAATGCTCAAATCAAATTATGAATAAATTAGACGAGGAGATTAAGAACAAATTTACATTGACATTTAACTCAAAATAATGTAAAATATATTTAACAAAGAGCTTATCGCTCCATTTGTTAATCAAAGGTCTATACGACCCAGCGAGGATAGTACTTAATAAAGTGCTATCCTTATTTTATTTTACAACATAATTTTATATCTAACGAAATAAGTTATTTGAATTTAGTAAAGTGAATACAGTATGATATATTTTTATTATTAAATCATAATTAAAGGTGTGTTTAGAAGTGTGTTTAAAAAGCAAAAAAGCCCATAAATACAGGCTTAAATAACTAATTGGCTGCCCCAGTAGGATTCGAACCTACGAAATCGCGGGGTCAGAGCCCGCTGCCTTACCGCTTGGCTATGAGGCAATAAATATTATATAAGCATAATTTGGGGCTTATATAATTTTTCATCTTTTCTATAAATAGCGACTTCCTTACCTTGATAAAGAAGCAATAACATATCTTCTAATCTATCAAAAGACATTTTACTTCCATGACACACCTTTTCATACTCTAAATCATTTAAGTGATAAACGGGAATATCAAGAACATCTTTGGCTTGCAATAATTTAAATTGATGATTTTTAATATCATCTATTGAACAAGCATCTTCTATTTTAAAATTACCTTGTTTAATCCGAATTAAATTACTCATGGTTCCAGCCACACCCATATATTTCATGATATCGCGAATTAAACTACGAATATACGTTCCTTTTTTCACTCTAGTGCGAAAACTAATAGTATCATGATAAAAAGAAAGTAATTCAAGTTCATAAACATGAACTTTTTTTACTGGTAATTTTACATCTATTCCTTCCCTAGCATATTCATATAACTTTTTACCATTTACTTTTATCGCACTATATTTGGGCACTTCCATCAAGTATTCCCCTGTAAATATAGAAAAAGCTTTTAGAATTTCCATCTTAGTTAAATGAACCTCTTCGCTTTTTAAAACATTTCCCGTAATATCTAAAGTATCCGTTAGAAGGCCTAGTTTAACTTCGGCAATATACTCTTTATCTAAAGAAGAAAGCATATCAACAAGCTTTGTATATTTACCAACACAAATAACTAAAACACCAGTAGCAAGAGGGTCTAACGTTCCTGTATGGCCAACTTTTTTTTCGTGTAATTCCCGAGAAATAATATTAACAACATCTCTAGAAGTAAAATCCTTAGGTTTGTCTACAATAATTATGCCCGACACGATTCCCTCTTAATTTCTTGAAAATCTAATTCTGCAAAAATATCCCGATATTTTTCCTCAAATTTATCTACATCATAATAAAAACTTTCTAAAGGAAATGAAAGCACTTTATGTTCTTTAATTCTTAAAAGTAAAGTATACATAAGTGGCTTTAATAAATCTTCATCTCGAAGATACCCAATATCTTCAATTAAAACATCATTTGTACTTAAGGAATTATATCCTAAAAATAGCACAACATACCCTTGAAAAAATCCTTGAAAATACAATTTATGAATTTGAAAATAATTTGCTTCTCGAAAAAAAGCTAAATCTTCCTTTTTATCAGGATATTTGCTTAAAATTAAATATTCTTCTTCAGGAGTAAATTTACCTGTTAATATTGTTAATTTTCTATCCATACTCATCACTTTTCTTTAATTTCTTTGATAATATTTTCTATATTTTCTGCATACTCAATAGAATCATCATAGACAAATTCTAAAATTGGTGTATGACGAAGTTTTAATCTTTGGGCTAGTTCTCCTCTAATAAAAGAACTTGCTTCATTTACTTCTTTTACAAGTGCTTTTTTATCCATATTACTTAAGGAAGTAAAATACACTTTCGCATAACCAAGATCCCTTGATACTTTACAACCTGTAATTGTAATAGACTTTAAAAGCTCATCTTTTGCTTCAGTGAATATGATTTCACTTATTACTCTTGCAATATCGCTAGATATTTTTGCAATCTTATGACTAGGCATTATCTTTTGACCTCCACCATTTCATAGCATTCTAATACATCGCCAACTTTAATATCACTAAAATTATCTAAAGTAATACCACATTCATATCCCTTTTTCACTTCTTTTACACTATCTTTTTCTCTTTGAACACTAGCTATTGTTCCATCATAGACAATAACGCCATCACGAATTAAACGAACTTTAGCATTATTTTTAATTACACCATCTAATACATAAGAACCGGCAATATTACCAACTTTAGAAAATTTAAATATTTTGCGAATTTCGGCATTACCTAGAATTTTTTCTTCATATTCTGGGTCAAGCATACCTTTCATTGCAAGTTCAATTTCTTCGATACATTTATAAATTATTGTATAAAGACGAATATCTACATTATATTCTTTAGCCATTTCTTTAGTCACATTAGATGGGCTAACATTAAAGCCAATAATAATCGCATTAGATGCATTCGCAAGAACAATATCACTTTCGGTAATCGTACCAATACCAGAACGAATCACATTAATTTTAACGCCTTCGACATCTATTTTAAGCAAACTATTTTTAACTGCTTCTTCTGAACCTCTTACATCAGCTTTTAAAATAATATTAATCTCTTTTTGACCACTATTAATTTTATTAAATAAATCATCTAAAGAAATAACATCTTTCTTATATTTATTTTCCTTAGCATGTAATGCTCTTTTTAGAGCAACTTCCTTTGCTTCTTTTTCAGTTTCAAAAGCCATAAATTTATCCCCAGCACTTGGATTTCCTGATAAACCCGTAATTTCTACTGGTGTACCTGGTCCTGCCTCAAGAACTCTCTCTCCTCGATCATTTTTCATTGTTCTTACTTTTCCATGGGTAGAACCAACAACAATAGGATCTCCTAACCTTAAAGTACCATTTAAAATAAGTAAACTAGCTATACCACCGACATTTTTATCTTGACGTGATTCAATAACAGAACCGACGGCGTATCTTTGGGGATTTGCTTTTAACTCTGACAATTCACTAATTGCCAAAATAGTTTCTAAAAGTTTATCAATACCTTCCCCTGTTTGAGCAGAAATATTAATAAATGGAACATTGCCACCCCATTCTTCAGGAGTAATGTTAATTTCAGCCATTTCAGTACGAATCTTATCTGGATTTGCATCAGGCTTATCAATTTTATTTACTGCAACAATAATAGGTACTTTAGCACTTAACGCATGTTCTACTGCTTCTTTTGTTTGTGGCATTACCCCATCATCAGCTGCAACAATAATAATAACAATATCTGTTACACTAGCTCCTCTAGCTCGCATTTCAGTAAAAGCTGCATGACCTGGAGTATCAATAAATGTGATTTTTTGGCCATTACTACTAATTTGATAAGCTCCAATATGTTGGGTAATTCCTCCTGCTTCTCCTAAAGCTACATGGGTTTGACGAATATAATCAAGTAAAGTAGTTTTCCCATGATCTACATGACCCATAATCGTTACAATAGGAGGACGAGGCACTAATAAAGCTTCATCATCAACAATCTCATATTCTTCAAAATTAGATACATCTTGTGTTTCTTCTCTTTTTAACGTTTTATGATATTCTAAAGCTATAATTTCCGCATTATCAAAATCAATAGTTTGATTTAAGGAAATCATTAATCCAAGCGTCATCAATTTCTTAATAATATCAGTACCACTTATATTTAATTCTATAGCTAAATCACCAACAGTCATACCATCTTTAAAAACAATAACATTATCATCTTTACTGTTTTTCAAAAGTTTATTTTTATTTTTATACATTTCTTTTTTCAAATGACTATAATCTTTAAAATCTATTTGATCTTTTTTCTTTTTTAATTTTTGTTTCTTATCCGTTGTATTCATATTTTTTGTAATATTACTGCTTGAAACAATTTCATCTACAACTTGATCAATAGTATCTTCTTCTTCAAAACTTTCATTTTCTGTAATTAAGTTAATAGCATTATCTAGAGAAATAATTTCTTCATCACTAAGTTCATCATCCCCAGATTTTACTTCTATCCCTAAATCAACACACTTCTTTAAAATTTCTGCTACACTTAAGTTTACATCGGTTGCATATTCTTTAACAGTCATGTAAATGCTCCTTTCTTTTATCTTTGTCTAGCAAATTCAATCAAATCACTTCTTATAGCCTCTCTAATTTCAACTTCAGTTAATGCAGGATCCATTTCTAAATATTTCTTTAATTGATTTACAGCATACCATAGGGCATCATCCCCTTCAATTAATCCATTCTCTGATAAATTAACAACATGACTCAACGAAGTTCCCCCAATTACTTTACCACATACTAGACATGTATATTCCATTTTATCAGAACCAAGACTTGTTTTAGCAAAAAGATAAGGATCATAACAACTCCTTTGCATTTTTTGCTTTTGCACTTTAATTTGGATTTTCTTTGCTTCTCTTTCTTTTTTATTTTCCATTCTTGTTACATTTCCTAGATCATTTAATAATTGATCTGTTGTTAAAATGTATTGTAAAACTGTTTGATTATCCATATTATCACTCCTCACATAATTTTACAGCTTCTTCGTATACATCATTCAAAATAGGTACTTCCAATATTTTTTCTAATGCTTTACTTGTTTTAGCTTTATTTACTACTTCTACAGACTTTTTTAAATAAACCCCTCTACCATTTGCTTTTCCGGTAGGATCAACCATCACTTGCCCTTCCGGGGTTCTCACGATTCTAAGTAAATCCTTTTTTTCACACTTTTCTTTAGTAATTACACAAGTGCGCATTGGCTTTTTTTTTACTTTCATCATATCCTCCCCAATTATTTGTTTCCTTCAGCATTAATTTGTTCCATTGTTTTAATATTAATTTTATATTTAGTAAGACGATTCGCTAGTCTTATATTACTTCCCCCTTTACCAATAGCTAAAGGTAACTCTTCTTTTGATACTACTGCTAAAGCTTCTTTTTTAACTGGGTCAGTAATATTTACAATAGCATTTTTCGCTGGTGTTAAAGCTTTTTTAATATATTCTATAGGATCATCACTATATAAAACAAAATCCAATTTTTCACCATTTAATTCTTTTAGGATACTAGCTAATCTTGAACCTCTCTCACCAATACAAGTACCAATCGCATCAATCCGGTCATTCGTTGATGAAACTGCTACTTTAGTCCTTATTCCTGCTTCACGAATACAAGCATGCATAATTATTGTTCCATCCTGTAATTCAGGGATTTCTAGTTCACATAAACGACGAACAAAACCATAATGCTTTCTTGATAATAAAATTAAAGGGCCTTTTGTATTATTTTCTATTTTTGTTACATAAACACGAATATTGGAACCCATTTTGATCGTTTCTCCAGGTATTATTTCACTTTTAGGTAAAATTCCTCTAGTTCTACCTAGATCAATAAAGTAATTGCGATGATCTTCCATAGCAACAAGGCCAAGTAACATTTCCCCTTGTTTATCTTGGAATTCTTCTATTAAACTATTTTTTTCAGCTTCTCTTATTCTTTGCGTTAATACTTGTTTAGCTGTAGATGCTGCAACACGTCCAAAATCTTTTGGAGTAACTTCTTTTTCAATTGTTTCTCCCACTTTAATACCAGGCACGATCTCTTCTGCTTGTTCTAAAATAATTTGTGCATCAGGATTAATTTTAGGAGGTATTTTAACAACGTTCCCTTCTTCATCAATTTCTTCTGATCCATAATCCACATCATCAACTACAACTAAATAAGAATACACTTTAATATCACCAGTTTCACGATTAATATCAACCCGAACGTTAGTCTTTGAATTAAAATTTTTCTTATAAGCTGTTGTTAAAGCTTGTTCCATCCCTTCAAAAACAACATCTTCACTAATCCCTTTTTCTTTGGTTATATTTTTAACTTCTTTAATAAATTCTTCACTATTCATTATCTTTCCCTCTTTCTTTGCTTGTCACATCTAAAATATAAGAATCATCGGTTAAGTCATATTTATCTACAATTGGATTGATAATATTAGTTGCTTCAACAACAGTATCTAAATCAATTCCTCCCACTTTATCGAGTACTACTGATAAAACATTATAATTTCCACTATTCTTTAGATATGTAACACTATCAACAAGTATTTCTTTTTCTTCTAGTGCTTCTCTAATTAATTTTTCTAATTCTTCTAAACCTTTTTTCATACACACCTCTCTAATATAATAATAAAAGTGGGAAGTTTTATGCCCACTTAAATCTGTCTATTTAATTATATCACAAAATATCAAATTGTCAAAATTATTTTTTATTCCTTCCAAAGAACAATAACTTCTTCCAAATGTTTGGCATTCCATCTAAAATGACCAGTGATAGGATCTTCGCTAGATCTTTTTCTTAATACATCCTCTTCTCTTAAAGGCTGTCCAGAATTATGAATAACATAAGGTTCACCATCCCGATTTCTTTTATCGCTAATAATTCCAATATGTTGATATTCTCCAAAAATCACAATATCCCCGGGTTGCCACTTGTCAATTTCATCTATATCTAATGTTAAACTTTCAGCATATTTTGAAAAGAATACATATAAATTACCAACTCTTCGAAAATCAATATTAGAATCAGGATACTTGATATGATAATCTTCTTCATTACTTTTTTTAATATCATTATCTACCATCTGTCTTAAGTTATATCCAGCATATTTAAATGCACGCCATATAACATCCGTACAAACACCTATATCATCAGGCGGATACCCAGTATCCCAATATCTACCATCATAAGTCGGATGATTCTCGGCATCTATTTTAGCTCCTAATAAAATATCTGTATAATCATCTATACCATTTTGATTGGCATCGATACTACTAACAACGGTTTCAATATTAAAATCTTCTGCTGTATAATATGGTTTATATTTTTCATATAATATAAAGCAAAATGGTAAACTAACCGCAATAAGTAATAAGATTATTGTTAAAATTAAAAGTTTATGTTTTTTAATCCAATTCATAATTTCACATCCTAACGTTTTCTTACTCGTTTTATTGCTAAAGCATGCTCTTTCATTTTTAAAGTCAGCTCGTTTAATAAAATTAATTCTTCCTTAGAACAGGTTTGATGATCATAGCACTTTTGAACGAAGGAACAATACTGATAAAAATTATCTTTCCCAACATATTCCCATAACAAATTAAAGTTTTGCTTCATAATACTCTCTTTAATTAATAAAGAAAATGCATTACAAAATGGTTCAACAATATATAAGATGTTCCAACATGAGTTTTTAAATTGAAACTTTCTTAAAAAATATGGAATAGGTGCATGAATACTTTTATAGCAAGCGAGCACTCTTTTAGCAATATATTCATTAATTATTTCTTCACATCCTTCATTTATAAATAAATTAGGAGCTATTAGTTCATCAGCACTATATGCAATGATATTTACCATAAAAGCATGATTAATTTCATGAATAATCATATCTAAATTGATCGTAAAGATAGGAAGAAAAATCATCATATCATAAGATTCTTCAGATTCATTTAAAATCGCAGAATAAAAAGATACATCACATGATAAATTGTTAAACAAATCAAGATCATCCATCCTTTTATCAGAAGCAATAAAACAAGATGCTAAAACTTTATTTTTCCGTTCTTCTATCCTCAGCGTCAATAACTCATTTTTTAATTGATTAAAATATTTAATATAGATATGTGCTATTCTTCTGTCTTTATTAGAAATGCCAATGCTTTTTTGCTCTAATAAGCGCATATATGTTTCTGACAAAAAATAAGCATAATCAATATTTCTAATGGTATATTCAATATGTTCATAATATTCTTCTCCATAATATTGGGTAAAAGCTTTAATCAAGTAAGGTTCCAATTTTCTAATTGCATCTTTTAATTCATAGTAGTAAATTTTATTATAAGCCTTAATTCGTTTGTCTTTTTTCATATCAATTTTTAACTAAAGCTTTATTTTTACAATATTGATAAACATAATTAGTTGTTAAACAATCTTGTGTGCTACGATGAGAAGAATAATTTAGATGAAAATAATCTTTTAAAGTTTCTAATTTATGATTATAAACGTCTTTAATATATTTACGCGATAAATATACAGTATCAATATTCGTATTGGTAATCATCGGTAAATTTAATCTTACGATATTTTCTTCAATAAAAGATAAATCAAAGCAAGAATTATGAGCCACAAGAGGTAAGTCTTCAATAAAATTGATAAATCTAGGTAAAGCTTCTTGAATAGTCATACTATCTTTAACTAATTCATTATCTATTCCAGTTATAGCTGTTATAACAAGAGGAATTGGACAATTAGGATTCACTAAAATACTTAGTTCATCTACTAGTTCGTTATTTCGATATTTTAAGGCTCCAATTTCAATAATTTGACATATTTTGGGATCAAATCCAGTTGTTTCTAAATCAAAAACAACATAATCATCCACCAAATACTTTTCTCTATTTGAACTAATCATAATAAACTCTTAATTTCTTCATATACTTCATCTCTACCAGTCTTATATACCGTAGAAAATGGTATAAATTCATCTTTTAAATCCAATTTTAAAGTATCCTTAATCATTTTATTTTGCTTTTCCCTATTATTTTTGCTCACTTTATCATATTTTGTTGCTATAATTTTGATTTTTAAATTATAATACTTTAAAAAATCATACATTAAAACATCATCTTCGGTTGGCTTATGACGATAATCAATGAGTAAAAACACACATTTTAAAGATTCTCTAGATTTTAAATACTCTTCAATCATAATTCCAAATTTCTTTTGCCTTTCTCGACTAACAGATGCATATCCGTATCCAGGAACATCAACCAAATAAAAATTATTATTGACTAAATAAAAATTTAAGGTTTGGGTTTTGCCCGGTTTAGAGGATGTATGAGCAAAATTTTTGCGATTAATTAAAGTATTAATAAAGCTAGATTTGCCGACATTACTTCTCCCTACTAGCAAAAACTCCGGCTTTCCTTCTTCTGGATATTGACTCGTTCTTACCGCACAAGTGGTAAGTTCAACGCTATCTATTTGCATAAATCTTCACCAACTTAATTATAATATATTTTACGTGTTTTTGCAAATTTTAGTATGAAAAAATGATCCACTTATTCTTTTAAAATACGAAGAGAATTTAAAATAGCAAGTAATGTTACTCCTGTATCTGCAAATACTGCTAAAGCCATATGAGCTAAACCAAACATTGCTAAAACTAAAATTAATACTTTAATTCCTATAGAAATGATTAAATTTGTGATAATAATCTTTTTAGTTTTATGAGCAATTTTAAGGATTGTTGGAATTCCATTTAAATCATCATTCATAATGATGATATCACTTGCTAGAATCGCGCTATTACTACCAATACTGCCCATACTAATACCAACATCTGCTTCAACTAAACTTGGTGCATCATTAATTCCATCCCCAACAAACATTACTTGATGATCTCTTTGTAAACGCTCTAGTTCTCTAAACTTTTCATCGGGAAGTAATTCGGCTTTATATTGATCAATTCCAATACTAGAGGCAACCATTTTAGCAAATGAACCATGATCTCCTGTAAACATATATGTTTTGATGCCATCTTTTTTTAGCTTACCAATTACCTCTTTGGCATTATCTTTCACATGTTGATTAAAAATAAAACTAGCGATTACTTCATCATTTAGAGAAACAAAACAGTTACCTTCTTTATCAGTCCCACAAAAATGATGATTACCTACTTTAATATGATCTTTCTTATAATCAAAAGAAATCCCTTTGCCATCAATTTCTTTAAAATTAGAAACAAGGGAAGTATCTAATTTTTGATGATTTTCTTTAAGAATAAGTTTAGCAATAGGATGATTAGAGAAAGTTTCACCTAAACTTGCTAACTTAAGAATTTCCTCTTTAGTAAACTTGCTATTATAAACTTTAACTTCTTCTAATTCAAAAGAACCTGTTGTAAGTGTCCCTGTCTTATCAAAAACAATCACATCACATTTTAGGATAGCATCTAAATAATTACTTCCTTTCACAAGTACTTTTTTCTTTGAACTAATACCAATACCCGCAAAGTAAGACAAAGGAACGGAAATAGCAATAGCACATGGACAAGAAATAACTAAAAACGTTAAAGCCCGGTAAATACTATCGCTATAACTCACATTCACTATAAGTGGTAAAAAAGCACCAATTAAAATAGCAATGATAAGGACAATTGGAGTATAATAACTAGCAATTTTAGAAACAAAAGTTTCTGTCTTTGCTTTATTATTGGTAGCATTTAAAGTAAGCTCTAGTATTTTGTAAGCTGTACTATCAAAATAAGTATGAGTAACTTCCACTTCGATTACTTCTCCCAAATTAATATATCCAGATAATACTTTTTCGCCTTCCTTAATTTCTCTAAGAGCCGCTTCACCCGTAAGACCTGATGTATCAACCGTAGCACATCCCTTTAGAATGCAACCATCAGCTGGAATAAGCTCTCCCTTTTTTACAACAATAATATCTCCTATTTTTAAATCTTCACTTTTAACTTGGGTAACCCGCTTATTTCCCTTCAAATTAGCATAACTAGCCTTTAATTCTACTAAATCTTTAATAGAAGAGCGACTCTTATGAACTGCTTTATCCTCAAGTATTTTACCTAACACATATAAAAGAAGTACCATGAGTCCTTCCATATGTTCACCTAGAATATAAGCCCCTATCGCAGAAATACAAATTAAAGCATTTTCATCTACATTATGTGAGTTGATAAACTTTTTAATAGCTTTCATAAATGTCTTATACATAAGTAACAGATAACTAATAATAAGCATGACTTCCTTTATAATTTCATTAGCAATAAGAAAAGAAATGGCTAAAACAATAAGAGCTAAAACAAACCTTAAAAGTTCTAAATCATCATTTTTCTCTTCTTGCTTTTCTTTATATATCAACACATCTGGTTCAACTCTTTTAATAGTTTTAAATATTTCATTAAAAGGATTATCTAAGTTTGTCTTAAAGCTAAGCGTTAATGTACTAAAATTAACAACAACATTTGTAAAACGTTCATCTTCTTTTAAAGCGTCTTCTATTTTTTTAGCGCAATTAGCACAATCTAAATTTTCTAAATAATACTTATAACTCATGAGCATGCTCACGACCTATCTCAAATAATTTTATTACATGATCATCTTTTAAACTGTAATAAACAACTTTCCCATCTTTTCTTGCTTTTACTAGTTTTGCTTGCTTTAAAATTCGAAGTTGATGTGATATAGCTGATTCACTACTATTCGTAATAAAAGCTAAATCAGATACACATAACTCACTTAATTTTAAAGCATAAATAATCTTAATTCTCGTACTATCACCAAATATTTTAAATACTTCAGCAATATCAAACAATAAATCATCACTAAGCATTTTACGTTTAACTTTCTTAGCTAAACTCTCATGAATTAAATCTCTATTCATCTTTTAATCTCCTCTCATTTGAATAATTGTTCATATATTTAATTATATATCAATAATAAAAATAAGTCAACAGAAAAAATATCAAATTACATATTCTCTAATTTAGCAATTTTATCAAGCAATTGATTTAATATTTCTTTATCTTCCATCCTAGTTATAGCAAAGCATTTTTTACCCAAATCTTTAAAAGAAGCACCACAATGATATAACATCTTTTTATCTATAATAATAAATCTATCATGAAAAGAAGGATCACATTGAATATTAATATTTTGATATTGTTTTTTATACATTTCTAAATCTTTTTCTTTTATATTTCTAGTGATAATAAATACACTTTTATCTATCTTTGCTAAAATATCCAAAATGCTTTTATCTAAATAATTATCTATCAAAATAATACTATTTCTAGCTTCATTTAAAATATCACATAAAAGCGAATAAGCATCATATATTTGTCCATCAAAAAATAAATGATGTACTTTTTCGTTGTCCATTTTCTCAAAGATAATCTCAAATTTATGATCATGATCTATTAATTTAGTTTCTATATTAGATACTCTACTTTCCAAAGTATTACTAGCAATATATTTACGCATAGCCACAAAAGCCTTAATAATAGCCACATTTACTTTCGCAGCAATATCACTTTTTAAAAGACCACTTAACATCATAACTCCATGTTCCGTGAAAACATATGGTAAATATTTGATGTTATTACCACGATTATTACCACTTCTGTTCAAGGTCACAAATTGTGACCTTGAAAACACTTCTTGTGCTTCTTCTAATGTAAGTTGAAAACAAAAATTCTCAGGAAACCGATTTAAATTTCTTTTTACTACTTGATTTAAAACTTTTGTTTCTACTTGATAAAGTTTAGCTACATCACTAGCTAACATTACTTGTTTTCCTCTAACTTCATAAATTAAATCTTCAATTTTAATACCGCTAATCATCAATTCATTCATTTTTCCATTCCTCCCTGAATTTTATTTCAAGATCGCAAATTGCGATCTCAAATATTATTTTTTACTACAATTCAATTATATCATATTGCGTACATTAGTTCAATAAAATCTTATTAAAAAACAGGATAAAAGTATGAAAAAAGGCATTGACAATAAATAAGAATAGATAACTACTAACTAAAATAAATAAATAAAAAA
>CALVHI010000019.1 GCA_944327365.1 uncultured Bacilli bacterium
AGGTATACTTTCTGTTACTCTATATTTAGCTTGAGTAAAATTAAGAACAGTGGCTGATATGATAGCAACTGCAAATAATCCTATGATAATATTTCTTTTTAAATGACTTCTTTTTAATACTTCGAACTTCATAACTTACCTCATTTCTGTGAAGTACACCTTCATTTATTTAGGTGTAAATATAAGCTATGATAGATAAGTCTCCTAGCTTATATTTAAATTATAAATTGGGCTAGATTAAATGTCAAGAAAATTTTTGGCATTTCGGGACATTTATTTTTGTAATTCTCTTTTATGAGAAAATTATTTTGGTGAAATCAATGATTTATAAGAAACAATTAATAGAATTAAGAGAAGCTCATAATTTAAAGCAATACGAATTAGCAGATATTTTAGGGATTTATAAAGGATTATATAATCAGTATGAAACTGAATATGAGATTATTCCTATTAAACATTTAAATACATTATGTAATTATTTTCATACATCATTTGATTATATGTTTGGATTTGATGATATTAAAAATAGCTTAAATCTTAATGAAGAAATTGATATGAAAAAATCTGGAATTCGTTTAAAAGAATTTAGAAAAGCTAAAAAAATAACTCAATCAGATTTAGCTAAAGAGCTTAATTGTTCTTATGGAACAATAGCAGGTTATGAGATTGGAAGGTATGTGATTGCTACGCCATTTCTATATCAAATATGTAAAAAATATCGTATTTCTGCAGACTATCTTTTGGGTAAAAAAGACTTTCCTAAAGATTTAAATTAATAAATAATGTTTTTAAATTTATTATGGTCTATTACAACTATTTTTATTATAGTGAGAAAAGAAAACCACTTTATGTTTCTATAAACATAAAGCGGTCTAAATGATTAAAATCTTTCTTTATTGTTATGTTTGCTTTAGGATAAAATCTTAAAGCTATTTTTTTTATTTCATCGCCTAAAGTAGATCCTATTTCAAAAATAATTATTCCGTTTTTATTAAGTATTTCTTTTGATTGTTCTAATATTTTCTCATAAAATTCTAATCCATTATTTTTAGCAAACAAAGCAATTTGAGGTTCATATCTTGTTTCTTTGTCAGTTTGTTCATCCATTTTTACATATGGAGGATTAGATATGATAAAATCGTATTTTCCTTCTATTTTTTCTGTTAATATATCTTTTTTTAAGAAGTTAATTTTTACTTGGTTTTCTATAGCATTTTTTTTTGCTACTAATAATGCTTGATCACTTATATCACAAGCACTTATTTCCATGTTTTTATTTTTTTTTAAAGCAATAGCAATACATCCACTTCCACAACATAAATCAATTCCTGTTTTACTTTGTTTTTCTTTTAGTATTTTTAGTGTTTCTTCTACTAAATATTCTGTTTCATAGCGGGGAATTAGGACATCTTCATTGACATATATTTTGCAGTTATAAAATTCAACGAAACCTATTAAATATTGGATTGGATAATTTTTTTCTAATAATTTTTTGGCTTCTTCTAAAGGGCCTTTGTAATTTTCCTTTAAAGCCTTTAATTCTGCATAGCCAAATTTATTCAAATGTTTCACCTGCTAGTTTGAGGCGTAAATCTTCTGTTTGGAGAGCTTCAATTATGGGATCTAATGCGCCTTCCATTACTCTATCTAAAGTCATTGTTGAAAAATTAATACGATGGTCTGTTACTCTATTTTGAGGGTAGTTATATGTTCTTATTTTTTCACTACGATCTCCTGTGCCAATTTTGCTTTTTCTTTCTTTTCCTAGCTCTTTTTCTTCTTTTTGTCTCTTTTCGTCCTCTATTTTAATCTTTAATAATTCCATTGCTCGATCACGGTTACGCAGTTGACTTCGCTCTGTTTGACACGTCACTACAATACCGGTTGGAATATGGGTAAGTCTTACAGCAGAGTTTGCTGTATTAACTGATTGACCTCCAGCCCCACTTGAGTGGTATACATCCATTTTAATGTCACTTTCTTTAATTTCAATATTTGATGTTTCAACTTCAGGCATGACTAAGACTGTTGCTGTTGAGGTATGAATGCGTCCCCCAGTTTCTGTTATAGGTACTCTTTGAACACGATGAGAACCACTTTCATATTTTAGCTTTTTATACACATCGCTACCTTTAATCATAATTTCTATTTGAGAATATCCACCACTAGCTCCTTCTTGGGCGTGAATTTCTTCTATTTTCCAACCATTTTTTTCAGCATAATATGTGTACATTCGATATAAATCTCCTGCGAATATATTTGCTTCATCTCCCCCAGCTGCTCCTCTTATTTCCATGATAATATTTTTCCCATCATTCTCATCTTTAGGTATTAATAAAATTTCTAATTCTTTTTTAATATTTTCTAGTTTTTCTTTTAACGCTTCGTATTCAAGAGTTGCTATTTCTTTTAAGTCTTCATCATTCATTAGAGTCTTTGCTTCCTCTGATTGTTTAAGAATTTTTTTATATTCTGCATATTTTCTTACCGTTATTTCTAAATCACTAGCTTCTTTTGACAATTTTTTTACTAAATTATAGTCATTCATTACTTCAGGATTTGTTAATTTTTGTTCTATTTCATTATACTTTGTAGTAATAGCATCTAGTCTTTCAAACATATTATCTTCCTTTCTTTTCCTATTATATCAATAAATAAAGAGAAAAACAAACATTAACTGTTTGCTTCTTCTTCGTCCATATCAATTACAACTAAATCTTCTAAATCATCATCTGGTAAATCATCATCAGTCTCGGTATCATAAAAGATATCTTCTTCGTTGTCTTCTCCTATTTCTTCTAGGTTATTTTCCTCGTCTTCAATTAGTTCTTCTTCATCATCTTCTTCATCAACAACTAATTTAGGATTGTGATTTTCTCTTAAATCCCAATATCCATCTTCTAACATTGTAAATCTTTTGTCAGTTGCTAAAAGTTCAAAGAAATCAGCGATTTTTTCTTCAAAAGTATTTTCTGGTAGTTTTAGGGCATCGCATACTTTTTTGAATAACTCATTAATTTTCATTTTTCTTTTTTCTTCACCTAGAATTATGTAGGCAATATCATCATAATTCATGGTTTCTAATTCATATTCTGGTATATCATTTAGTTTCATAACTTTCTCCTTTATTTGTAAACATTATATGACTTAAATTACAGAATGTGACTTAAGTCTTTGTAATTGTAATATGGAATGATTTATTTGTCAATTCTTAATTTACATTTTTTCTGGTATATTTATACCTAATATGTCAAGTAAGTATTTATTATTGTCAAAAATTAGTTTTGTTAAAGCTAACCATGAAGATCTAATACTTTCATCTTTTTGTGTTAATATTTTATTTTCTGCATAAAAATTATTATATAAATTTTTTATTTTATATAAATATTCACAAATTTCGTTTAATGAGGCATTTTCATAGCTTCTTTTTATTGTTTTTTTTAAATCTAGCATAGTTATTAATATTTTTCTTTCAATATCACTTGTTAAAACTTTTATGTTAGTAAAATTGATGTTTTGTTCTTTGGCTTTTTTAAGCAATGAATTCATTCTAACACAGGAATATAATAAATAAGGTCCTGTTTTGCCATTTAAGTCTGTAAATTTATCGATATCAAAGTTATAGTCTGTGGTTCTAAATGGTAGTAAATCAGCGTATTTGATGGTTGCTACGGCTATGATACGAGCGATGGCTTCTCGGTTTTGGTTTATGCTTTTTATAATCCTACTTTCACAAGCTTCTGTAACTTTATCTAACAATGTCGATAATGGCATTACGCCACCGTCTCTTGTTTTAAAAGGTTTGCCATCAGGACCATTCATTGTTCCAAAGCCATTAAAGACTAATTTTTCTTTTTTTACAATGTGACTTTTTTTGGCAGCTCGAAATACTTGGGTAAAGTGCAATTCTTGACGTTTGTCGACAATATAACAGATTTCATCTAAATTAAATTTATGAACTCGTTCCCAAATGGCTGCTAAGTCGGTTGCTTCATAGGAAACAGCTTTATTAGATTTGATCAAAATTAGAGGTGGAATCTCTTTTTTGTCTGTTTTTTCTTTTACTTCAATTACTTCGGCGTTTTCACTTGTTGTAATTACTTTCTGTTCATAAAGATAAGTAAATAATTCATTCATGTATTCATAATTATCAGATTCGCCTTCCCATAAGTCAAAATCAACATTTAAATCTTTATAGAGCCTTTTAATTTCATTTAGACTTACTTGGACAATCTTTTTCCATAATGCATAATATCCCTTATGTTTATTTTGTAATTCAAGATTGATTTGTCTTGCTTCTTCCATAATACATTCGTCTTCTTTTGCCTTTGCAGTTGCTTTAGGATATAATTCTAATAAGTCTTCGTTTGTAATATTAAAATTTACATCTTCTCCATTATAATCATCTTGGAAATAAGCTAAATTGGGATATCTGGTTTTAATTTCAAGTATTACCATTCCCATTGGTCTACCCCAATCACCTAAATGAATATCACTAATAGTTTTGGCTCCAACTGCTTTATATAAATTATTTAATGCTTGACCAATATTGGCACTTCTTAGATGTCCTACATGCAATACTTTGGCAACATTTGGTCCTCCATAATCAAGGAAGATTGTTTTGTTAATGCCTAAATTATAGTTTGATGTTATATTTGTTAAAGAGTGATTGGCAAAATCTATTAAAAGTTCATCGCTTAATCTTAAATTAATGAAACCGGGAGAAGCAATGCTAACTTCTTTGAATTCTGGCCAATCTTTAATTATCTGAGTTATTTTTGGGGCAATATTTAGGGGACTGTCTTTTAACTCTTTAGCTAAAGATAGAGCCCCATTATATTGATAATCCCCAAGGTCAGGTCGGTTTGATGGGGTTAGCTTTACTTCTTTAATATTGATATCCTTTTTTTTGAGGGCATCTTTCAATTTTTCTTCTAGCGCTTCTATTTTATGCATTAATATCACTCATTTCTATTTCTATTTTAATTGGATTTTCGTTGCTTTCTAAAAGATATTCTATGATTATTTTGTTGTTTTTTATTTGAAAAATATATTTTTTTAAATTAAGTTCAAAAGTTTTGTTAATTTCTTTTAAAGTAATTAAAGCTTTTTGACTTGTTATTTCTAATATACTTTCTAAATTCTCTTTTCTAAAGTTTTGGTTTTTTAAATCAATTAAAAAAGTGTTTTGTTCGTCTGCATAGCTTAAATAATTATTTTTTAAAATACCTAGTAATGTTTCTTTATATAAAAGTGTGTCTCTTTCATATGTACTCATTAATAATTCTTTAGACAAAGTATCCCTCCAAACTGTGTTTATTGTATCAAAAAAATAGACTTAACACAATCTTTTGTTTTAATTTTGCTTATATTTTAATGAAATGGTTTCATACTAAAAATAGGTGAAGATAATGCGGGTGTTAAAGTTCTTTTTTAAAATGGGCATTTTTATGTTTGTTTCTTTTGTTATTATAATTATTGGTCTTTATACTTATGCTTATTTAAGTCCTAAATTAGAACTTAAAACCGCTGGTCAATATTATATTTATGATGGGAAAGATGAACTTGTTTATCAAGGGTCTAGTACGAGAGAGTGGGTTGATTTAGATGATATTAATTATCAGCTGATTAATGCGGTAATTAGTGTTGAAGATAAAAATTTTTATCATCATCATGGGTTTGATTATTTAAGAATTGCTAAAGCAATGTATTTAAATATTAAAAACGGGCGAATTACTCAGGGGGCTTCCACCATATCTCAACAATATATAAAAAATATTTTTCTTGATTTTTCAACGACTTGGTCAAGAAAGATAGAAGAAGCTTTTTTGACTTTAGAATTAGAAGTACATTATACGAAAGATGAGATATTAGAGGGATATTTAAATACAATTAATTATGGTCAAGGTAATTTTGGAATTGGGAATGCTAGTAGATATTATTTTAATAAAGAACCTCTTGATTTAACACTTGAAGAGGCTTTAATTTTAGCAGGTATTCCTAATAGTCCAGAAAATTATAATCCGGTTGCTAATTATGATTTGTCTATTAAGAGAGCTAAAATTGTAGGAAGAGCTATGGTGGAAAACGGATATTTGACAGAAGATGAATTTGATCATTTATTTCAAGATAAAATAGAGATTTATGGAAAGTCTAGTGAAGAGAATTTAGATATGCTTATGTATTATCAGGATGCTGTTTTAAATGAATTGCGAGATATAGGAACTATTCCCGAAGAATTAATTCAAAATGGGGGAATAAAGATATATACTTATTTAGATCTTGAGGCTCAAAAAGAATTGGAAGAAAACATTTTAAATTATTTAAATAAAAGTAATCTTCAATCTGCTAGTGTTGTTGTAGATCCGAATACAGGTGGAGTAATAGCGTTATCTGGTGGGGTTTCTTATTCTAAAAGTCAGTTTAATCGTGCGATTAATGCAAAACGACAAGTTGGAAGTGCGATGAAACCCTTTTTATATTATGGAGCATTGGAAGAGGGAATGACGTCGGCTTCTACTTTTAATAGTCAATATACAACATTTAGTTTAAGTAATGGAGATACTTATTCTCCTAAGAATTATGGTTCTATATATGCTAATAAAGAAATTAGTATGGCTGAGGCAATTGCCGTATCAGATAATGTTTATGCTGTTAAAACAAATATGTTTTTGGGAGCAGATAAATTGGTTGAAACTGCTAAAAAAGTAGGTATTGAAGCAGAGCTTAGCGCTATTCCTTCTCTTGCTTTGGGTACTGGGGAGATGAGTGTTTTGGATTTAGCAAAAGGATATACAACTCTTGCTACGGGTGGCTATAAACAAGATGTAGGTTTTATTAAGAAAGTTTTAGATAGCGAGGGGAATGTTTTGTATGAAAAAGATGATTCTAAAGAGTTGGTTTTAAATATGAATTATACTTATATATTAAGTGAAATGTTAACAGGGACATCTAATAGTGTATTTAAAGATTATGCTAATCCTACGGCTTTAACGATTGCTTCTAAATTATCTAGAAAGTATGCAATTAAAACTGGTACAACTGATACTGATTTTTGGACGGCTGGATATAATCCTGATTTAGTTATGGTTACGTGGGTTGGAATGGATGATAATAGTAATTTGAGTGCAAGTGATTCTTATATTTCTAAAAATATTTGGGCAGATACTATGGAAGATCTTTTAAATGATACAGAACAACATTGGTATGATACACCGGAAAATGTTGTTGGAGTAGTGCTTGATGCAGTGAGTGGTAAACCAACTAATGATGTATCAAAAGCAACTTTATTTTATTTTGTTAAAGGGACTGAAGATGTGCTTGATATTCAATATGTTAATAAAGAAGAAAATGAGGAATAAAAAAGAGCATAAATAATTAAATTTCATATAAAAAATTAAACTACAAATGGAGAATTTGCTGTGCCATTTCCTGATTTTATTGTTATACCAGCATCTAGATTTAATACTGGGCGCACACCCCACGGGCTATCCACGAACCAGTAGTTGAGGGAGGCATTGCCATACACAATGAACACGCTAGCATAAGGGTTGCTAAAGTAAGACGGAGACATGGTCCAGTATACACTGTTTGTATATAGGTAATAACTTCTGTTATCTGATCCACTTACTCCACCGGCATAAGCTACTTCATCGGCTGTGATGAGTCCAATTGGGTATGTTAAAGCATGATTCCCTTTACTGCTTTCTTGTGCAGTATACAAGTCATGCACCTCATCACTACATTCAAACGTTGGATTTTTGGAACTATTTACTAATCTGATATATGCTCCATAATAAGTTTCTGTTGTTCCCGTTCCTCCTGAATTATTGAGTGAACTTTCACTTGTACTTCTTGTCCTATCTCCACAGAATCCTGCTTCTTTACTGATATAATCTTCATATTCTCCAGCAATATGATCTTTATAGAAATTATCTACTATCTTCTTTATTCCGCTATCTGTTCCTGTTCCATGGACATTATTTAATGTATACATGTATCCTACATAGGCGTTATTATTGTATGTGCTACTATTTATGGAAAATGTACTTGTCTGTAGTTGAGTTCCACTTCCGGTAGTACTAGTACTTGTTCCATTATAGATCATTCTTATTGAGCCATCTTCATTAATCCTTATGATTCGCCAGTAATATCCAGCAAAGGATACCCAGTTTTCCGTTGTGTTTCCTGCAAAGTAATAAGTCATTCCATCACTTGTATCTTCTTGATAAATTATTCCATTTGTATTGGTTGTAAGTACACTATTAAAGCTTGTTCTTTCTTGAATGTCTTTTTCGGCTAAGATTATATCTTTAGCTTGTTGTTCATCAAAGTATAAATAACATTTTGTTCCCTTTTTCATTAAACCTAAAAAATTAACTTTCCCATCTTGATATTCTATCGTTATGGTATTATCTTTTGTATCATTTATTTCACAATAACTTTCACTCTCATTTAGTGTGTATCCACTTGTTGGTACTGTATCTATGCTTATATATTCACCTGTCTCATCTTGTTGATACATAGCTACTAAGTTTAAATCATAGGGGGTATAATGGATAGTTCCATTTATGAGAGGTATACTTTCTGTTACTCTGTATTTAGCTTGAGTAAAGTTTAATATACATGCACTTATTAAGAATACTGCTATTACTCCTATGATAATATTTCTTTTTAAATGACTTCTTTTTAATACTTCAAATTCCATAATTGACATCCTTTCATGAAGTAGAGCTTCATTTATAATTTGTAAATAAAGTTTTATTATTAATACGACATATTATGTCATGTTTATTTTAATATAATTTTAAAACGATGTCAATAAAAAACGACATTTTAAGTCGTTGTTAGATGAATATTAATATGACATAATAAGTCATAAGGTGAGACTATGATTAAGGAATATCGATTAAAAATGGGATATACTCAAGAACAATTGGCTGAAAAACTAGATATTAGTACTAGGCATTTACAAAGAATTGAATCTAATATATGTAGTACAAAAATTGAAATGTTAATAAAGATTATAAATTTATTAAAAATATCTGATGAAGATATATTGAAATTATTAAAGAATAAAAAATAGTGTTGATAATAATACAGTTATCAACACTATTTATTTATGAGTAATGAAGGAGTATTTGCCATTTCCTCTGGGACTGCTATATCCATATATTCTAGTATAGTTGGTGCAACATTAGTAAGATCACCACTTTTTTTAAGCTCTATATTAGAATCTGTTATGATGAATGGAACTTTACTTAAAGTATGGGTTGTTACTGGATTTTCGAATTCATCTAACATGATATCAGCATTTCCATGATCAGATAGTATAATCATTGTATAAAAGTTATCTTTAGCTACTTCATATAATCTTTCTAAACAAACATCCACAGTTGCTACTGCTTTAATTGTTGCTTCCATTTTTCCTGTGTGACCAACCATATCTGGGTTTGCATAATTCATAAAGATGAAATCAGTGTCTTTTTCCATAGCACTTATTGCTTTTTTTGTAACATCAATTGCACTCATTTCCGGTTTTAAATCATATGTTTCTACTTTTGGAGAAGGAACTAAAATTTTATCACATTTATCTATTTTTCCGTTATACATTCCATCAAAGAAATAGGTTACATGGGCATATTTTTCTGTTTCAGCAATTCTTGCTTGGGTTAAGCCGAGTTTACTTAAGTAAATACCTAAAGGATTTGTTACGTTTATGTCTTCTAAGAAGTTGATTGTTTTTATGTCTTTGTCTAGGGGGAAAAAGCTGTGGACTTCTAGGTTTTGATATTGGTAAGTTGGAAATTCACTAAAGTTGTCTTGTGTAAAAGCCCTTAAAATTTGTTTTCCTCTGTCGCTTCGATAATTCATCCATAAAATGATATCACCATCTTTAATGGTATCTTTAGGGTTAATGATTAAGGGGTATAAGAATTCGTCAGTTAAATTTTTTTTGTATAAATTTAAGATACCATCTGTTGCACTTTTGGCTTTTATACCGATTCCTTTTGTTAATAAATCATAATAGATTTTAGTACGATCATAGTTTGTGTCTCGATCCATTGCATAATATCTTCCACATATACTAGTAATACTAGCATGATCATCATCAATAATTTTTTCTTCTAAATCTTTTATGAAATTAATGGCTGCATTAACTTTTGTATCTCTTCCATCTGTAATAAGATGAAAATTGATTTTTTTGGCTTCATTTTCTTTTAAAATTTCATAAATACTTAAGAAATGTTCTAAATTAGAGTGAACTTTGCCATCACTATATAAGCCGATTATGTGTACAGTTGTTTCTTTGGCTTTTTCTAAGAATTCATTAAATTGTAAGTTTTCTTTGTTTATATTTTTTAAAAATGTTGTTATTCTGGGTCCATGTTGGGTGATTTTACGACCTGCTCCAATTGTCATGTGCCCTATTTCACTATTGCCAAATTCTAATTCGTTTAATCCTACGTATTCTTCTGAGGCATATAGTGTGGTATGAGGGTACTTGTTCCATAAACGATCAAAGTTTTTTGTATCAGCCATTTTAATAGCATTTCCATATTCTTCTTCTCGATAACCAAAACCATCTAAAATCACTGTTATAATTTTCCTCATATTTTCACCTTTTTCTTCATAATCATATCATATTTTTATTAAAATTACAATTTCCGCCAAAAAAAGAGAGTTTCCTCTCTAAACTTGCATTAATTTTTTATCATAACGTAAACGATCAGCGATAGTTGCAATAAATTCAGAATTGGTTGGCTTGGTTTTATCAAAAGCAACACTGTTTCCAAATATTTCTTCCATGAGATCATAATCTCCCCTATTCCAGCTTACTTCTATAGCATGACGGATTGCTCTTTCTACTCTTGATGCGGTTGTTGAAAAACGCAAAGCTACCTCGGGGTATATTTCTTTGGTAATTCCACCATAATTGTCACTATTTTTGTAAAATAAGAATACGCTTTCTCTAATGTAGTTATAGCCTTTAATGTGACTTGGTATTCCTAGTTGGTGTAGTATCTTGCTAATTGCTACATGTAACTGTTTTTCACTTTCATTTAATTCTACTGCTTTTAGATTTTCTCTTTTACCTAATTCAATAATTCTTGTTTCTAAAGCAAGCATACTAAATGGCTTTAACATGTAATAGCTTACGCCATAATTATTTGTCATATTGACTGTGTATTCCTTTTTGTAACTTGTCAGTACAATGATTTTTTTCTTGATGTTTTCTTGTTTCATTCGTTCTAATATGGTTAAGCCATCTACTCCAGGTAAGATAATATCCATGCAGATAATATCAAACTCCTGCTTGTGGTTAATGATGTAATCAAGGGCTTCAGCACCATTATTGATTACCTTTACTACTTTGATTACTGCGTGACTACTAAATTGCTTTTCGATTCTAGTAGTGATTGTTTCATTGTCATCTACTACTAAAACTCTTGTTAAATTTTCCATTTTTTTCTCCTTCAAATTAGTTATTATTTACTACACGCAAGATCATTATAACACATAACTTGACAATATACTAGTAAATCTTTTGTCCATTTATGTAAAGTTTTGTCGAGCTCTGTCAAAAAAATAACAAATGTTACGAATTGGTCATTTTGGTAATTATTTTGGGTATATTTTCAGGGTTTAAAATTGATGAACAAATAATATAACCATCGATTTCTCTTAAAGCAGTTAAACTTTGAATATTAGCTAAATTTACATTACCTCCAAAAACTACTATGATATCTATGCCATAATAATCTTTTACTAATTTCTTAATAAAACTTATCATACTTCTAATTTTTAAAATGTCATAAATAGTGTCTGTTCCAATTAAATCAGCTGGCTCATAGGCAATGATTATCTTTTTTAGCTCTTTATTATCTAACTTGTTAAATATTTTGGCGATTTGTCTTTCTAAAACTTGATACTCTACCCTTCTATTTCGCTCTTCTTTTGATTCGCCAATACAGTATATTACTTTAATGTCATTAGAAAGACATAATTTTATTTTTTTTAGTATTTCGATTTCGCTTTCTTTATAATAATATTTTCTTTCGTAGTGACCAATAAGGGCATATGAAACATCTAGGCTTTTTATTTGGCTTATTAAAATATCGCCAGTTAGGCTTTTATTTTCATTTAAAGAAATGTCTTGAATGCATAAGGTTATGTTGCTATTTTTAAATAATGGTAAGTAGATGCTTGTTGGTGCTAGAATAAAGTTTATATTTTTTAAATTTATTTGAGCTAATGATTTTTGGTATATGATCATTTCTTCATAAGTTTTGTAGGCTTTTAAATTACAAATCAAGTACTTCAATTTCGTCTTCCTCTCCTAGTGCATCAATTCCTGGTAGGGAGCCATAAGCAATATAATCTAATGTTGCTCCACCACCACTAGATATATTTTTAAATACATCTTTAAACCCTAAGGTATTGATTGCTCCAACTGTGTCTCCTCCTCCAATAATTACTTGATCTTTTTTGGCTTTTAGCGCATTAAAAATTAGGATTGTGCCATTAGCATATTCTTTTTCTTCGTATACTCCTACAGGTCCATTCATAAAAATAGTGTTGCTTTCTTGGATGATTTTACTATATTTTTCAACCGTTTTCGTGCCAATATCCTTAATGATATCATTATCATCTATTTTGTTAATTGCTTTTATTGTAATATTGCTTTGGTAAGTAGCTTCACAAATGGCATCTAAGGGTAAAGCAAACTTTTCTTTGTAAGTAAGCATTAATTTTTTTAATTCTTCTTCTATTTCTTTTTCTTGGGTTTTAAGTGATGAACCAACATTTAGTCCTAGAGCACTTAAAAAAGAATTGGCTATGCCTCCACTTACTAGCAAATGATCACATTTTGGTAATAAAGCACTAATAACTTTTAGTTTATCATCAACTTTTGATCCTCCCATTAATACGGTAAAAGGCTTTTCGGGTTTTTTAATGAACTTATCTAGCATTGCGATTTCTTTTTCGGCAGTTAGACCTAGACAACTGGGTAAATATTTAGGGATACCTACAATTGTGGTATGATTTCGGTGAGCAACAGCGAAAGCATCAAAGACATAGACTTCCCCTAACTCAGAGAGCTTTTTGGCTGTATCTAAATTTAAATTGGACTCTAAATTATTGGGTATGTCTAAGAATCTAGTGTTTTCTAGTAATAAAATTTCTTTACTTTGGAGATTTAAGGCCATGTTTTTGGTTTCTTCGCTTAATAAGTCAGTAGCAAATTTTATTTGCTGATTTAAAAGTCTTTCTAACACTGCTTTAATGGGTAATAAGGAGTTGGCTTTCATATCTTCTTGGCTTTTAATTCTTCCTAAATGACTTAAGATAATGATCTTACAGTTTTTGCTTAACAAGTAATTAATTGTTTCAAGACTTTTGATGATTTTACTCTCATCAGTGATATTTCCGCCGATTGTTGGTACATTAAAATCACATCTAAGCAATATCCGCTTATTGTCTATATACATTTTTTTTAAAAGCTGTTTCATATTTTATCCCTCTTATTCTGTTAATATTATACCTTAAATAAGGGGAGGATGACAATATGAAGAGTTGAATTTGTATAAATATTTTATTTTTGTACTTCATATAATTAGATAAAAAAGGAGAACTTTATGAATCGATTGCTTGTTTTTATAGTGATTTTATTAATTCCGGTTGCAATATATACTGAATTAAATGATGATGAAGTATTTATGGTAAAAGAGAAGAATTATACAGTTGATATTCCAGTTATAGAAGAGGAGAATATACAAGTTTTACTTAGTGCTAATGATGATAAGTCCGATGCTTTTACTATGGAATTGGAAGATTATATAATTGGGGTTGTAGCGGGGGAAATGCCTGCATCATTTGATATGGAAGCTTTAAAGGCTCAAGCTGTTGCTTCTCGTTCGTTTGCTATGTATAAAATGGCCTCTAATCAAAATTATGTGCTTAGTACAACGATTAATGATCAAGTTTATTTAACAGCAGAAGAAATGAAACAAAGATGGAAAGAAGATTATTCTTATTATTATAACCGAGTAAAAGAAGCTGTTCGTGCCACAGAAGGGGAAATATTAACTTATCAGGGAGATATTGCTTCTACTTATTACTTTGCAATTTCTAATGGATATACAGATGATGCGTTAACAGTTTTTCAGGAAGATAAAGATTATTTAATCAGTGTTGATTCTAGTTGGGATAAAAACTATCAGGCATATTCTTCAACGTATACTTTGAGCAAAGATAAATTTTGCAGTAAACTAGGTCTTTCTTGTGGTGATGTTTTAATTGGCGAGGTTTTAAGAGCACCAAACCATTATGTAAGAGAAATTATTATTAATGGGACAACTTTTACTGGGCTTGAGGTATTTCAAAAACTTAATTTAAAGTCTACTGATTTTACTATTAGTGTTTATCAAGACCAAATAAGTATTGTTACATTAGGCTTTGGTCATGGAGTGGGAATGAGTCAATATGGAGCACATGGAATGGCTTCTTCTGGTTATCTTTATGAAGAAATTTTAGATCATTATTATCCTGATACAGAATTAATTAAATTGTAGTATAAAATTTTAAAACCTGGTCACTTTAATAGTAAGAAAGGTGATTGGTTTGAAACATAGGAAATTAAGAGGGTATGTATTACCTACGTTGTATGTTATTGTATTAATTGTTATTTTTGGGGCGGTTAGTTTGGTTAGTAGTCTTTTAAAGATAAATCCAAATTATCAATATGCTACTCAGGTTCTTAAGGAGGTTAGTGTACCAGTTGTTGAGGAAGTAGAGGATAAGATTATAAGGCCTTATAATAGTGATACTGTTAAAATTAAGGCGTATTATTATGATGTAGATGATGATTTAGAAAAACAAGTTGAATCATTAATTTATTTTGAAAATACTTATATGAAGAATACAGGTGTTTTATATCAAGATACAAAGGCCTTTGATTGTGTGGCAGTATTAAGTGGGACTGTGCTTAATATTAAAGAAGATGAAATTTTAGGGAAAGTTGTAGAAATAGAGCATAATCCTAATTTAAGAACTATTTATTATAGTTTAGGTGAAATAAATGTAGAAGTTGGGGAAGCTTTAAGTGCTGGTGATTTAATTGGTGTAGCTGGCGCTAATCATATTACGGAACAAGAATTTAACTTGTTATTTGAAGTTTATTATAATGGAACTCTTCTTGATCCTGAAGAATTTTATAATATGGATATTAAAGAACTTCAATAATATTTAACCACTTATAAGCATAAAGTTTATAGGGTGGTTTTTTCTTGCAATCCATTATTTATGAGGCAAATTATATTCTTCAAACTAATAAAACTATACGGGAGGTGGCTAATGATTTAGGAATATCTAAAAGTTCTTTACATCGTCATATGAGTCAAGATATTAAAAAGATAGACTATGAACTTTATTTAAAGATTAAAAATGTTTTTTTAGAGCATAATAAATATAGACATATTAAAGGGGGAGAGGCAACTAGGAGAAAATATTTGGGGGGCTTTAAATGAAAGAATTAATTGTTTATTTTTATGATAATGTTTTGGCTATTGTTTATCAGGGGAAAGTAAGAAAATATAAGCTTAATTGTATTTGTAATGGAATGGTTGTTCATCGGGCATGTTTTTTAGAAAAATTTTTAAAAATACTTAAGAGTGAGAAGATTAGAAGTAAGCTTTTTGGAGATAAGATATTTATTGTAAAGGATGTTTACTTTAAAGAAAGTGACTTATTTTATTTAGAAAATATTTTTATTGAGCTTGGTTTTATTAAAGTTGAATATATAGATATTAAGGATTTATTAAATGATAGCTATACTTATATAGGGGTGTTTCAAAATTATATGGTGTTTTATTTTTTAGAACCTGTTGTTGTATCATTAAAATATTTTAGAGATATTTCCAAGTTAATTTCTTATTTTAAAGAGTATTATCAAGAGTATGTGGTGCTGTTTGGTTCAAATGAAAATATTCCTTTAATTCAAGCTATAGATACTAAAATTTATTATATTGATCAATATCAAGATTATATTACTAAAAGTTTGCTTAAAGTAAAAAAATATGAGGTATAACTTCATATTTTTTTGACTTTTTGACAGTTTTATTATATAATTACTTATGGTAAACTTTGCTTAATAAATTGTTTTAGAGGTATGGGAGTGGTGTGGAAATGATTAAGTTTGTTATCGTAGATGATGACGAAAAAGAAGTTAACCATGTGAGTAATCTTATAAATGAAGTTACGAACGATGCTAAAATTATTAGCTTTGCAAAAATATCTAATGATTTGAAACAAGAAATTGAGAATGTTGATGAACATAAAGTTTACGTTTTGGATATTCAACTTGCTAATAAAATTAGTGGAATTGCTATTGCTAAATTAATTAGAGATGTTGATTGGATGAGTGAAATTATATTCATTACTAATCATGATAAGATGTTTGAAAGTACTTATCGCAATATTTATGAAGTATTTACTTTTTTAGAGAAATTTCATGAGTTTGATAAAAAGTTTAAGAAAGCAATAAGAACTATTTTAAAGAGAAATTTTGATAATGAAATGTTTAAATATAAAGCAAATGGGATTGATTTTAATGTTTATTATCGAAATGTTTTATATATATTTAGAGATACTGAAGAAAGAAAATTAATTATTGTTACTCCTAAAAATAAGTATAAAGTATCTATGTCTATTAAAGAAATGATGGATTTGCTTGATAATCGTTTTGTTCAGTGTCATAGATCTTGCATTGTTAATAAAAATCATGTTGAAGTTAAGAATTATAAAGAGGGATATTTTATATTAGATACTGGTGAGAAAGTATATATGTTGTCTAAAATGAATAGGAAATTGATGGAAAATGATTAAATTATTCATATTTATTTTTAGCTTTATTTCTACTTTAGGGATGTCTTATGTTTACTACAAATTTAGTGATTGTAAGAAAAAAATTTCATGGCAAGCATTAATCTTTTTCTTTTTGGGTGTTATAGCTTTTATGCTGGTTAAATATTTTGAATTAAATTTTATAAGCCTTTTTTTATATTTTCTTTTTTATCCGTTTTTATTTTATTTAATAAATCCCATTAAATTAAAAAAGTTAATTTATTACCTAATTATTATTTGGATTATTGGAATGACTTTAGATTTAGTAGTAATGATTCTTGTTTCGTTTGTACATTATTTGTTTGATATAGAAGTTTATGGGCATTTTTTTGAAATGCTACCTACTTTTTTAGTTTTTTGTTGTATGGTTATTATTGGTCATAGTGCAGTTATTAAAAAACATTTAAATAGACTTTATAGCGCTTTTGAAAAGATTAATTACTTGGATTTTATGATTTTTGTTTTTATTATTTTTATGTTAATTTTGGGAATAGCTTTATCTATAAATATTAATAATTTAGATGATAGTTTATTGATTATTATTTTGGTTTTATTTTCTTTATGGCATTTTGTGGTAATTGTTAAAGTAAAATTAAATAAAGTCGAAAATGATATATTTTTAACTACTTTAAAGGATAATAATGATTTTTATGTAAATATGATTGATGAATATCGAATTTTTAAGCATAATTTAATTGCAAGGCTATTAAGTATAAAATCTGTGTCAAATAAAAAAGCTACATTATTAATTAATGATTTAATTAGGGACTTTAGTAATAATACAGAATTTTTAGTAAATATTAAAGAGTTTCCATATGGTTTGAATGGTATACTATATCAAAAACTTTATCCATATTTTAATACTCTTCACATAAAAATTGATAATAACTTAAATTATGATATTTTTGATTTGTTAAATCCTCGTAAATATAACGTTTTTGTTGAAAAAGTTGTTATATCATTGGATAATGCAATTGAGGCAAGTTTAAAAAGTAAAAATAAAGATTTGCTTATAGCAATTTATGATGATAAAAATTATATTTCTTTAGAAATTAAAAATTCCTTTGATACAGATATTAATTTAGATGTAATTGGTACTAAATATGGTTCTTCAAAAAATAAATACCGCGGTTTGGGATTATTTTCTGCATTAAGAAATAAAGAAGCTATTGTGCAATATAAAATTGTTAATAATTTGTTTGAAGCAAAAATTTTAGTAAAAAAATTTTCTAAATAGCAAATGACAGTATAAAATTTTTGCTTTTAATTAATAAAAAAAGAACTACCATAAACTTACTGTATGGCAGTTCTTTTAATTTTTTATAATAAATCTTCTGGGCATTCTGGTTCATCCCATACAAACCAATAAGTACGAGCATCTCCAACTGAAGCAGTTGCAACTCCACTTAGCATATTTGCTAACATTTCTAACATTTTTTACCTCCTTTACTACTAAATTTGTTTAAATCTATATTATTAAATTTAAACCATTATTAATTCTTTTTTTATAATATTTATAATTGTTAAACTGTGTTTTTGTTAGTTTATAAGTTAATGGATTAATAAACACCATTTGCATAATTAATGCATATAAAATAGTATTTTTAATAATTTCAAAATTTGTAAATAAATAGATTGTTGCATAAATTATTACAATTATAATTGATAATAATTTAGCTTGCACTCTTTGTTTTTTTCTTATAAGTGGCCTTTTAGGTGTGTCAGCTGGTGCCCAAAATATCATAAAAATGAGTGCTAGGCCAAATATTATGTATCCTATAGTGTTTGGAATATTAAAGTTATTTATTAAAAGAGGTATACCATTATAAAGGATAATGGTTGTTGCCCAGCACGTTATAGTATGATTAGCGTGCCAGCCAAAGCTAAATGTTCTTATTCCAGCATAGAAGATAATAAGTAATACTGTTGTTAATAGAGTGTTTGTGATTGTTGCGATTAAGAGTACTACTATTAATTTTATTATTAAATTATATATACCCTCTAAACCATATTTTAATTTCTTTATTTTTAAATCATCACATTCTTGATATTTCATAATGAAGGCTAAAGAGTTATTTATAAACTTTTCTTTCATATTTTTACTTCCTCACTGCATTTTAAGTATAACTCAATATTGTTGATATTTAAATGCTGTTTGCTTAAAGCAATTATTTTGCTGTTTTAAATATAATCTATTTTTAGTGTCATATAAAAATATTGCTTTTGAAGCATAAAACAAAACTATTCATTAATTTTAGTATCTTTTTATAAATAAATATGATATCTTTGGAATGGTTTATAACTCAAGACTAGCATCTATTGCAAAATTTGTCGAACGATTTTTCTTGAATTTAAACTTACATATGCGTTATAGTTAATACGTGGTAAGAAGGTGAGGTGTGATATGATTGGTAGAGTAAAGTGGTTCAATAATGAAAAAGGTTATGGCTTTATTGAATATGGAGATCTTGAAGATATTTTTGTTCATTATTCAGCTATAATTAAAGAGGGCTACAAAACTTTAAAAGAAGGTGCAGTCGTTAGTTTTAAATTAATTGAAACTTCTAAAGGCTTACAGGCAGTTGATGTATGCGAAAAAGAATTAACTACTATCTAATAGTAGTTTTTTTTAGATTTCCGTGATATAATGGTGGTAGAAAGTTAGGTGGAAAGCATGGAATTAAATATTAGAGGAGATAAAGTTACAGTTACAAAATCGATTAAAGATTATATAACTGAGAAAATGGAACGGCTTAATAAGTATTTTGATCGTTCTAAAAGTGTTAAAGCAAATATTATTATTCGTGTTAAGAATAATGAACAAATTATTGAAGTTACGGTACCAACTAGTAAGTTCACATTAAGAGCAGAAGAAAGTCATGTTGATTTATATGCTGCAATAGATCTTGTTATAGATAAATTGGAAAGACAAATTCGCAAAAATAAAACTAAGTTAAATGATAAATATAAAAATATTATTCAATTTGATATACCTATAGAAGAGGAAGAAGATGAAGATTTAAAGATTGTTAAGAGAAAAAATATTGCTACTAAACCAATGGATGAAGAAGAGGCAATACTGCAAATGGAACTTTTAAATCATGATTTCTTTGTGTTTAAAAACGTAGATGAAGAATGTGTTTCTGTTATGTATAAAAGACGTGATGGAAATTATGGAATTATCAATGTAAAATAGAGATTGGGAGGTTTTGGTTATGGAATTTAATGATAAAGTGCGCCATATTATTCTAGCTTTAAGAGAAATGGCTTTTGATCAAGATATTGATCAGTTTTGCGCAGTTTTAAAAGAGCGGGCTTTAGAATTAAATATTCATTATTCAATTTTGTTAAAACTTGTTTTTGATAAGAATTATTTAGTTTTAGCACTTAATCCTCAAATTAGCAATATTGATGCAAGAATCGATGTGTTGCAAAAAGAGATGGAGAAGCTAAAAAATGAAAAGGCTTTGTTAGGGGAGATGGTGTGTGAAATGTATGGGCATACGATTGATTATGATGTAGATAAAGATAAGCAGTACTGTAAGATGTGTGGGGAAAAAATCGTGTTAAAAAATAAAAATAATTTTTTGTGCGAGCGCAATAGACTTGATCAAGGATTTTATCCTAAAAGATGATAATTAGGGTTCTTAAACATTGAGGAGTGATGAAAGAAATTTTATCACTCTTTTTAGTGAAAAAAAATAGACATCAACGTCT
>CALVHI010000020.1 GCA_944327365.1 uncultured Bacilli bacterium
TAGAAAGTTTAACATAAATTATTAGTGAGAATACATGAAAGGGTGAATAATATGAATAATTGTGAAAATAATTCTGGCAACTGCATTAATGAAATATTAAGTGTTATTTTAGTTTTACAGCAAAATGCATGTCCTGAATCTTGCTTAGATGCCTGCGATCGTCCAGTTTTAGGTGGAGGTCCAAATTGCTTAGTATGTAACACTAGACCAGTTATGCTTTACACTTGCTGTGGAAACGGAGTTCCTTGGAGCATGCCAACGACCAAAGATACAACCGTCTCTTGCGCTGGAACTACAAGTACTACTTGCTCAAGCGTCTTTAGAGTAGAAAAAATAGAAGGAAATTGCTGTACTTTTAGAGTCCTTGCGGATAATCCAGATCCAACTAGCTTAAATCCATATGTTGCTACTAATTCTTTCTTTACCATGGATTGCAGTTGTTTGTGCTCTATTAGATGCCTATCTGATACTTTTGTAGATTGTGTTTGCTAAATAAATTTTAAAATAGGACTGTTATTTGCTAACAGTCCTTTTTCATTGTATTTACTTCTTAGTAAAAAAGCTATCCTAAGACAGCATTTTTAAATCTAATAGTTCAATCTGATTAGAAATAAACATTGGATTATCATTTATTTCTTTGGTTAAATCCGTACTTAAATATTTCTTAAAATCATCAGCAAAAATCGTAGCAACTTTATTCCCTCTAGTCATAACACTAGCTAAAAAGTTAGCCCCACTAGAAATCCCTACTCCAAGTCCTAATTTTTTGGCTAAAAGTCTGCTCATATTAATTGCATCTTCATCATCTATTAAAATAACTTTATCAATAAGTTTTTGTTCAACAAGACTAGGAATAAAATCATCTCCAATTCCCTCAATCTTATGATTTTCCCTAATAATTCCTCCACTAAGAAGTGGCATTTTACTAGGTTCTAAAGCAACAATTTGGATATCTTTTTTGTACTCTTTTAAATATTTTGCTACACCAATTAACGTACCACCCGTCCCAATTCCACTAACAAAGGTATCAATATTTGGAAGTTCGTCTAATAACTCTTTAGCTGTACCATAATAATGGGCATCTATATTTAAGACATTTTCAAATTGTCTAGGCAAGAAACCATTTATTTTTGAGGCAAACTCTTCACTTCTGCGAATTGCTTCCTTGAATCCACCCTCTTTTTTGCTTACTAAATAAACATGTGCTCCATAAAGCTTCATAATATTAATACGTTCCACGCTTACCCAATCTGGCATAAAAATATAAACAGGATGATTCATAAGCGCTCCTAGGGCTGAAAAACTAATCCCCGTATTTCCGCTGGTTGCTTCTACAATTGCTTGACCTTTTTTTAAAAGACCTAATTCTTTTGATTTAGTAAGTATATAATATGCTACTCGATCCTTAATACTTCCTGTATAATTATAGTACTCTAATTTGGCAAAAACATAGCCAATATTCCCATGATACCGATATTTAATCCTTACCATTGGTGTATTTCCAATTAATTCTTTCATCATCTATTCCTCATATAATCAATTATTGATTGATCCTTTCTATATATCATATAAATGATATCTATAAATGGTGCTATCAAAAGTTTATATAACTTAATTTTTTAAATCAATTTGTATTATCCCCCCTAATATTTTAATTTAAAAATCAAGTAATTTAGGGATTGTAAAACCTTTGTTTTTATGTTATATTATTATTGCTTCAAATAAATGGCGATGTAGCTCAGCTGGCTAGAGCGACCGGTTCATACCCGGTAGGTCGGGGGTTCGATCCCCTCCGTCGCTACCATATTTGTTTATTAATCTAGAGAAATCTAGTTTTTTTATTATTCAATTTCTTTTGAATAGATACTACTTTCTTTTTCAATTGTTCCTCCATAAAAGTTCGGCACTTCCCCTTCTATCATCATCGATGCAATTACTGCTTCATACTTTAAAGTAATTTCTTCAATTTCTATTGGACTCATAATTTGCGTTTTAAATTCAATATAAGCAAACATTTCTACTAAAGCATTATTTAAACCATAGTCTGTAACTTTTGTCTTTAAATTAGTAAGAACCGACCCAATAAAATTTATTCTAACAGGTATTTTAGGCCCAAAATTATAAAAATATAAATGATTAAAACTGTTACCTATAGGAATAGATAAAACCATGCTTCCCAATTCATGCGATAAATCACTATCTAAATAAGCTACGCTTACATTACCACTTTCTAAATTTTTAAAAGAATCTGTAAGTATATTAGAGATTTCATCTAATAAAATATAAGCATCAGCTAAATTAAAATCAACATATATAATTTCTTCTTGATCATTTTTTTCAATCATTAGAATATCTTCCATGTTTTTTTCACTAAATACTTTTTGATTTAATTTTTCCGTAATAAACTCATAAGTAACTCTAGTAATTTCACTTTTACTAATATCGAGCAAAGAATCATTTAAATTAACTAAAAATTTAGATAATAAAAAAATGGTAAATAGAATAATTAAAATAATTGTAATAAAAATTATTTTTGATAAAATTTTACCATTATTAAAGCGTATACTTTTAAAACCAGTTCTCATGTTAAAATATATGCACTAAAATATAGAAAGATTTAAGAAATTATTTAAGAAAATAATAATTCCAGCTATTAATATCAGGCTAACAGCGATAATAATAATATAAATAAGGGCCCTATTAGATCGAACTTCTTTTTTTAAATCATTAAAATCATCAAAGTCACTTTGAGTTAGCTGAAGCGTACTAGTTAAATCTTCTGTTTTATTTTCCATTATTGTTGGCTTTACTTTATCAGCTTCTTCTAAAGACATAATTGGTGCTGTCTCATTAGAGCTTTCTTCTTCATGAATTCCATCTACAACAACAGTATTATCACTTCCCTTTAAATCGGTTAAAATATCTAAAGGGTTTAATTCTTCTTGATGTTCTTTTGCTTTTAATTCTTTTGCTGTAATTGTATTGATTAAATCTATTAATTCATGATTTTCTTCTTTTTCATCTTTTTTCTCTCCTGAAATATCAAGACTATTTAATATATCAAATTGAGTATCTCTAATCTTTTTTAATCTTTCTTTTTCATAATCTCTTTCTTTCTCACTACGTGCTTTTTCTAAAATTGCATTAATATCATATTCTCTTGTTTCATCTAAATTAATATTTGGCTCTTCACTTTGCTCTTCTACAACAATGCTTCTTCTTTTAGGCTGACTATTATATTTTGTATCAAGTATTTTTTTGATTTGTTCTACATCTATATTTTTAGCATTATTATCAATAACCGTTGCATTAGCTTCTATTTTATAATCATTTACTTCATAATCATTAATATTCTCATATAGACTTCGATTTTTATTTTGTCTTAATGCTATATTATTATTTTTTTCATCATAATATTTTTCCATTCTTGTCTTCATATTCGCCACAATCCTTTATATAATAATATCATATTTTTTCATGTTTTAAAAGTATTGTATTTTCATTTTTGAAAAGTTTTGATATAATTATTTTAAGGAGATGTAAATTTATGAAAAAAATTATTGTAAATGATGAGGCTTGCATTGGATGTGGAGCTTGTGTATCTATTGATCCTGAGCATTTTGAATTTAATGATGAAGGATTAAGCCATGCAACAAATAATGAAAATTTAGATAGTGCAGATTTAGCAAGTGCTATATCATCATGCCCTACAAGTGCAATAAGCGTTGAAGAAGAGTAATTCTTCTTTTTTTATTTTTAATATTAAAATTGGCACTATTTAAGTGCCTAATATTAATGCTAATTAAAATTATTCATAACTCATTTGCGTAACATCATATCCATAGTACTCTAATATACTAACAGCTTTTCTTGATTTTGTGCCTTTATTACAAATAATAAAATATCTTTTATTTTTATCTAATAATGTTTTATAATTTAGCATTAATTTTTCATAGGGAATATTAATGCTATTTGGATGATGATTGTTAGCGTAATCTATTGGATTTTGAATATCAATTAATGTTCCCATATTATTGTAATAATCTTTAATATTTAACCTTTTCATTTTATCACACTTTATTTTATGTATAATAAAAAATAAGGCTTAATTAATTTGCCTTATCTATATACTTTAATAATTCCTACTCCTAATTTTATATATTTCTTTCTATCAATTAAAGAAATCATCAAAAAACTCATCATCAGTTATAACATTATCATTTACTATAATACTATCTGCATCAACATTAATTTTAGGTTTATTTTGATTATTTTCATCTTCATTTTTATCATCATTATCTAAGTTTTTATGATCTAAAACCTCTTTATCATTTACCGTTTTTTTCTGTTCTATCTGAGCTTTTTGTCTTTCCTCTTCTTCATCTAATTCTTTTAAGCGACGATCAATATCTTTCATCATTTTATCAATATCCATATCAGTAAGACTATTCATAGGCTTATTAAAAAGTGGATCGCTACTAAATGAAGCAGAACCTGGATTAACTGGTGTTGAAAAAGAATTAATCATCGGATTTGAAGAAAAAGGATTACCAAAATTATTAGTAAAAGCATTAGAAGTATTTCCAGCATTTTCTAAATTACTCATCATTTGTTTTCTTTTTTCTTCAGTAACATATTTTTTTAAATCAAATAATTCAATCTTTTTTATTTCTCTATTTGGATATGGAGCTTCTTCTCGTCTCATTCCCCAATCCATTTTAAAATCTGGTTCTAATTTAGTCTTAAATGGATTCATACGAAGTCTAATAATAATAGCTTGAAATAACTTTAATTTTTGTAAGTCTGATACGGTTACAAGTGGAGTTGAAGCTGTCTTATCCTTTTCTTTTGATTTAACCTCACCACACATCTTTGATATTTCTTCTAGAGCTGCTAACTCAGTAGATATTAAGTAAACTAAATTACCGCAGTTACCTTTAATAATTTCCGCAACTTCTTTGCCATATACATCATTTAATTGAGCAAAATTTTGAATGATAAAAGTAAATCTGATATCACGAGAACGTGCTGCTGAAACCATGGAATCCACATCTTTAAGTGGAGGCATATTAGCAAACTCATCCAAAATAAAGTTTGTTCTAAATGGAAGTTTGCCACCATTTTCTTGGGCTACATCAATAAGTGTTTCATAACATTGTTTAATAAATATCGTCATTAAAGAGTGATATGTTTTTTTCTCATCATGAATAATCATGAATACCGCTGTTTTTTCACGCCCAATATCTTGCATATTAAAATCACTATAAGCAAGCATTTCACTTAAACTCTCGCGTGAAGAGAAAAGACGGATTTTTTGTCTAAAAGTAGATAAAATACCACCCTTTGTTTCATTAGGAGCATTAATAGTATTAGATGCAAAGATATAAGGACTAGATTCTGCTCCTTTTAAATTAAAATATTCTTTAATATAATTACTAGTTGCATAGCGCTCTTCACCGACACTAGACATGTAGTTAATACTATTTAAATTTACTTCTTTTTCTTTTGCATCATAAAATAAGCCTAATGCTAAACCAGAAAAATAATCAGCGGCTGATTTTTCCCAGAAATCTGAATCACTACTTTTTTTCGTTTGATCATATAAAATATTTAGTGCAACATCGTCTAATAATTCTGTTGATTTATCAACATTTCCTTCTTTAAAATAACGATATGGTAGTGTTAGTGGATTCCAAGCATTACCATGAGCAGGCTCTCTAAAATTTAAAACAATAATTTTATATCCTCTTTCTTTTAGGGCAGTTGCAGCATACTTATAAATTTCACCTTTAGGGTCCGTAATAATCATCGATTCGCCCTTTTTAGCAAGAAGATTAACCATTGGTTTTACAACAGTTTGTGTTTTACCTGAACCAGTTGAACCTATTACTAAATTATGATATTCACCATTATCAACCCATATTTCTTTCCCATTATTGATTAAAGGAATTCCCGCAGCATTTAAAGTTTCAGCTTTCGGATCAACTTTAGCTATATTAGTATCATTTTTAATTTCTTTTTCTGTTGCCCATCTAGCATAACCACTTTCTTGTTTTTCACCTAATTTAATACCAAAGCCTTTCCCTTTTTCTTTATTAAATATATAAGAAGAAACACTCGTAAAGATTAAAATTAAGGCAATAACAAACATAAATAATGTTATAACAATATAATCACTTGAAAACGCTTCAAATGGGATTAGCCCATAAAATTCACCTTCATTAATAAAAGATGAGAAATTTAAAACAGCAATAGCACATAAATATAAAAGTAATATACAGTATAAGCAAAAAATCAAAGCATCTTTTGGTGTTATTTTAAATTTCATATGAATCCTCCCAAACTAAAAATATTATACTACAAAAGAGTAAAAAGTAAAAGATATTTAATAAATTTTATAGTTATAAAATAAATTAAAATAAAAGTTATTATCAAAGTAAAATGTTTCTAAATCATAAGTATTTACATAAACTTTAAAGAAATCTTGCAATATTTTGTTTTCTTGATGCATAGTGTAATCTAATTTTGATACAGTAAAATAATAGTATGCAGTATAATTATTAAAATCATCTAAGTGATATTTATTTTGTAATTTTTCTATTTCATCATTATATTTTTGAAAAAAAGAATCTTTGCTTTTATCTGGCTCAGAAAATATTATTTTGTCTTTATAATAACAAAACTCTTCATCAATTTTTTCTGTACAATTTAAAGCATGAAAATTATGATGCAAAAATAAATAAGATTTTATTCCTAAAAAGAATGCAGAAATAACAAAAAGAATGAGTACTATTAAAACAAGACGATGTTGATCTAAAAAATTAATGATTTTGTGAATCATGAATTTCCCCAAATCGCCGATCTCTATTTTCGAACATAAATAAAGCTTTATTAAATTCTGACTTATCAAAATCAGGAAAGTATGTATTCGTAAAATAGAACTCACTATAACTCATTTCATAAAGCATAAAATTACTTACTCTAAGTTCTCCACCCGTTCTAATTAATAGATCAATTGGCGGTAATTCATGGTACAGATATTTATAGAAATCATCTCTTGTAAAAGCGCTCACATCTAAACCATTTTTGATGTCTTCAGCTAGTTTAATTGCCCCATCAATAATTTCTTCTTGCCCACCATAATTAAGACATATATTTAGAATGCCAGCTTGATTATCTTCAGTTCTTTTTTCAATTAGTTCGATCGCTTGAAGCACATCTTCTCTTAAATGATTTTTTCTTCCAGAAATTACTACTTTTATTCCTTTTTTATTTATTTTTTCAAATTTTGTATTAAACATTTTTACAAACAAATCCATTAAATAATCTACTTCTTCTTTACTTCTTTTAAAATTATCAGTAGAAAAAGCATAAACACTTAATACATTTACTCCCATATCAATCGCATGAAGAGCTATTTTTTCTAAAGTCTTGCTTCCTTCTAGGTGCCCTGCACTACGAGGCATTCCCCTTTTAGTTGCCCATCTTCCATTTCCATCCATAATAATTGCCACATGTTTTGGAACATTCATAAATTCACCAGCTTTCGCATAAATTATAACATAAATGTTGCATGAAAACTATACATTTGTTATAATTTAGTTACGCTGATTTAGTTTAGTGGTAAAACGGATGCATGGTAAGCATCAGAGGACTGTTCAATTCAGTCATTCAGCACCAGATTGATAATTCCTCGAACTAGTTATAGTTCGTTTTTTTATTAAAAAGCAGAAATTTTGATTGCAGAACTTAATTTATTTGTATTCTCGTTATTTAAGTTAAAACAGTTTATTACTTATTCATTTCTCATCCTAAAATTTTAATGTAGAAATTTGTAAAACATCAATATTTTTTCTCTTATATAATGATTCTGTATTAGTAGAAACGATTTCATTTTCTAATAAACTCAATTTTTCTAAAATTTCTTCAATAGTCTTAGTATTATCACATTCAATTTCTAAATATGGCTCTAACATAGGCCAAATATCTATTTCAACTTGTGCATCTTTATAAACAAAACTATATCTTATCTTTTCTTGATAATTTCTTTTACATATGCCAATGCTTTCTAGTAAATTATTTGCTTCTTCAAAGGAAGATACTTGAATCTCAGATTCTATAACATTTTGGTAATCGCTATTCTTTTTATTCAAGATATGTTTTGTAGTTAGTTCAATTTTATCATTACTTTTTCTAAGTCTAATCCACTTATTAGGATTAATTAAAAATTTTTTCATATTAGCTTCTAACGTTGAATTATTTAATATTTCTCTAATATTATCAATATCTAATTCTAATATATCCATCAAATCGTTTAATCCAAGCAAAGTTTTTTCTCTCGCTAATTCTTCTTCACTTTCTAAATCAATGTATTCTAATAATAACACTTCTAACTTCTTTAAATTTGTTTCTATTAATAACTTATTAGAAGAATTAATTAATTCTCTTATTTCTAAAAAGCGATAATATAAAGTTGGAACATCATAAACATAAATTTTTTGTTCTTTTTTCCCTTTATCTATTGCGCCAATTTCTTTAAGTTTAGCTTTTACTTGATCAACATTTATATTAAGTACTTTTATTTCTTTTTCAATCTTTGGCATAACATCTCTCCTCTAACTATAATAATTATATCACGAAATTTATTTTTTTAATTTAATTTTAGATTATTTTCATTAATATTATTAAACAACTTATATCATTCCACAAAATTTATCTTTTTACAAGCTTTCTTGAAAAGGAATATTCTTTTTTATTAAAAATATCTTGTGCAATACATCTATTCCCATCATTATCTAACTGATAATAAAGAAGAATTTTACCATTTTCATAATGCCCAATTTCAAATCCAGGTTTTGTCATAAATATACACGGATAAACATTTCCATTTGGCGTAATTACAACCTCATCAATACTAGCAACACATTTAAAATTACAATTAGCATTATTGTTATCTTTGCCAAATAATCCATTCCTCTTAATTTTTAAAATATCTTGACAATATTTTTTCCTTACCTCAATTAATTGATCAAAAAAATGATTAATTTGCTTATCATTTAAGCAGAAAGTTGAATAATTTGATTCACACTTCCCAGTATTAATGCAATTAAAAAATCTTATTGTATTAACTCCTAAAGTAATTACCTTTTTACAGATGTCATCTAATTTATCATAGTTTTCTACAGTTATTGTGCACATTAATTCTGGGTTTAAATTATGTTTCTTTATTTTAATTATGGCTTTTTCAACTACATCTTGCGAAACGGTAGATATTTCAGTTCCAAAATGATAAGACATTGCTATATTTTTTATGCCAGTTTCCTTTATTTTTTCTAGAATTGCTTCATCATTATAAATTATAAGGCCATTAGTTAAAATGCGGTTTTGATCAGATAATTTGAATCCTTCAAAATAATCATCGTGTAATAATGGCTCTGTTCCATTTATAATTATTTTATATTTATTTTTAAAAAACTTACACATCTGCAATAAATGTTCGCCTGTCATATTTCCAGTATATGATATATAACAATGTTCACAATTAGCATTACAATTTGAACAAGCCATAATTGTAACTTGCTTTCCAGTATATTCGATCATATTACCCTCCCAGTATACTAAATACTTTTTTGAATATAATAAATTATTCCATTGATTTTATTACAAATATTCTGTAAGGATATGGCTTAAAATATTTTTTAAAATTTAATAAACGATGCTTAAAATCCATATAGTGCATAGATTTTTCCTCTAAAATATTGCCGTTTGCTTTTTGAATTAGTTTTCGCCAATAAGTTATTTTCATGTATCTTTCATCCCCATACATTGCTTCTTCTTTTTTAAAATATTTAGTAGGAATACCAAAAATAACTACTTTTGCTATTTTCATTTGTTGTTTTAAGGTATTTACTATTTCATCATCATCAAAGTGTTCCAATACTCCATTACTAAATGATACATCGAAAAAAGCGTTTGGATAATCTAATTCAAAAATAGATTTTTTTACAAATTTAGGTTTATTTTCAGAAAAATATTTAGAAGCAATATTTTTAGATAATTTCAAAATTTTATTATCAATATCTAAAGCAACTGCGTCATATCCTAAAGAAGCTAGATAAGTAGATAAAATACCCGTCCCCGAACCAGCTTCCACAATTTTTTTTGAAATAGCATATTTTTTTATTAGATTTAACAAAACTTTTTTGTTCTTTATTTTATCATTAACATAATTTTGTAAAGTCCCTTTCTTTTCAATATCTTTTAAATAAACTTCATACCATCCCATAACACATCACCATTTTAATTATAAATATTTTTTAAACGAATCAATTAAAGCATGACCAACTTTGTTATCAGTCCCATTTTCAGTAATAATTATACTTCCATCCGCTAAAATCAAAATATATTTTTGCTCCATATCATCTTGTAATCTAGTATCAACTTTCTTTATATTGGTATTTTCAACAATTTCCTTTATCACGCTATTATATTCATCTAAGGTTATTTCAAACATTTTTTGATTATTTAAAGCAGTTTCCCGCAAAGGCATAAATTTAAAAATTCTCCAACTCCAGATATTATAATTATTTAAAAAGTTAGATAAAGAGACTACATCGTGTAAATTATACTTGCATATTACAGTATTAATACTAACTTTTATATCATAGTTTTTTTCTGTAATATATTCTAAAATATTTTGTATTTCTTTAAAATGATATTTTCCTCGCCCTAATGTCTCGTTTATTCCATTATCTATTGAATCAATTGACAATGTTATATTATCCAAATATTTATAGATTTTATCTAATCTATCTCTTGTTAAAAGCCGTCCATTAGTTATTAATTTATTTTTAATTCCTTTATCAGAAGAAATCTTTAATAAATCATCCAGATAATCTAACACCAAAGCTTCTCCACCTGTCCAAGTAATATGATCCACACCCGAATCAATTAAATTATCCAAAATTTTTAAATTCTCTTCATAAGATAAATTTTTGATATTTAAAAATCTATGGCAGTACTTACAACTCTGATTACATAAAGCAGTAATATTCCAACAAATTTCTTTCATCATTATTTAATCCTCTTTGCTAATAGATAGCCAAATCTATGAAAATGATCTTTAACACAATCCACATGTGCTCCCTCAAAAGATGGAAAGTTATTTTCTTTGCAGGAAACAATTCTCCAATTATCATCAAAATAGTTTAAAATTTCACCCTTGCGATAGAATTTCTCCTTAGGATATAATATATAATCCTCTTCTTCTATTGCCATCATATAATCTATATATAAATATCCCCCAACAGAAACAATACTCTGTAATTTTTTTGTTTTATCTTCCAAACTAAAATCTTTATTAGCAGTATAATGTAAAGAGCAACTAGTAAAAACTACGTCGAAAGTTTTTTCAGGTACATTACGATAAAAATCCCTCTTTTCAATTAGAGCATAGTTAGATAACTTCTCTATCTCCAACCTTTCTGTAATTCCTAATACTCTTTTTTTAACTAACTCATATTCTTGAGATTTAAAATTCTTATTATATTGATACTTATTTTTTTCATTAACAATTGGAAATGATTTTTGACCACCATATAAAGCGATATCATCAATATCATAGCCAGTAACTCTAAGTTTTTTTCTAGCAAATGGTAGCAAAAATTTACCATCAGAGCAGCCCACAATACAAGCTGTATACTTTTCTCCAAAATCCTTTTCAGCTATCTTCATTAACTTATATAATCTTTTGGGGGGATTTCCCCATATACTTTTTGTTTTCATAAAATCCTCCTAACTTTTACTTTCTATAATGTTACATTCATAAGAATTTTTCCAATAATCAACCGCTTTTAATTTTTCATAAAAATTAATTTCTTTTAAAATATTTATCGTTTTTCTAATATTTTCGATATTATCACCAAGTGTAATATACCTAAAGTTTACATTTTCTTCTATTTTAAATCTTGAATAATTATTTAACACAGGAAATTTACTTAACACATAGCGATAATCAGTATTACACAATATTTCAAAATCAATTTTTTTATCTACATTTACTATTGTTTTTAAGCATGGTTGCTCTTTCATACAATTGCTACAATGAAAGACTCCTTTAAAACAATTTCTTGTATATACAAGAGGAAACTTACCGCATAACAAAGCCTGTACGTTTTCAGTATTATAGATTTTCATATTAGTTTCATAATCCAGTTCCGGTGATAAAGTAAACTCTTGAATTCCCATCTTTTTTAAAAAATTTAAACTTTCTTTATTCCAAACATATATAGTATAATCTGCATATTTCTTTTTAAATTGAATATTTTTTGATAAATATATTTGGGACATTCGAGTAAACATAATTTCTTTATTTTTAAGTTTAGAAATATAAGGCAAAACATCTTCGCTATCCCAGTTGAATAAAGGTAATTTATAAATTATTTTATCGCCATATTGATCTATAATATCTTGAATATTTTTTAGTTTATCTATTGTATTTATATCATATATAACTTTTACAAATTTATCTTTTACTAGTTCATCTAAAATTTCTTCCTGTTGAGTTTCTAATAATATTTTATCAAGTTTTAAAGGAATGATAGGATATACCTTATTTGTATTTTTACAATCATCTAGAATATAATTTATTATTTCATCATACATAGATTTACTGACTAAATATTTATCATATTGCCCCTTTATGAATTTTATTTTATAAACATTTATTTTATCATTTAAAGATAATTGCTGAATTAATTCATTAAAATCTAAAACAATTTGATCATCATCACTATTATTATCTTTAAAGAATGTATGACCATCCCCTTTATAGTTGACATATAATACTTCAGATAAAATATTATCATTAAAAGTTAAATCTAAACTGATATTCTTTTTGGTCAAGCTATATTTCCTTTTAATTTCTGAGTATACATAAAATACATTTGAATTATTATAATCATCTGAAAATCTAATTGGCTTACCATTTTGATATTCTATAAACACATCATAGTCGTCTCGATTCTTTAGTTTATTCGCTTGAAATACTGGCTTAATTCTAGAATTAATTAGTTCAAATTGATTATTATCCTTACTATTTGTTCCATATAGATATCCCACATTTTGAGCCGATGTTTCTTTTTTTAAAATTTGTTGTAAAATTTTTTCAATTTCCTTAGGATCTCTACGCCGTCCTTCCAATTTTAAGCAATCTATTTTATCTAATTTGCTTATTAAATTTATGCAATCCATATCTGGAACATATAACAAATGACCTTTTTCATTAACTGAATAAACATCTCTACATAAAGTAATACATTTTCCTCTATTACCACTTCCACCATTGATCAAACTGCCAAAAAAACATAACCCAGAAAAACTTAAACATTGCGATCCCCAAATAAAACACTCTAACTCAATATCTGTATTATTTCTAATTTTTTCTATCTCTTTTAATGTAAGTTCCCTAGATAAAATTGCTCTTGTGCCACCAACTGCCTTTACAAAATTGACATCATCAATACAATGACAGCCAAACTGTGTCGAAAAATGTAATGGAACGTTAGGAAATTCTTGCTTTAATACCTGTATTAATCCAATATCTGTGACTATGAAAGCATCAGGCAAAGAATTTTTCTTCAAAAATGTTATTACTTCTTCAATTTCATTATCAAGCATTAGAATATTTAAAGTCAAAAAGAATTTTATATTATTTTGATGTAGTATTGTTATTAATTTATTATATTCAGCTTCTGTAAAATTAATTGCTTTATTTCTAGCATTCCAATTTTTCAAACCTCCATATACAGCATTTGCCTTATTATCAATTGCAACTTGGATATGCCTCATGTTACTTGCCGGACTTAATATTTCCATTTTTTCCCTCACTTTCCAACCTTCTAACTCTCGAAAAGCCATGTTTTGTAACTTCGGCGATTTCTGCTTCTGATACAAAGTGCATACAATTAATTTGTTTTCTTAAATTAAACGGTATTTTACTTTCTAATTCATCTAATGATAAATGATACGGGTTTTGTTTTAATCTAACATCTTGAAAAAAGTAATCTATTTTTCCTTTAAGCAAAAGATTGAAAACTTCATCAGGAATAGATTTAGTATCTCCAGAATAATAAATTATTTTTCTGTCCAATTCTATTATATATCCATAAGCCTCGATCACATCATGTTCTTGACGATATTCTTTAATTTTTAATCTAGCAAACTCTTTCGGTGTATAGATATTAATATTACAGTTTTGTATACCAAACAGCCTAATTAATTCAGCTAATTTTTCTTTATTTGGAAAAATAATATTAATTTCATTTAAATTCTTAGCCTCGCAATAAAATACTAAAGTACCTAAACTACCAACATGATCACTATGAAAATGAGTAATAAGAATATTAATTTTAGCAATTCCTTCTAATAAATGGTTTTTCAATATATTGCCAAAGACATCTTCACCACAATCCAATAAAAATAATTCATTTCCTTTTCTATAAAATGCAGATGTATTTCCTAAATCAGGAAAAAAAGCACCACCTATTCCCAAAAACTGTAACATTTTACCTCCTACGTTTTCTTGAGAAACCATCTAATTGTAATCTATCTATAATTGACTTAGCTTCATTAAAGACATCTTCTTTTATTTTTCCTTCGGTATTAATAAGCACATAAGGGATGTGAAAATTCTCTAAAAAATTTATCATTTTATCACTTCCCAATACTTGCTTTTCTGGATCAGATATATCTCTATCTAAAGCATCCCTTCTTTTTAATCTATTATTTCTAGTTTCAATGGAAGCATACAGTACAATAGTAAGATCCGGCACACCTACAAGATCAATCATAGTTTTAAAAATACCGTTTGTTTCTTCTGTTCCATTCCAAAAATAATTTGAGGCAAAATGCCTATCAACAATTATATTTTCATCTTTATATTTTAAAAAAGTATATATATTACCTAGCCCAAAAAACCAAGCTTTAGGAATTTCACTATTAAACTGATATAATTTATTACAAATCATGCCATAAATTGCTTTAGTATCTAAATTATCAATTTCAAAAAAATCCATTAATGGCTGTTCAATATATTTAAAATTGTATTCTTGAGCCAATTTTTTTGCTAAAGTTGTTTTTCCAACTCCATCCATACCCTCAATTGCTATTTTCATTATTCATTACTCCTCTTCTTTATTAAGATAATATTCTATTATTTCATTTAATCCACCTTCATTATTTATTTTTTCTGAAACATAATTAGCATTAGCTTTCGCTTCTGATGTTCCATTTTTTAAACAGCCTGAATTCTTAAATGATTTAAACATTTCTATATCGTTGTTTCCATCTCCGATAACTAGAATCTCCTCTTGATTTAAATTAAGAATATTTGCTAATTTTTTGACTCCTTCTGCTTTAGTTGTAGCTTTCGCTCCTATCTCAATATAATTAATAATTTCATTAATTGCAGTTTCATTTAGATTCTTATTATATTCAGTTATGAAAATGTCTGAAAATTCTTTTGTTATTTTTTCTTTTATGGCATCTAAGTTGTTCTTTGATACAAAAACTAATTTTACAATGTTATCAGTATTATTAATGTAGTCTTTTAAACTTGAAACGACTTCTACATTACTTTGAAGATTACTAGGATATTTTTTATTTAAAAGAATATGCTTTAAAGCAAAATATTTCTTTTGATCTGATACTTCTTGAAAAACTTGATTTAGGTGAATATATAAGCCTTCTTTTTTACCAAAATTTATTAATCGTTCTAAATTTTTATTTGATAACTTTTCTAAATAAAGCACTTTGTTATTGTTTAAGTTTATGATATTACTTCCATTTCCATATACTCCATAATCGCATTCAATTACATTACTAATGTATTTTGTTGAGGATAGCATTCTAGCAGTAACCAGTGCTATTTTTAAACCTTGCTTCTTGACTCTTTTTAATATTTCAATATTTTCTGGCGGAATATTATTGTTATCATCAATTAAAGTACCACCAACATCAATTGCTATCAATTTAATTTTGGACATCACAATCACCTGTTAAAAACATTATACTCTTACATTGATATAAATTCAAATAACTTTTTTTTAATTTGAAATAACTAGAAGTTATGGCAAAAAAAGATATCAAGCATTTACTTGACATCTTTTTTAATTATCAAACTCTAATATAATCATCAATAAAAATTTTTGCTGAAGGAGTTAAAAAATTATCATTATATACTAAATTCAATTTCAATTTTGGAAATTCGTAATTCAATTTTAATTCTTTAATAGATTTTTGTTTTAATTCTTCCTTTACAGATTCTCTTATTACATATCCAATACCAAAATTTCTTTTTACAGCCGAAATTATTAGATCAGTTGTATCTAAATCCAAACCTACATTAATCGAAATACCATTATTTAATAATATCTTTTCAAAGTTTTTGCGTACTGAACTTCTTGGCAAAGGTAGGACAAAATTCTGATCAATTAGATCATTTAAATTCTTTATTTTTTTATCAAATTTATAATTAGCAATTAGTACTGTATCATAATAATCCAAAACTTCAATTTTAAAATCACGGTATTTATTATCAATCGGATCAAAGTCAATCATAAAATCTATTTTATGATGATATAAATCATCTAGCAGTTCACTCGTAGAGCCATTTACGACTTTTATCTCAACATTACCATACTTCGTTTTAAATTTTTCTATTTTATCTAATAAGTAAAACGAGGTAATGTGAGATGGACAGCCTATAATTAATTCTCCTGCTTTTAAATCTTTAATTCTTTCTATCTGATTAATAGATTCTTTTAAATAAAAATTAGCATTTTCTAATTGATTAAAAAGAATTCTTCCAGTTTTAGTTAATTCAATTCCTTTATTAAACCTAGTAAATAGTCTGACACCTAAAACATCTTCAAGTTCTTTTATCTGTTTGCTTATTGCGGGTTGAGACATATACAGTTTTGCTGATGCCTCTTTAAAAGATGAAGAAGTGGCAACAAAATAAAATGTTCTGAATAAATTTAGATTTACTAAATAATCAAAATTCATATTTACCTTTTTAATAAATCATTATTTTCCAGATCTTTAGTTAATTCTTTTGATTTAGCTAATATCTGAACAAAAAAATCATTTCCATTTACTTGATATTTTCCAGTTTCTCCTACTTTCTTGCCATATACTGCTTTTCCCATTGGGCTATTTAGAGAAACTTCTTTTATATCTCTATTGGTACTTAATGAAGCAACTAATCTAAAAACCATATGTTCAGTTTCATTATCTGGCATTAATAATAAAATACTTACATAATCGTCAATATCAACAAGATCGTTACCATTTTGAGATTTTTCGTTTTTATCTATAATCACAATTCTATTTAATCCTTCCATTTTATCTCGAAGTAAGCCCATAATTTTAAGTTCTTCTCTTTTTGCTTCTTCAAATTCAAAGTTATCATGCCATCCATCACCAACAGCATTTGCATAAGCTGATGATTTTTGTCTACTATTTGAGTTTAGTCGCTCCTTTATCTCTTCAATTTCTTGCAAATATTGTTGGTATCCTTTTTGATCCAAGTAAATTTTTTCTGTTTCTTTCATATATAAAAATCCCTCCTGTTGACAAATATTATACCACAATTCATATAAAATGCAAAATCTTCAAATTTAATTCAAGAATTTTTTTATAATATTCTCTAATAGGTCTAAATCAATTGGTTTAGCAATGTAATTATTGAAACCTAAATTTATATACTTTTCTTTTGCACCTGTTGTTGCATCAGCAGTTAAAGCAACGACTGGAGTAGAAAACCCGTCTATTAATTTTAAATTCTCTAATGTTTGCACACCATCCATTTCAGGCATCATAATATCCATAAAGATTATATCATATGAATTACTCTTAACTTTTTCTAAGCACTCTTTACCACTAAAAGCAGTATCAACTTCTAAATTTAAATGCTCTAACAATTTTTGAGCCACTCTAAGATTAATTAAACTGTCATCAACTACTAATGTCTTCAGATTCATCACCTACTTTTTGAGATATTCTAACAATAAATGTTGTCCCCTTGCCTTCTTCTGATTCACATTCAATACTACCATTCATTAAATCCACAAGTTTTTTGGTAATCGATAATCCTAACCCCATACCTGATTTATTAGAATCTTTATGTTCACTAGATCTAACAAAATTTTCGAATAAATGATTTATTACTTGCCGATCCATACCAATTCCTGTGTCCTCAATACGTATTTCTAAATTACAAAGATTATTCTTAATTGATGAATTAACTACTAGTGAGATATAGCCCATGTCTGTATATTTAATTGCATTGTCTAATAAATTAGCAACTATTCTTTTAATTTTATCAATATCTCCCCTTAGCACTTTTGGTGCATTTATATATCTATATCTAAATCTAGATGCTTTTCTTCTAATTTATATTGATACAACTTACATATATTTTTAAGTTCTTTTTCTAAATCATATGAAACTTCCTTTATTTCAACATTATCAACTTCTACTTGAGAAATATCGATTACATTAGATAACATATTTAACAATGTATTAGATGCGTCCATAATTTCTTTACTGTTTTCTTTTGCTTCTTCTAAAGTCTCAGCACTATCTATTAACTCACTAAATCCCACAATGGCATTTAATGGAGTTCTAATCTCATGCGACATACTTGATAAAAAATCCGATTTTACTTTATTAGATTTTTCTGCTTGCTCTTTTGCTAATAATACTTGATTAAGCAATTTTACATCCGGATTTTCTACTGTAAAAATCATAATCATATCCACTAAACTAATTACAATAGATATAAAATTAATTTCCGGTACAATTAATCTTAAAATTGCTACTAAGATAAGCATACCTATTAAAAAATATAGTGGAATATATTTATTCTTGTCTAAATTATCTTTTTTATCTCTAATCATAACCAATGTTAAAATCATAAATATTATATATAAACTTGCACCAATAAAGCCTAAATATGTAAGCATTCCTGTTGAGTTCATAATGCCATTTTCATTAATAATGGTAACATCTAAAAATAAAGCAAAAAAACTATAATAAAATCCAATAAGATGGTAAACTTTTTAATACGTTTGTTCCACTTTTTTACTTGTAATTCTATATATATAATAAAACATTAAGCTACACCAAACAATGATTAAAATAACATCAATTCGATTTAGAATTTTTAAAATAAAAGTAGAATCAATTGTAATGGCGACTATGAAAATCAAATTTGTCATAAGGGATTCTAAAATATTAACAAAAAGCATTTTCTTAAATATTTTTGCTTCTATATTTGTAACCCTTGATTTGATGCTAAACATAATAGTAATTAATATCGAAATTACGAGTGCACATCCAACAATATATCCATTAGACATATAATCACTGCCTTTACGCTATCTTATAAAGATTATACTATATATTTAATAGAAATTAAAGTTTATTAAATAAATATTTTTATATTTTCCTAGCGACCACTTTATTTCTCTCTAACTTAACTACATATTCTGCTTTTTCTTGTGGAATTAAAGCCCTTATCGGCTCAAAGACTTCACTTTCTGTGTAAATTCCTTTAGGCTTATAGACTAAACCATCTATATATTCTTCGTTAAAATATGGCCATTCTTTGAATCTATCACTTACATATTTATTCCAATAATCATCTGAAATTTCTTTTCTACTAACCTTTTCTGTTTCCCAAATCTCCCATTTTAAGGTAGATATTACATCTCGTAGATCTCCAATTGCCCTTGATTTTTCGGTATTCCCAGAGCCATATAAATTCATATCAAAATTCTTGCCAATTTTAATTTTAAATAATTTACCATATTGTTCGGCTGCAATAGGAACAATAATGGCATTTCCCACTTTTGCTATATCAACAATTCCCCAATAGCATGGGAGCATTGGTAAATTGGGAGTAATGTTCCAAGTTCCTTCAATAAAATACATGAGGTTTCCTCCAGAACATAAATGGTCTATCATTTTTTTAGATACTAATTTCCGATCTTCTTTTACTTTTTCATTAAAGTAAAATACACCATTTAATCCCAGGAATGGAACGTCCATAATACCTTGAATGTGTTCAAAATCTCCAGATAATAAATAATAATGATCTTTTATTGCTTCACTAACTACTTCAACATCAAACTTACCTACATGACTTACTACAAAAATAATTGGTCTATCTGTTGTTGTTCTCTCATCTCCTAATATTTGATATGAAAAGCCACCTAATCTATTTTTAAATTTATAAAGAGCTAAAATGAATTTATGGATTTTTTTCTTTGCTCTAAAGATAATTTGCTATACCATGCATTTTCCTCTTTTTTTCTTAACTTATAATATAATTCTAAAAATTCTTTTTGCTTTATTTTACATTCTTGATTACTTAAGTTTCCAAAAAGTAGTTCTTTTTGTCTTTCAGCTAATTTGTTCATACCATCCCTCTGTTTCAATTTGATTTATTTCTATTATATTGTATCAAATTTTTAATTAAAAAACAGCA